>NZ_JBEPAP010000003.1:213353-345514 GCF_040298665.1 Streptomyces sp. NPDC001508
CCGGCGGCAAGACACCCAACGGGGCGCAACGCTCCAACTCGCAGATCTGACACCCGCGGCACGGCACCCGGCCGGCGGCATGGCCCTCAACTCGGCTTGGAAGCCGACTCGGCCATGCACCGCCTACCTGCGGCGCGGGGCTCGGGCCAGTGGCAGGACGCCCAGCGTGACGCAAGGCTCCAACTCGCACATGTGACACCCGCGGCGCGGGGCTCCGGCCGGCGGCAAGACACCCAACGGGGCGCAACGCTCCAACTCGCAGATCTGACACCCGCGGCACGGCACCCGGCCGGCGGCATGGCCCTCAACTCGGCGCGGAACTCGGCCCGGTCGCGTGCCCCTCAACGCGCCCCAGCCGTATGACGCTCAGCGCGGCGCAGGTCTCCGACCGACCGCCCGCCCCTCAACGCAGCGCAGCACTCCAGCACGGCGATGTGACCCACAACTCGGCACAGAACCCCGGCTCGCCTACATGACACCTACCGCGGCGCAGGGCGCTGGCCAACGCCCGCCCCTCAACGCAGCGCGAGGCTCCCGCTCGGTCTCGTACGCCCGCCGCAGCACGGGGCTCCGGCCGACGGCATGGCCCTCAACTGGGCGCGGAACTCGGCCCGGTGGCGTGCCCCTCAACGCGCCCCAGCCGTATGACGCTCAGCGCGGCGCAGGTCTCCGACCGACCGCCCGCCCCTCAACGCAGCGCAGCACTCCAGCACGGCGATGTGACCCACAACTCCGCGCAGAACCCCGGCTCGCCTACATGACACCTACCGCGGCGCAGGGCGCTGGCCAACGCCCGCCCCTCAACGCAGCGCGAGGCTCCCGCTCGGTCTCGTACGCCCGCCGCAGCACGGGGCTCCGACCGGCGGCAGGACGCTCAACTTGGCACGGGGCGCCCGCCGGTGGCGGGGCGTTCAACTTGGCGCGGGGCTGCGGCCGGTGGCAGGGCGCTTGGGTTGGCGTAGGAGTCCGCCTGGCCCGCGCGACTCGACGCGCCCCAGCCGTGTGACGCACGGCGCGGCAGGGCTGCGGCCGACCGTCTGGCCCTCGACTTGAGGCAGGAGCCTGTCCGGCCCGTGTTGCTCGACAGGGCTCGACACACCCCGGCCTGCGAAGCTCACCGCAGGTGGGACGTGTCGTTGAACAGGCGGACGCTGGCGTTGCCGTCCGTGTAGTACGCCACCGCCGACAGGGACGCCGCCGAGAGTTCCATGCGGAACAGGGACTCGGCCGGGGCGCCCAGGGCCAGGCGTACGAAGGTCTTGATCGGGGTCACGTGGGTGACCAGCAGCACGGTGCGGCGGGCGTACGCGGTGACCAGTTCGTCGCGGGTGGCGGCGATCCGCTCGGCGGTCGCCGCGAAGCTCTCGCCGCCGCCGGTCGGGCGGGCCCCGGGGTCGGTCAGCCAGGCGTTCAGATCGTCCGGGTGGCGCTCGCGGACCTCGCCGAAGGTGAGCCCTTCCCAGGCGCCGAAGTCCGTCTCACGCAGCCCGTCCGCGACGGCCACCTCAAGTCCGAGCCGGGCGGCGACGATCGCGGCGGTCTCCCGGGTACGGGCCAGCGGTGACGACACGATCGCCTGGACGGTGCCGCGCCGGGCGAGGGCCGCGGCGACCCGCTGGGCCTGATCCCGGCCGACGTCCGACAGGGACGGATCGCTGCCGCCGCTCCCGGAGAACCGCTTCTGCGGGGTGAGCGGGGTCTCCCCGTGCCGCAGCAGTACGAAGGTGGCCGGGGCCCCGAGATCCGCGGGCGCCCAGCCGGCGCTCGGCGCCGCCACGGCCCGCGCCGCCCGCACATCGGCGTCCGCCTTGGCCGCGCCGCCACTGGCCTGAAGGCCGGTGACCTGGGGTCCGGAGACCTGGGGTCCGGTGGCCTGGGGCCCGGCGACCGGGGGTTCCAGGACCGCACCCGTGCCGCCGCCCGGGACCGAGGGGGCCGACGGGACCGCCCCGGTACCCAGGGGCCCGGCCGTGTCACCGGCCCCAGCGGTACCGCCAGCCCCGGCGGTACCGCCAGCCCCGGTCGTATCGCCGGCCCCGGTCGTATCGCCGGCCCCGGCGGTGTCATCGGCCCCGGCGGTGTCATCGGCCCCGGCCCGGGTCTGGATCACGGTCGTGTCCAGGGCCGCCGTCGAGTCCGCCGGGGACCACTGTTCGCCTCGGCGGCCCGCGTCCATCGCCTCGTTGGCCAGCCGGTCGGCGTGCTTGTTGCGCTCCCGGGGGATCCACTCGTAGGTGACGCGGTCGGACGGCAGGACCAGGGCCGCCTCCGCGGCGAGCGGCTTCAGGTCGGGGTGTTTGATCTTCCAGCGGCCCGACATCTGCTCGACCACCAGCTTGGAGTCCATGCGGACATGGACGGCGGCGCCGGGATCGAGGTCACGCGCGGCCCGCAGCCCGGCCAGCAGCCCGCGGTACTCGGCGACGTTGTTGGTGGCGATGCCGATGTACTCGGCGGCCTCCAGCAGCGGCTGGCCGGTCACGGCGTCGAGCAGGACGGCGCCGTAGCCCGCCGGGCCCGGATTGCCGCGCGATCCGCCATCTGCCTCTACGATGAACTCCCGCACGCCCGGGGCCCCTTACAGACCCGACTCGGCCGTACGCACCAGGATGCGGCGGCAGTTCTCGCAGCGTACGACCGTGTCCGGCGCGGCGCTTCGGATCTCGCTCAGCTCGGTGATGGCCAGCTCCTGGCGGCAGCCCTGGCAGGTGCGCTGGTACAGCTTGGCCGCGCCGATGCCACCCTGCTGCGCGCGCAGCTTGTCGTACAGCTTGAGCAGGTCGGCGGGTACGGAACCGGCGATGACCTCGCGCTCCTTGGTCACCGTCGCCACCTCGCCGTCGATCTCCTCGAACGCGGCGTCCCGGCGGCCGTGCGCGTCGTCGATCTTCGCCTGTACGGAGGCCACCCGCTCGGTCAGCTCGCCCACCCGCTCCTGCGCTCCCTCGCGCCGCTCCATGACCTCGAGGACGACGTCCTCCAGGTCGCCCTGCCGCTTGGCGAGGGAGGCGATCTCCTTCTGGAGGTTCTCCAGGTCCTTCGGGGAGGTGACCGCGCCGGAGTCGAGGCGCTGCTGGTCGCGGGCGGCGCGCTGGCGCACCTGGTCCACGTCCTGCTCGGCCTTGGTCTGCTCGCGGGCGCAGTCGCTCTCCTCGGTCTGCGCGGCCACGAGCAGGTCACGCAGCTGGGTGTGGTCCTTGGTCAGCGAGTCGATCTCGGCGTGCTCGGGCAGCGACTTCCGCCGGTGCGCCAGCTGCTGGAGGCGTACGTCGAGGGCCTGGACGTCGAGGAGTCGGATCTGGTCGGCGGGGGCGGCGTTCAGTTGGGGGCTCCCGGTGCGTGAGAAGAGGAGGCGCGCGTGGCGCCAGGTGGAAGGGCGGTGGCGGACGACGGAGGGGCGGTGGCGCCCGGGGGAAGAGCGGTGGCGGACGCCGCGTGGGCGGTCCAGGGGTCGGTGACCGTCTTGGAGACGTGGACGCGCAGGTCCCATCCGTGCCGGTCGGAGATCTCGTCGAGCTGGGCCGCGGCCAGCTCGCACCAGGGCCACTCGGTGGCCCAGTGTGCCGCGTCGAGCAGGGCGAGCGGGGTCTGTGCGACGGCCTCGGAGGCCGGGTGGTGGCGCAGGTCCGCGGTGAGGAAGGCGTCCACTTCGGCCGCCCTGACCTGGTCGAACAGGCTGTCGCCGGAACCGCCGCTGACCGCGACCGTGCGGACGACCGCCTCGGGGTCGCCGGCCACCCGGATGCCCTGCGCGGTGGCGGGCAGCCGCTCGGCGGCGCGGGCGGCGAGTTCCCGCACGGTGAGGGGGTGGTCGAGTTCGCAGACCCGGCCGAGGCCGCGGCGGCCCGCCGGGTCGGTGGGGTCCGGCACGAGGGGGCGTACGACGCGCAGGTCCAGCGCCCCGGCGAGCGCGTCGGAGACGCCCGGGTCGGCGGTGTCGGCGTTGGTGTGGGCGACGTGCAGGGCGATGTCGTTCTTGATCAGCGTGTGCACGACCCGGCCCTTGAAGGTGCCGGCCGAGACCGTCGTCGTACCGCGCAGATACAGCGGGTGGTGGGTGACGAGCAGGTCGGCGCCGAGCCGCACCGCCTCCGCGACGACGTCCCGTACCGGGTCGACCGCGAACAGCACCCGGCGTACGTCCTGGTCGGGGTCGCCCACGACCGTGCCGACCGCGTCCCAGGACTCGGCCCGCTCGGCGGGCCACAGGTTCTCCAGCGCGGCGATGACTTCAGACAGACGGGGCACGGGAGAAAGGCTACCTGCCTGTTCCCCGGGGGCGTACCGGCCGCGGGGGCGGGGATGTACCGGCCGCGGGGGCGGGGCCGTACCGGCCGCGGGGGCGAGGGCGTATCGGCCGCGGGGGCGGGGTGCCCGCGGAGCACATGGATCCCTGTTTCCTCAGGAGAACCGCTACGCGGCCACCCTTATGTGTGAAGAGGCCGCTCGGCGGTGTCACGGCTGTGCGTGCGAAAACTACGTTCGTCGCCGGAGGTGAGCGAACGATGACGGCGTGTGCGATCGAACCCTCGGCGGCCGGCGCGGACGACGGCGTGCCGGAGGCCGGCTGCAGCATCACGGCGGACGGCGCCTACGCCGCCCGGCTCGCGCTGGCCGGCGGCTCCCGCTACCCGGAGCGCTGGACGCTGGACGGCCCCGAGCCGTACGCCGTGCCGCTGCCCGGCAACCAGCCGGAGGAGCCCGGCACCGAGGTGCAGCCGATGGGCGACGGGCGGGTGCTGATCCACCGGCCGGTGGCGGGGCGGCATGTGTTCTCGCTGCTGTACCCGACCGGGCCGGGCACCGGGGAACTGCCGTTGGGCGCGGTGGAGTGCGCGGACCCGGGCACCCGGTTGCGGCTGCTGCCGCCGGCCCCGGGCGGGATGTACGCGTACGCCCTCGCCGTCGGCCGGCGCTCCACGGCGGTGTGGCTGGTGGCGGGCGGCGCCTTCGGGCCCGAGCGGCTGGCCGAGGTGCCGGGGCGCTGCGCGGGCGGGGTCTGGCTGGACGGCACGGGGCGGCTGCTGGCCCTGGACCGGGAGGCCGGCGGGCGTACCAAGGCGATCGTGGTGGATCTGGAGCGGGGCGGCGAGGTGTCGCCGCTGCTGCAGATCGCGGCCGACAGCGACGACCGGCTGCTGCTCGCCGACTCGGACAGCGGGCTGCTGCTCATCGCCTCGGACGCGGCCTCGCCGGGCCGGGAGCGGCTGGGCTGGGGCGTGCTGGGCAGCACGCTGCCGGTGCGCTTCCCGGACAGCCTGCGGATGCCGGACTGCGTGATGACGCCGTTCGCGATCCAGCCGGGGCAGGCGCTGACGCCGGAGCGCTGCGCGGTGGCGCTGCGCGTGGACGGCCCGCTGGGCCGCTGGATCGGCGTGTGGCGGCCCGCGGACCGACAGCTGTCCCATCTCCCGGCGCCCGCCGGGTGGTTGGCGGGCACGGGACGGTGGACCGAGGACGGCGTACTGCTGCTCCCGTACGCCACCCCGGAGACCCCCTGCGGCCTGGCCCACCTGACACCCCCCACAACCACCCCGCCCACCTCCCCAACCACCCCCCGCCCAACACCCGCCAGCCCACCAACACCCACCAGCCTGACGACACCCAGAACCTCGGCGACACCTGCCGGCTCGGCAACACCGGGCTGGGCGGCGCCTGGCAACGCGAGGGCGCTGGGCGCCGCGACAGCGCTCGACGGCTTCGCAGCGCCCATGGAGTTGGCGGTCCGCGAAGACCCGGCGGCGGCCGGCGGATGGGCGGCGGCCGACGACGCGCGAACGCCCGGCGACGCGACGGCGCTCGACGGCTCGGGGGCGCGCGAGGAGTTGGCGGTCCGCGAAGACCCGGGGGCGCCCGGACGGCCGACGACACCCGACGGCTGGGCGACGGCGCCCGGCCGACCGACGGCACCTCACCGGGCGGCAGCCGGCGGCTGGGCAGCGCCCGTCCACACGAGGACACCCGACGACGCGATGGCGCTCGACGGCTTCGCAGCGCCCATGGAGTTGGCGGTCCGCGACGACCCGGCGGCGGCCGGGGGGCCGACGGCACCCGACGGCTGGGCGACGGCGCCCGGTGGGCCGGCGGCACCCCAGGGCTGGGCGGCGGTCGGCAACGCGGCCACGCCCAGCGCCGCGACAGCGCCCGACGGCTTCGCAGCGCCCAGGGAGTTGGCGGTTCGCGATGGCTCTGCGGCGGCCGGGGGGTTGGCGGTGCGTGGGTGGGGGGCGCCCGAGGACTGGGGGGTGCATGGGGACTGGGGGGTGTATGGGGGCTTGGACGGGGCACACGGTTCGGCGGTGGCAGAGGGGTCCGTGGCCGTCCCGAGGGCGGTGGAATCGGAGCCTCCGCGACCGGTTGCACTGCGTCCCGTGCCCCTGCAACAGGCTCCTCTGGGACGTCTTGTAACGAAGTAGTGCCAGTTGGCGTGCCCGCCTGGAACAGGGCCGAGGCGTGCCGGTTAAACTCGCTCGGCTGTACGAAAGATGAAGTTAACGGGGTGAACCTTCCGATGATCGACACCAGCACCACGCAGCCGCTGTCTGCCGACTCTCAGGAAACCGACGGACACGGCAAGCACCGGGGGCCGGTCTCGGCCCAGGACGGCGAGACGGCCCCGAGCGGCCGTCACCGCAAGCCGGAGCCGACCGAGTAGGCGGCCTGACGGTACTCACGGCGGGAGGGGGCCGACCGTCAACCGACACCCGGCCCCCTCCGACGCCGTCACCCGCGTACGACCTCCACGCCGACGCCGCCAACGCCGGCAGCGCACGAAGCAACCGCCGACGACCCGCGCCGCGGCCAGCCCCGCCGAACGACCCACGAGCGGAACAACCCGCCCGGACGCCAGGGGATCAAAACACCTCCGCGCCAAAGACAAAGACGGCGAAACCAGCGAAAACAACCGCCGACCCCGACACGTCGCCACCAACCATCGCCGACGCCGCCAACACATGAAGCAGCTACCCACGACCCGCGGCGCGGCCAGCCCCGCCCAATGACCCACGCGGGGCCACACGCCCCGATGTCGGGGAAGCAAAACCCATGCGCGACAAAGACGGCGAAAGCAGCGAAAACGACCGCCGGGCCCTTCCACGTCGCCATCAACCACCACCGCCGCCGCCGCCGACGCACGAAGCAACCGCCGACGACCCGCGCCGCGGCCAGCCCCGCCGAACGACCCACGAGCGGAACAACCCGCCCGGACGCCAGGGGATCAAAACACCTCCACGTCAAAGACGGCGAAAGCAGCGAAAACGACTGCCGGGCCCTTCCACGTCGCCACCAGCCACCACCGCCGACGCCGCCGACGCACGAAGCAGCCGCCCATGACCCGCGGCGCGGCCAGCCCCGCCAGATGACCCGCGAGCGGGGCCGCACGGCCGGGCGTTGAAGGGGCAGAGCCCCTTCGCGTCGCCGACGCCAACGCACGTGCAACCGCGTCAGTCGTGTTTGAGGGTGAGTACTTCTGTGGCCGCGAATGTCTCCCCCGGTGGGCGGGACGCGTAGTGCGGGGTGAGGAGTGCGTCGAGTTCGGCGTAGCTGAAGGCGTCCCGCTCGCTGTCGAACTTGGCCTGGACGCGCGGTCGTTCGACGATCGCGACCATGCCGCCGTGGACCACGAACAACTGCCCGTTGACCCGCGCGGCAGCGGGCCCGGCGAGATAGCCGACCAGCGGAGCCACATGCTCGGGCGAAAGCGGGTCAAGGCCCTCGTCGGGGGCGGCGATGCCGGCGAAGACGTCCTCGGTCATCCGGGTCCGGGCGCGCGGGCAGATCACGTTGGCGGTCACACCGTACTTGGCGAGGGCCAGCGCCGTGGACGTGGTGAGGCCGACGATTCCGCCCTTGGCCGCGGCATAGTTGGGCTGGCCCGCCGAACCGGCCAGGAACGCCTCCGAAGAGGTGTTCACGATCCGCCCGTAGACCGGCCCCCCGGACGCCTTGGACCGCTCCCGCCAGTGCGCGGCGGCGAAGCGGGTGGTGTTGAAGTGGCCCTTGAGATGGACCCGGATCACCGAGTCCCAGTCGTCCTCGGACATGGAGAAGACCATGCGGTCACGCAGGATGCCGGCGTTGTTGACCAGCACGTCCAGGCTCCCGAACGCGTCGACCGCGAGCGCGACCAGTTCCCGGGCCTGGGCGAAGTCGGCGACGTCCCCGGTGTGCGCGACGGCCCGGCCCCCGGCCGCCCGGATCTCCGCGGCGACCTGTTCGGCGGGCGCGGCGGGGGCGGCCCCCGAGCCTCCCCCGAGCCCTCGGTTTCGCTCGGGCAGGGTGGACCCCCATGGCCCGGGCCGCCCATAGTCGTTGACGACGACGGCCGCGCCGAGCCGGGCGAGTTCCAGCGCCTCGGCCCGGCCCAGTCCGCGTCCGGCGCCGGTGACGATGGCGGACCGGCCTTCGAGTGGCAGTGGCATACGGCTTCGGCTCCCCCGTCAGATCTCGATGCAGGTGCGCAGGGCCGTCCCCGTACGCATCTGGTCCAGCGCCTCGTTGATCTCGGCCAGCGGCACCCGGTGGGTGATCAGGCCCTCCAGGTCGACGCGGCCGGCCCGCCACAGGGCGATGGTGCGGGTGTAGGAACGCAGCACATCGCCGCCGCCGTACATGGACGGCAGGATCCGTTTCTCGTCGAAGAACAGCTCGAACATGTTGAGCTTGAGGAAGTCGTCCATGGCGCCCGCGCCGACCACGACGAGTGTGCCGCCGCGCCGGGTGTTCTCGTAGGCGGTGCGTGCGGTGGCCGAGCGGCCGACGACCTCGAAGACGTAGTCGAAGCCCTCGCCGCCGGTGACCTGCTGCTTGGCGTCGGCCAGTGCCTCGGGCGGGACGGCCCGGGTGGCGCCGAAGCGCAGCGCGGACTCGCGGCGCGAGGCGACCGGGTCGACGGCGACGATCTCCGCGGCGCCCTTGAGGCGGGCGCCCTGGACGGCCGAGATGCCGACGCCACCGCAGCCGATGACGGCGACCGACGAACCGGCCTCGACATCCGCGGTGTTGAGGGCTGCGCCCAGTCCGGTGGTCACACCGCAGCCGATGAGCGCGGCGATGTCGAAGGGCACGTCGTCCGGGATCGGCACGGCGCAGCCCGCGTCCACGACGACCTCCTCGGCGAAGGTGCCGGTGCCCGCGAAGCCGAAGAGGTCAGCGCCGGAGCGCTTGAAGTTGGGGGTGCCCGCGTTCATGAATCCGGCCAGGCACAGCTCGCTCTGGCCGCGCCCGCAGGCGGGACAGGCTCCGCAGGCGGGCAGCCAGCAGATCACCACCCGGTCGCCGGGCTTCAGTGCGGTGACGTGCTCGCCCACCTCCAGGATCTCGCCCGCGCCCTCATGACCGGGCACGAACGGCGCCGGCTGCGGCAGCACCCCGCTCATGGCGGACAGGTCGGAGTGGCACAGCCCCGTGGCGCGCACCCGAATCCTCACCTTGCCGGGGCCGAACCCCGTCGTCTCGATGTCGTCGAGGACCTCCAGCTTGTCCTGGCCGATCTCGTGCAGTACGGCTGCGCGCATGGTGCGGCTCCCCTCAACAGCGGTCTGGTTCAGGAGTGTTGGACGATCGTCTCGGTGAGGACGGGTGCCTCGTCCGGTTCCCGTACGGCGCTCACGGCGACCCGGACCGCGCCCGGCCGCCGCCACATGCGGATGCGCAGCGTCTCGCCGGGATACACCACTCCGGCAAAGCGCGTGCTGTAGGCGCGGACCCGGGTCACATCGCCGTCGAGCAGCGTGTCGACAACGGCCTTGAGCGTCATGCCGTAGGTGCACAGTCCGTGCAGGATGGGCCGGTCGAACCCGGCCGACTTGGCGAAATCGGGGTCGGCGTGCAGCGGGTTCCAGTCGCCGGAGAGCCGGTAGAGCAGGGCCTGGTCCTCGCGGGTGGGGCGCTCCACGGTCAGGTCAGGATCGCCGGCGGGCGGTTCCAGGGCGGTGGAGGGGCCGCGGTCGCCGCCCCAGCCGCCCTCGCCGCGTACGAAGATCTGCGCGTCGCTGGTCCACAACGGGCCGTCGGCGTCGGCGACTTCGGTGCGCATGACGAGGATGGCGGCCTTGGCCTTGTCGTATACGGCGGCGATCCGGCCGGTGGCGGTGGCGGTGCCCTCGACCGGGATGGGCCGGTGCAGGGTGAGGGACTGGCCGCCGTGCAGGACGCGGGCGAGGTCGACCTCGACGCCGGGCATGGACAGGCCGCTGATCACGCCGGGTGAGCCGCTGCCCGCGACGGTGGCGAAGCCGGGCAGGACGTGCAGCCGGGACTCCAGGGTGTAGCGGAGTTCGTCGGGGTCGGTGGCGGGGCGGCCGGCGCCGATGCCGAGGTGGTAGAGCTGGACGTCCTTGTGGTCCCAGGCGATGTTCCGGGAGCGGGGTTCGGCGGCGAGGGCCTTGGCTGCGTCGATGGGCATACGGCTCCTGACACGGGCGGCGGCCGGCGGGAGCGGCCGGGCGAGCGGGGGCGGCCGGGGCGGTCGGGCGAGCGGGGTGGTCGGGCGAGCGGGGGCGGCCGGGGCGGTCGGGCGAGCGGGGTGGTCGCGCGAGCGGGGCGGTCGGGCGAGCGGGGTGGTCGGGCGAGCGGGGCGGTCGGGCGAGCGGGGCACCGCGGCTCTCCGCGGTCTCAAGACCCCGGCGCGGCCGTCCGCACCGCCGGCCGCACCGAGGTCGTCACGGGCCGACCTAGAACGCGTTCCAGTCCGGCGCCCCTTGTATAGCCGAGCCCACGATACTTGTGAACCCTCCTGACCCCCCGTCAGCCCGCCGCGCCAAACGATCACCTTGGCTCCACAACCGACACCGCCCACCGGCCCCCGCGGCCACCAACCGACGCGGGGACAGCCCCCACAGCGCGCCGGCCCACGCGACGCACCAGCCACCGCGGCATGGCAGCCGCCGTGACGGGGACAGCCGTGGGGACGGGGACAGCCGTGGGGACGGGGACAGCCGTGGGGACGGGGACAGCCGTGGGGACGGGGACAGCCGTGGGGACGGGGATAGCCGTCGTGACATGGCAGCCCGCTCCCGGCACAAACAGCGGGCGTGACCGCTCCCGTGGTCTGACACCCCCCGTGGTGGCGTCGGTGGGGTGGGACATTTGTCCTGGTCGGGTCTGTACAAGCGGCTCTGTCGGGTGCGGGGTCGGGGCCGTAGCGTCGTGGGGGTGATGTGGACGGACGGGGACAGCGGATCGGGGGCGGGGACGGTGTACCGCAGCGAGGACATGAGGTGGTGGCGGGGCGTGGCGTGCCAGGTGGGCGCCTGGCGGGCGGCGCGCGCCCAGTGGCGGGCGGACATGGGTCGTTTCCAGGGCGGACCGCAGACGGCCCGCGGGGAGGGGCATCCGGGCCCGCCGCCCACCGGCTTCGCCCTGCTGCCCTGGCTGCTGATGGGGATGGGCTCCCTGTCGAACCTGTTGCAGGGGCGGACCCCCAACCCGTGGATCGGCGGCCTGGGCCTGCTCGCCTTCAACTCCCTGTACGTCTACGTGTCCTTCCGCTCCTTCGACCGGGCGAAGCGGCAGGAGACGGCCACCCGGGTCGCCCTGGGGCTGATGGCCGTGGTGACCAGCGCCCTGGCCATCGGTTACGGGGGCAGCTGGCTGATGTTCTTCCCGTTGCTCGGCCTCGCGACGGGCGCGGCCCTGCGCGGTCCGTGGCTGGGCCGGACGGGGCTGCTGCTGTCCGGGTACGCGGGCGTGGTGTCCTGGCTGCGCGGCGGGTCGGACGCGGTGACCATCGCCTACGGCACGTTCCTGTCGACGATGGTGACGGCCGCGATCCTCTCCCTGTCCGAGGCGGTGCGGGAACTGCGCGCCGCACGGGAGGAGTTGGCCCGCCGCGCCGTGGAGAAGGAGCGGCTGCGCTTCTCCCGCGATCTGCACGATCTGCTCGGGCACACGCTGTCGGTGATCGTGGTGAAGTCGGAGGCGGCCCGCAGGCTGGCGCCGCGTGATCTGGACGCGGCGCTCGCGCAGGTCGGCGACATCGAGTCCGTGGGCCGGCAGGCGCTGACGGAGATCCGTGAGGCGGTGACCGGCTACCGGGAGGGCAGCCTGGCCGCCGAGCTGTCCCGGGCCCGCTCGGCGCTGTCCGCGGCGGGGGTGGACCCGGTGGTCCGGCAGTCCGGTACGCCGCTCGCCCCGCAGACGGAGGCCCTGCTGGGCTGGGTGGTGCGCGAGGCGGTCACCAACGTCGTACGGCACAGCGGCGCGAACCGCTGTGAGATCGCCGTCGACTCCGCGGCGGAGCGGGTACGGCTCACGGTCACGGACAACGGCACCGGCACGACGGCCGACACCAGCACCAGCACCCCCACCGATGTCGGCACCGATGTCGGCGCGAGCCGGGAGGGTGTAGGCGGTACCGGTCTGACGGGGCTGACCGAGCGCCTGGCGGCGGCGGGCGGCTCGCTGCGGGCCGGCCCGTCGCCGCGCGGCGGCTTCACGGTCACCGCCGAACTCCCGCAGGACTCAACGGAGTTGGCGGCGACCGAGCTGGTCACGGCGCCCAGTGCACACTGACCGCCCCGCTGACGTCGCCCGCGCTGTGATGGCCCTCAGGGCGCCGCGTGCGTCCCCGACACCCCTGGGCGGACGGCGCCGTCCTGTCGTGCGCGTTCCACCAGCCGCGCGAACCCGTGAGCGTGTGCGCGGCGCTGTCCGGTGAACGCCGCTCCCGCCATGTGCGAGCCGAGCAGCGCTTCGTTGAGGCCGCGGTCACACCCATGGCACGGGCCGCCCGAGCGCATACGTTCGCCGCACGGGGACCACGGCAGGGAAAGATCGCCTTGGCTGTCCCCCGGGCCCTGGCGACCGCCGAATGAGCGGGCTCGGTGGCGTCATCGGCTGCCATGGACCGGTCGCCGGGCGCACCCCGGCAAGCACCCCGCCCTAGCCTGTTCCCTGTGAACGAGATGCCGCGGGAGCACCGCCCGGTGAAGTGCACAAGAGTTCTGCTCGCCGAGGACCAGGGCATGATGCGGGGCGCTCTGGCCCTGCTGCTCGGCATGGAGGACGACATCGAGGTGGTGGCCCAGGTCTCGGCGGGCGACGCGATCGTGGACGCCGTACTGCTGCACCGGCCGGACGTGGCGCTGCTGGACATCGAGCTGCCGGGCATGAGCGGGCTGGACGCGGCGGCCGAGCTGCGTGCGCAGGCGCCCGACTGCCGGGTGCTGATCCTGACCACGTTCGGCCGGCCCGGCTATCTGCGCCGGGCCATGGAGGCCGGGGCGGCCGGGTTCCTCGTCAAGGACGGGCCGGTGGAGGAGCTGGCGGTGGCGATCCGGCGGGTGCTCACCGGGGAGACGGTGGTGGACCCGGTGCTGGCCGCCGCCGCGCTGAGCGCCGGGCCGAATCCGCTGACCGGACGGGAGTGCGACGTCCTGAAGGCGGCGGTGGACGGTGCGACGGTCGCCGACATCGCGGCGAAGCTCCATCTGTCGGAGTCGACGGTCCGCAACTACCTCTCCGCGGCCATCGGCAAGACGGGCACCCGCAACCGCATGGAGGCGGTACGCGAGGCCCGCCGCCAGGGCTGGCTGTAACCCCCGCGCGGCACTCCCCAAGAACGGCCGCACCACCCCGTCACCCGACCACCGCGCCATCATGGCTAGGCGCACACCTCCCCGCGCGGCACTCCCCAAGAACGGCCGCACCACCCCGTCACACGACCACCGCGCCATCATGGCTAGGCGCGCAGTTCCCCGCGCCCCTTATTTCTTTCGGGCGCGGTCGGAGCTACAGGCCCAGGTCGGTCAGGCCCGGGTGGTTGTCGGGGCGGCGGCCTTGCGGCCAGTGGTACTTGCGGTCCTTCTCCCTGATGGGGATGTCGTTGATGGAGGCCAGGCGGACCCGCATCAGGCCCTCGTCGTCGAACTCCCAGTTCTCGTTGCCGTAGGAGCGGTACCAGTTGCCCGAGTCGTCGTGGCACTCGTAGGCGAAGCGCACGGCGATGCGGTTGCCGTCGAACGCCCACAGTTCCTTGATGAGCCGGTAGTCCTGCTCCCTGGTCCATTTCCGGGTGAGGAAGGCGACGATCTCCTCGCGGCCGTTGACGAACTCGCCGCGATTGCGCCAGCGGCTGTCGGCCGTGTAGGCGAGGGCGACCCGCTCGGGGTCCCGGGTGTTCCACGCGTCCTCGGCCAGGCGGACCTTCTCGGTCGCGCTCTCCCGGGTGAAGGGGGGCACGGGCGGCTTCGCGGCCATGGTTTCTCCCAGCGCGTCACGTTTCGGCATCCGTGTCCGCCGAGGTCGGTCCGGCTGCCGGACACCCCCGTACCGGCCCGGTGCGTTCCGCCGTTCATTCCATACCGGCCACCCGCTGATCGCAACAGCCCCCTGCCGATCGGGTCAGCGCGCGGTCTGCGTCGTGCTTCCTCGGGGGAGCCAGAGCAGCATCAGGGCCGCGCCCGCGAGCAGCATCACCGCGCTCACCCGGAAGGCCAGGGCGTAGCCGTCGGTGAGGGCCGCCGGGGTCGGGGTGCCTGCGGTGCGGGCCGCCGCGATGGTCGACATGACGGCGAGCCCCAGCGAACCGCCCATCGTGCGTGAGGTGTTGACCAGGCCGGAGACCAGTCCGGCCTCGCCCGGTGCCGCCCCCGAGGTGGCCAGCGAGGCGAGCGGGGTCGCGGCCAGCCCGGCGCCGAGCATCATCAGGACGCCGGGCAGCATGATCTCCGTGGGATACGCCCCGTGCGGGGTCATCGTCGACTGCCAGCCGAATCCGGCCGCGGCCACCAGCGTTCCCACCACCGCCACGTTCCGCGGCCCGAGCACGGGCATGAAGCGCGGCGCGAGCTTCGAGCCGGCCACCACGGCCAGCGAGCTGGGCACCAGCGCCAGCCCGGCCTCCAGCGGCGAGTAACCGAGCACGTTCTGCGCGTACAGGGTCATGAAGTACCACATGGAGAACATCGCCGAACCGGACACGAGCATCGCCGCGTTCGCCGCTGCCACGGGCCGCTGCCGCAGCAGCCGCAGCGGCATGAGCGGGGCGACCGCCCTGGCCTCGACCAGCAGGAACAGCCCGAGCAGCGCGAGCCCGGCGGCCAGCGGCAGCAGCGTGGCCGCGGCCGTCCAGCCCTCGGCCTCGGTCTGCACGATGCCGTACGCGAGCGTCGCGAGGCCCGCCGTGACCAGCAGGGCGCCCGGCAGGTCGAGCCGCCGCCGCTCCCCCGCCCGGCTCTCCGCCAGCCAGGCCACGGAGCCCGCCAGTACGACGGCGCCGACGGGCACGTTGATGAGCAGCACCCAGCGCCAGGACAGCGCGTCGACCAGCACCCCGCCGACCAGGCCGCCCGCGGCGCCGCCGCCTGCGCCCACCGCGGTCCAGGTGGCGACGGCCCGGGCCCGGGCGGGGCCTTCCGGGACGGCCGCGGTCAGCAGGGTCAGCGTCGAGGGCGCGAGAACGGCCGCGCCCAGTCCCTGCACGGCGCGCGCGAGCAGCAGTTGCGGGCCTTCCTGGGCGAGCCCGCCGCCCAGTGAGGCCAGCGTGAACAGTCCGAGCCCGACGAGGAACATCCGCTTGCGCCCGTACAGGTCGCCGGCCCGCCCGCCGAGCAGCATGAACCCGGCGAAGGCGATCGCGTACGCGTTCACGACCCATTGGAGTCCCGCTCCGCTCAGCCCGAGGTCGGTGCGCATGGACGGCAAGGCCACGTTGACCACGGACACGTCCAGCACGACGAGGAACTGTCCGGCGCAGGCGAGGGCGACCACCAGCCAGGTGGGGGGCGCGGTCCGGCTGCGTATCGGGGCGGTGTCGGCGGCTTCGAGCATGGCTGTCATGTTCTCAAGCCGGTCACGGTCCCTGCATCGGGATTTCGGCCCACGTGTGCCGGGCCGGCCGACCTGCATCGTCCACCGTACGGCCGTCGGAGCTGGACCGTCGACTTGCTGACGTCGCATCACATCACCATGAGTGGGTCAAGGATTTGTCGGGGCCGCGAAGCGACGGAATAGTTGCCCGTGCATACGAGGTTCCCCGAACACCCATCCCGCGCGGTGCACCGACCACCTCGTCCCTTCCGGCCCGGAGGCCTCAGTCCATGACGCACACGAACGACCAGCCCACCCGGAGCGCGAGCGGGACCGTGGTCCCGGTGCTCGCCTTCGCGGGCATCGTGGTCGCGGTGATGCAGACCCTGCTCGTCCCCGTCATCAAGGACCTGCCGCAACTGCTGGCCACCTCGCCCAGCAATGCCACCTGGGTCCTCACCTCGACGCTCCTGTCCGGCGCCGTGGCCACCCCGATCATGGGCCGCCTCGGCGACCTGTACGGCAAACGGCGCATGCTCATATCCAGCCTCGCGGTGATGGTGGCCGGGGCGCTGATCAGCGCGGTCACCAGCCAGCTGCTCACGATGATCGTGGGCCGCGCGCTCCAGGGCTTCGCGATGGGCGCGATCCCGCTCGGCATCGGCCTGATGCGCGACATGCTGCCGCGCGAACGGCTCGGCTCGGCGATGGCCCTGATGAGTTCCTCGATCGGCGTCGGCGGTGGCCTCGCGCTGCCCGCCGCGGCGCTGGTCGCCCAGCACACGAACTGGCACGCCCTGTTCTACGGCGCCGCCGCGCTCGGTGCGCTCGCCATCGCCCTCACCCTGTTCATCGTCCCCGAGTCCCCGATGCGCGCCCCCGGCTCCTTCGACCTGCCCGGCGCACTCGGTCTGTCCGCGGGTCTGGTCCTGCTGCTTCTGCCGGTCACCAAGGGCAGCGACTGGGGCTGGTCGTCCGGCACCACGCTCGGCCTGTTCGGCGCGGCCGTCGTCGTGCTCGTGCTGTGGGGTCTGCTGGAGCTGCGCGTCAAGGCGCCCCTCGTGGACCTGCGCACCACCGCCCGCCGCGAGGTCCTGCTGACCAATCTCGCCTCGATCATGGTCGGCGTCTCCTTCTACGTCGTCTCGCTCGTCCTGCCCCAGCTGCTCCAGCTGCCTAAGTCCACCGGATACGGCCTCGGCCAGTCGATGGTCGCCGCGGGCCTGCTCGTCGCGCCGCTCGGCCTGACGATGATGTTCACGGCGCCCGTCTACGCCCGGCTGTCCGCCAAGTACGGCCCCAAGGTGACCCTGATCCTCGGCATGCTGATCATCGCGATCGGCTACGGTGCCGGCCTGGGCCTGATGAGCGCCCCCTGGCAGAGCCTGGTCATCGCGGTGATCCTCGGCGCGGGCATCGGCCTCGCGTACTCCTCGCTGCCCGCGCTGATCATCGGCGCGGTCCCGGCGTCGGAGACGGGCGCGGCCAACGGCCTCAACACCCTGATGCGCTCCATCGGTACGTCCGTGTCGAGCGCCGTGATCGGCATGGTGCTCGCCAACACGGCGCACACCGTGGGCGGCATCGCGGTCCCGACCATGCACGGCTTCCGGGTCTCCTTCCTGATCGCGACGGCCGCGGTGGCGGTGGGCCTCGTGCTGGCCCTGTTCCTGCCGAAGCCCGACCGCGCCCCGCAGTTGCGGGCGAGCAGCGAGGAGGAGGCCAACCTGGAGCGCGCCGAGCGGGCGCTGCGCGGCTTCAGCGGCCGGGTCCTGGACGCCGACGGCGCCCCGGTCGCCCGCGCCAAGGTCACCCTGATCGACCGCAGGGGCCGGCAGGCGGGCGCCACCCTCTCCGCGGAGGACGGCAGCTACGCCCTGGCCGTGCCCGCCGGGGGCTCCTACGTGGTGGCGGCGCGGGCCGCGGGCCACGGCCCGCACGCCTCGTCCGCGACCCACACCGGCGACGAACGACCCATCGCCCTGGACCTGTCCCTACCGGGCGACACCGTGAACGCCTGACCCCCCACAGGTCCACAGGGAACTGCGATGCGAACCCGCCCACGGCACCACAGGCACCCCGAAGGGCCACGGGAAACCACGATGCCGAACCGGCCCTGGCACCGCAGGCACCCCGAAGGGCCACGGGGAACTGCGGTGCCGAACCGGCCACGGAGGCGCAGGCATCCTGAAGGGGCGCGGGGAACTACGCGCTCGGCCACGACGGCGCCGCACAAACCCCACAACCCGACGCCAGCCCCTGCCCGCCGGTGCCGCCCAAGCGGGGAAACAACGGGCACGCACCGGCAGAACGGACACCCCGAACACCACCCACCCCCGGCGGACCAGACGCCCCGCAGGGCCACGGGGAACTGCGCGCTCGGCCACGGCGCAGCCGCACAAGCCCGACAGGCCAAGCACCCCGCAGGGGCGCGAGGAACCGCGCACCCAACCACAACAAAGCCGCACAAGCCCCACACCCCACGCCAGGCCCCCCGTCAAGCCGACGGCAGCCATGCGGCAGCATGGGCGGTCGTACGCAGGTCGCCCGATCGAGAGGACTCCCATGCGCGCGGCGCCGAAGCCCGAGATCCTGGCCGCGTTCGAGGCGGCGAAGGGGTTCATGCCCCCGGACGAGGGGCTCGCGCTGTACGCGGCGGCCGTCGAGGCCGGGCGGCTGGGCCTGCCGCTGCTGGAGGTCGGCACCTACTGCGGGCGCTCGACGGTCCTGCTCGCGGACGCCGCCCGGCAGTGCGGGGTCAGCGCGCTCACCGTGGACCACCACCGCGGCAGCGAGGAGCAGCAGCCGGGCTGGGAGTACCACGACCCGGAGACGGTCGACCCCGAGACCGGCCTGATGGACACCCTGCCCGCCTTCCGCAGGACGCTGCACCGGGCGGGCCTGGAGGAGCATGTGGTCGCCCTGGTCGGCCGCTCGCCGCGGATCGCCGCGCTGTGGAACTCCCCGCTCGGGCTCGTCTTCGTCGACGGCGGCCACACCGACGAGCACGCCACCGCCGACTACGAGGGCTGGGCCCCGTGGGTGGCCGGCGGCGGCCTGCTCGCCATCCACGACGTGTTCCCGGACCCGGTGGACGAGTTCACCGGCCAGGCCCCGTACCGGATCTGGCTCAGGGCCGTGGAGTCCGGCGCGTTCACCGAGGTGACGGCGCACGGTTCGCTGCGCGTACTGCGGCGAACGGGGACGGGAATCTGAGCACGACGTTAGAGTCGCACCCGTGTCGTACGTAGGCCCCGACTTCGAACCCCCGCAGCCGCCTCGCTCCCGGCGCCCGCTCACGGTGGCGCTGGCCGCCCTGGTCGCTGCCGCACTGCTCGGCTGGCTCGTGTACCAGACGGTGGGCGGCTCGGGCGGCTCCGCCGCCGCGGGCGGCGCGTCCACGTCCCCCGCGGTCAGCCCATCGGCGTCCGCCGGGCGCTCGGCGCCGTCGACGGGCTCGCCCGATCCCGCGCCCGCCCGGTCCTCCCCGCGCGACGACGCCAAGCCGACGCCCGCGGCGACGGGCCCCGCCGGCTCCGGTCCGCTCGCGGGCAAGGTGGTCGTCATCGACCCCGGGCACAATCCGGGCAACTTCCGGCATACGACCGAAATCAACCGCACGGTGGATATCGGTACGAGCCGGAAGGAGTGTGACACGACCGGCACGGCCACCAACGACGGCTATCCGGAGGCGGAGTTCACCCTGGACGTGTCCCACCGGCTGCGCACGCTGCTGGAGCAGCAGGGCGCCACGGTGAAGCTGACCCACGACCGGGACGAGCCCCCGTGGGGGCCGTGCGTGGACGAGCGGGCGCGGATCGGCAACGCCGCGCACGCGGACGCGGCCGTCTCGATCCACGCGGACGGCTCGGCGGCGGGCAACCGCGGGTTCCATGTGATCCTGCCGGGCCCGGTGCACGCGGGCGGCGCGGACACCCGTCCGATCGTCGGCCCCTCCCGTGACCTCGGCGAGCGGATCGCCGGCAACTTCGTGCACGCCACGGGCAGCGCGCCGTCCAACTACCTGGGCGGCGGCACCGGTCTCGTCACACGCGAGGACCTGGGCGGTCTCAATCTGTCAACGGTTCCGAAGGTCTTCATCGAGTGCGGCAACATGCGCGATAGCAAGGACGCGGCATTGTTGACCAGCGGCGCCTGGCGACAGAAGGCGGCGGAGGGGATCTCTGAGGGAATCGTGAGTTTCCTGCGCGGGTAGGGCCGCGCGGGCCCCACCGGGCGGACACCGTGATCGTACGGACGATAAGGTCGGCCCTACGACGAGGGCCACCCCCCGCGCTTCACACCGGGCCCTGAGGGCGACACGGTGACGGCGACGCCTCCACTGACGACGAGACGACCTACGAAGGACCTGAAGTGAACATCCGCTCCCTCACTAGGGGCGACGGCGTGGTGATCGGAGCAGCGGTGTTGCTGTTCATCGCGTCGTTCCTCGACAACTACTCGTACGACGGGGTACCGAACAACATCGACCTGCCGAGCCTGTGGGCGAGCGGTCCGGTCCTGTTCAGTGTCGTTCTCGCGGGAATCATCGGCGCCGCGCTCCTCGTCCTCACCCGGCTGCTGCCGCAGCCCCCCAAGGTGGTCGGCCTCGACCTCGGTCCGCTCGGTGTGGCCTTCACGGTCTTCGCCGCGTGGAGCGCGCTCGGCAACGTCTTCGACCCGGCGGGCGCCGGGGACAACATGGGCGGCACCTTCAAGGGCCCGAGCGCCGGCATCGGTCTCGTACTCGCCCTCATCGCCACCCTGGTGATGGCGGCGGCGGCCATCGCCGCCCCGCTGGTGCCCGCCCTCCAGGCCGGTCTGGTCCCGGCCCCCAAGCCGGCCGCGCCGCAGCCCTACGGCGTGCAGCCCCAGGGCGGTTACGGCTACCCGGGCGCCGCGCAGCAGCCGTACGGCGGCCAGCCGCAGCCGGGCCACCCGCAGCAGGGCCAGCCGTTCGCCCAGCAGCCGCCGGCCCCGCAGCAGCAGGCCCCGCAACAGCCGGCCCAGACCGCGGAGTTCTCGCCGTTCTGGTTCGCCGTGCCGGTGCCGCGGCCGCTGTTCGCGGAGGACGGCTCGCCGACCCCGATCGCCGAACTGGCGCCGGGCACCTGGTACTTGGCGGTCGAGCAGCGCGGGGCGCAGCTGGTCGCGCAGACCCAGGACGGCCGCCGGGGCGTGCTCCAGGACACCTCCGGCATCCAGCGCGGCTGACCCGCCGCCGGTCCACGGCCGTCGCATCCGGCCCCCCGCCCTTCCGGGCGGGGGGCCGTTGCCGTACAGTCGCCCCATTGTCTGACGTACCGTCAGGAGGCGGACATGCGGCTCGGTCTGGCACTCGGCTACTGGGGGCGCGGCCCCTCCACGGACCATGTGCCGCTGGCCCAGCAGGCGGAACGGCTCGGCTACGACTCGGTGTGGACCGCGGAGTCCTGGGGTTCCGACGCGTTCACCCCGCTGACCTGGATCGCCGCGCACACCTCACGGATCCGGCTGGGTACGGCGGTCGCCCAGATGGCCGCCCGCTCCCCCACCACCACCGCGATGCACGCCCTCACCCTGGACCATCTGTCCGGCGGGCGGATGCTGCTGGGCCTCGGGCTGTCCGGACCGCAGGTGGTGGAGGGCTGGTACGGCCGCCCGTTCCCGCGCTCGCCGCTGACCGCGACCCGGGAGTACGTCGATGTCGTACGGCAGGTGCTGCGCCGGGCGGCGCCGGTGGCCGCGGACGGCCGCTTCCACCCGCTGCCCTACCGCGGCCCGGACGCCACCGGCCTCGGTAAGCCGCTCAAGCCGATCACCCACCCGCTGCGCCCGGACCTGCCGGTGCTGCTCGGCGCGGAGGGCCCGAAGAACGTCGCCCAGACGACCCGGATCGCGGACGGCTGGCTGCCGCTGTACTGGGCGCCCAGCCGGCCCGACGTGTACGGACCCGCCGTCCACGACCTGCCCGAGGGTTTCCTGGTCGCACCCATGGCGCAGGTCAGGGTGTGCGCCGATGTCGCCGAGGGGCTGCTCCCCGTCAAGGCCATGCTCGGCTTCTACATCGGCGGCATGGGGCACGCGGCCCGCAACTTCCACGCCGACCTGATGGCGCGCATGGGGTACGCGGACGAGGCCCGGCGGATCCAGGACCTGTTCCTTTCCGGCCGCCGCGAGGAGGCCGTACGGGCCGTCCCCGACGCTTTCGCCGACGAGATCTCCCTGGTCGGCCCCCGCGAACGGATCGCCGAACGCCTGGAGTCCTGGCGCAAGGGCCCGGTGACCGACCTCCTGGCCCTGACCTCGGACCCCCACACCCTGCGCACCCTGGCGGACCTCAACTCCTAGCTGCGGCGCGGGGAACCGGGCGGCCGGAGCCGACGGACGACAGCCTGGCCGCCGGATCCCCCCGCGCTCGCTCAGCTCTTGGCGCCGGTGACCAGTTGGGAGTTCGTCGGTACCTTGTTGTGCACCACGGCGCCCTGGCTGCGGCCGGCGTCCTTCACCTGGTTGATGACGTGGTTGTAGGAGTCGGCCGCCTGGTCGCTGGAGCCGCCGCCCTTGCGCAGCTTGGCCGGCAGGTCCTTGAGCCCGGCGATGCCCGCGCTGAGCGGGGCGAGGGCCTTGGCGAGCGCGGGATCGCCCTTGGCGTTGCGCACGGCCGCCTTCAGCCGGTTGTACGAGAACGCGCCCGCGAGCCCCGCCTTGATCAGCGCTCTCTTGCGGCCCGGCGCGCCCTTCTTGAACTTGCCCTCCCTGGCGGGCTTCACGATCCACTGGTACGTCGCCCCGGCCGCGAGTCCGGCGTTCACCACGAACCGGGTCTTGGCGAACTTCTGCCGTTCCGCGGACGTGCTGGGACTGGGCGTCGCGGCGACGACCACCGCCGCGCGCGTGCCCCGGGTGGCGGTCTGGCCGCTCCCGCAGGCGGTGGCGCCGGCCAGCAGGGCGCAGCACACGGTGAGTGCGACGACAAGGCGCCGCATCGGTACAGTCACGGGTTTTCCTCCGGGATGTTCTCCCCGAGCAGACGGTTCTCTCCCGACCGGAAAAAGGTCTCTCCCGGCAGCCTCACCCCCCGGCGCCGACTACGCCACTCGGGGGGCGACCGTTCAGTTTTCACCTTCTGTGTTTCGCCGTGGATCGACTTCTGTGTCTCGCGCTGGAACGACTTCTGTGTCACGCGCTGGAACGACTTCTGTGTTTCGCCGTGGAACGACCGGCAATGCGGATGTCATGTCCCCTCGACACCGGAACGGAACCGTCCGGGCGGGCACGGTCATCGCCGTGGTCGCCGATGTCATGGCCTTCATCCTGGGCCTGTGGATCCTGATGTACCTGCTGGACGCGAACCGCGGCAACGACCTCGTGCAGTTCGTGCACGACACCGCCGCCTGGCTGGCCGGCTGGTCGCACGACCTGTTCACCTTCGACGCGGCCTGGGCCCGCGTGGTGGCCGGGTACGGCCTGGCCGCCGTGGTCTATCTGTTCGTCGGCCACGCCGTCGCCAACCGTCTGCACCGGCACTGACCGCCCGCCCGGCCCGCCCCGCCGCGGGCAGGCGTGGTGTGCTTAGGCGCAGCAGTCGGGGGCCAGGCCGTGCGGCAGCCGGGCCCCGCCGAACACGGCGCAGGTGGCCTCGTGGCCGCCGAGCGCGGCCACCGCGAGCAGCAGCGACCCGGCCGTCCACGTGGTGAGTTCGCGGGGCCAGACGGTGTCGTCGTCGAAGACGTAACCGGTCCAGTACAGGCCGGTGGCCGGGTCGCGCAGATGCTGGATGGACTGGAGTACGTCCAGCGCGCGGTCGGACTCGCCCATCACCCACAGGGCCAGGGCGAGTTCGGCGGACTCCCCGCCGGTGACCCAGGGGTTGGGCACCACGCAGCGGACGCCGAGGCCCGGCACCACAAAGCGGTCCCAGCCCTCCTCCATACGGGACTTGGCCTCCTCGGCGGGCAGCGCGCCGCCCAGGATCGGGTAGTACCAGTCCATCGAGTAACGGCTCTTGTCGAGGAAGCGCTCGGGGTGCCTGCGGATCGCGTGGCGCACCGCGCCCAAAGCCAACTCCCAGTCAGGCTGGGGCTCTTCGCGCTGTTCGGCGATGGCGAGCGCGCAGCGCAGGGCATGGTGGATGGAGGAGCTGCCGGTGAGCAGCGCGTCGGCGGTCGCGGTGCCGTCGTGCTCGCGCCGCCAGCCGATCTGGCCGCCGGGCCGTTGCAGCAGCAGCACCCATTCCAGTGCCGCGCGAACGGTCGGCCACATGCGGTCGAGGAAGGCGTCGTCGCCGGTGGCGAGGTAGTGGTGCCAGACCCCGACGGCTATGTACGCGACGAAGTTGGACTCGCGGGCCCGGTCGGTGACGTCGTCGTGCGCGCCGTCCGCGTAGGCGGCGTACCAGGAGCCGTCGTCGTTCTGGTGCCGGGCCAGCCAGGTGTAGGCCCGCTCCGCCGCGTCGTGTTCGCCGGCCGCGTCGAGGGCCATGGCGGCCTCGGTGTGGTCCCACGGGTCGAGATGGTGCCCGCGGAACCAGGGGATCGCGCCGTCCTCCCGCTGTACGCCGAGGATGCCGCGCACGGTCGCGGCGGCCTGCTCGGCGGTGAGGACCCCGGGCAGGACGAGGTGTTCTGTCCGGGGTGTGGTCACCGGGCTGCCGCCTCGGTGCCCTCGGCCGGTGTGCTCCGCGGCAGCGGGGGCAGGTGGGGCTTGGTCGCGTAGGCCACGAAGCTCTTGCCGATCAGCGGGTTCAGCGCGCGGTCGGCGAGCCGGGTGGCGAGCGGTTTCTTCATGATGTCCCAGACCAGCAGCTTGTGGTACGCCTGCACCGGCAGCGCCTTGTCGTTGTCGACGCCGAAGGCGCACTTCAGCCACCAGTACGGGGAGTGCAGGGCGTGGGCGTGGTGGGTGCCGTACGGCCGCAGGCCCGCTCCGCGGATCTTGGCGAGCAGTTCGTCGGCGCGGTAGATGCGGATGTGGCCGCCCTCGACCTCGTGGTAGGCGTCGGACAGCGCCCAGCAGACCTTCTCGGGGCCGTAGCGCGGGACGGTGATCGCGATGCGGCCGCCCGGTTTCAGCACCCGCACCATCTCGGCGAGTACGCCCTTGTCATCGGGGATGTGCTCCATCACCTCGGAGATGATGACGACATCGAAGGAGTCGTCGGGGAAGGGCAGCGCGAGGGCGTCGCCCTCCATGGCCGTGGCGGTGGCGCCCGCCGGGGCCTCGCCCGCCTCCCGCATGGCCGCGAACCACTTGGCGACCTCGCGGATCTCCTCGCCGTTGCGGTCCAGCGCGACGACCCGAGCGCCCCGCCGATAACACTCGAAGGCATGCCGCCCGGCCCCACAGCCAAGATCCAGAACCCGGTCCCCCAAGGCAACCGGAAACCGACTGAAGTCAACGGTCAGCACGTAGCCCTGCTTTCACGATCGAGGTCGGCATCGGCGACACCGGCACCACCTTGAACAACGTCTTCACCCGACCACGCCACATCGCGAACGGAAGGAACAACGGGAGACGAACCCACCCCACGACCGGCGGCAGCGGGCCCCGCCGGGCCCACCGCCCCGGCACCGGCCCCGGCACCGGCCCCGGCCCCCAACTCACCCACAGACCGAGCGCCACCCGACACAACCGCCCCACGGGTTGCGGAACCGTCCGAGGAGACGGCCCCGGCGACAACAGCGCCGGACGCAACCGCAGCACCGGCACCAACGCCACCCGGCTGGGCCGCATCGCTGACGGAAGGGACGCCACCCGGCTGGGCCGCATCGCTGACGGAAGGGACGCCACCCGACGAACCCGCCCCGCGACCGGCGACAGCGGGCGCCGCCGGGCCCACCACGCTGGCACCGGCCCCGGCCCCCAACTCACCCACAACCACGGCACGGGCTTCAGCGACATCCGGCTGGGCCGCAGCGCTGACGGAAGGAACACCACCGCCACCCGGCGAGGTCGCCGCATCGCGAGCGGAGGGGCCGACGGGGGGCGAAGCCGCCTCGCGAGCGACCGAACCGCCACCCGGCGAGGCACCCGGGAGCGTGCCAGGACCCTCGCACCGCGAAACCGCCGCGCCGGCGGGAGAACCGGCCCCGGACTCGACCGCCCCGCCAACATCAGCAGAACCACCGGCCGAAGCCGCCCCATGAGCGGCCGAACCGGCAGCCGGTGAGGCCGCCGCGCCGGCGGCAGGAGCGCCGGCCCGGGGAACCGCCGCCCGAGCGGTCCGGGCGCCCCTGGACGCAGCCGCCCCGCCCCTGGCAGAACCACCACCGGGTGAACCGGCCCCCGGCGGAGCCGAGGCGCGGGCGATGGCCTCTCGGTAGTGGGCTGCCGTGCCCTTGGCCGCTTGGGTCCAGGTGAAGTGCTGGAGGATCCGGGTGCGGCCCGCCGAGCCGAGGCGGGCGCACAGGCCGGGGTCGCCGAGGAGCCGGCTCAGCCCAGCGGCCAGCGCCCCCGCGTCGCCGGGCGGCACCGCCAGGCAGGTCTCGCCGTCGCGCCCGGCCACCTCGGGGATCGCGCCGCCGGTGGTGGCGACCAGCGGGGTGCCGGTGGCCATGGCCTCCGCGGCGGGCAGCGAGAAGCCCTCGTACAGCGACGGCACGCAGGCCGCCTGCGCGGAGCGGACCAGGTCGACCAGTTCGGCGTCCGTGATGCCCTTGACGAACTCGACGGCGCCCGTCAGGCCGTACCGTTCGATGGCCTGGGCGACCGGCCCGGCCTCGGCTCGCTTGCCGACGACGACGAGATGCGCGGCCGGGTGCTCGGTGCGCACCTTCGCCAGCGCCTCCACGAGAAAGACGAGCCCCTTGAGCGGCACGTCGGCGCTGGACGTGGTCACGATCCGGCCGGGCACGACGGGCACGGACGGATCGGGCGCGAACAGGTCGGTGTCGGCGCCGATGTGGACGACGTGCACCCGGTCGTCGCGGACGCCGAGGTGATCGACGATCTCCTGGCGTGAGGTGCCGGAGACGGTGAGGATCGACGGCAGGCGGCGGGCGACGCGTTTCTGCATGCGGGCGAAGCCGTACCAGCGGCGCACCGACAGGCGGCGGCGCAGACCCTCGGCGGCGTCCAGCTCCAACTGCCGGTCCACGGTGATGGGGTGGTGCACAGTGGTGACCAGGGGCGCCCCGATGTCACCCAACAGCCCGTAACCGAGCGTCTGGTTGTCGTGCACGACGTCGAACGCGCCGCGCCGGGCGCGCAGATGACGGCGGGCGCGGAGCGAGAAGGTGAGCGGTTCGGGGAAGCCGCCGGTCCACATCGTGCCGACTTCGAGGGCGTCGATCCAGTCGCGGTACTCGTCCCGCCGGGGGGTGCGGAAGGGGTCGGGATGGCGGTAGAGGTCGAGGCTGGGCAGCTCGGTCAGGGTGAGTCCGGGCAGTCCCTCGTCGAGGACGGGGTAGGGCTGGGAGCCGATGACCTCGACGCGGTGCCCGAGGCGGGCCAGCTCGCGGGAGAGGTGCCGTACATAGACGCCCTGTCCGCCGCAGAACGGGTTCCCTTTGTAGGTGAGAAGCGCGATGTGGAGCGGTCGCTCGCCGTCGTTTGCAGGGTCCTCTTCAGCACCCGCATCCCTGGCCTCAGCGGTCACTCTGGGCCCCCTTCTCCCTGCGGTGTCCCGCGAGATTACGCCGGGACGCTAATCTAGAACAAGTTTCAGACTTGATCGTTCAAGGAGCTCTGAATCTACCGGCAGGTAGGGGTGCCGTGAGCACCGCTTCGGGTGATTCACGCCACGACCCGCCTACCATGCTGTGCGATCAGCAGCCTTCACCGACAGTCACGGAGCGGGACCCATGCCTGCGCAAGCCAAGGGGGACGCCAGCGCCGCCCCATCGAGACAGCCCGCCTCGTCGCCCCTCACGGAGCGGCAGGAGGCCCGCCGCCGCCGGATCCTGCACGCGAGCGCGCAACTGGCAAGCCGGGGCGGCTTCGACGCGGTGCAGATGCGGGAGGTCGCCGAGTCCTCCCAGGTGGCGCTCGGCACGCTCTACCGCTACTTCCCCTCCAAGGTGCATCTGCTGGTCGCCACGATGCAGGCCCAGTTGGAGCATCTGCACGGCACGCTGGGCCGTAAGCCCCCGACGGGCGACACGGCGGCCGAGCGGGTCGCGGAGACGCTGATGCGGGCCTTCCGTGCCCTTCAGCGCGAGCCGCATCTGGCGGACGCGATGGTGCGCGCCCTGACCTTCGCGGACCGCAGTGTGAGCCCCGAGGTGGACCAGGTGTCCCGGCAGACCACGGCGATCGTGCTGGACGCGATGGGGCTGGAGAATCCCACCCCGGAGCAGTTGTCGGCGGTCCGTGTCATCGGGCACACCTGGCACTCGGCGCTGATCACCTGGCTGTCGGGCCGCGCCTCCATCGCCCAGGTCAAGATCGACATCGAGACGGTGTGCCGGCTGATCGACCTGACGGCCCCCGAGGGACGGCCCACGGCACGCGAGGGCCGGTCCACGGCACGCCCGGGGCAGAAGTAGGACCTACGAGACGGGTTCCCTTCGCCGGTATTGTCCGGATCAGGTGATGGAGGTCGCCTTCCGGCCCAACCACTGCCTTCCGGCCTCTCAGCCCGACCGTCGACGTCGGCCCCGGCGGATGCTTGCGCGTCGCGCCCGAGTCGGCTACTCCGGTCGAACTCCCTCACTCGCCTCGTAGGCCTCTTCCAGCATAAAACCGCACATACAAGATGGAACCCCCCGAAAGGGAAAATTTACTCTTCGGGCGGGAACACCGGCTCCCCGCCCGCCGACAGCGTGATCACGATGGCCTCCACGGGGCAGCTCTCCGCCGCCGCCAGCACCTGCTCGTCGGCGTCGGTGTCCGCCTCGACCGGCCGGGACTGGCGCGCGCTGTCGAGACGGAAGCCGTCGGGGGCGTGGTGGACGCACTGGGCGGAGCCGATGCAGACGGAGCGGTCGACCTCGATGTGCCAGCGGTCGCCCATCGCCTACGCCTCCCAGCCCGCCGGCAGGTGGATCATCTTGTGCTCCAGGTAGGCGTCGTAGCCCTCGGGTCCGAACTCCCGCCCCAGACCGGAGTTCTTGTAGCCGCCGAACGGGCCGAGCATGTCCAGGCTGAAGGTGTTGACCGAGTACGTTCCTGTGCGCACCTGCCGGGCGACCTCGATGCCGTGCGCGGTGTCGGCCGTCCACACGCTGCCGGACAGCCCGTACTCGGAGTCGTCGGCGATCTTCAACGCCTCGGACTCGTCGCCGTACGGCAGCAGGCAGATGACCGGTCCGAAGATCTCCTCGCGGGCGATCCGCATGGAGTTGTCGACGTCGCCGAAGAGCGTCGGCTCGACGTACCAGCCGCGCTCAAGGCCCGCCGGCCGGCCGCCGCCGATGAGGATCTTGGCGCCCTCCTCCTGGCCGATGCGGATGTAGTCGAGGTTGCGCTGCTGCTGGCGCCGGGTGACCAGCGGGCCGACCCGGGTGGCCGGGTCCAGCGGGTCGCCGACCGTGAGCGCGCTCGCGGCCCGCGCGAAGGCGTCCGCGAACTCGTCGTAGCGGGAGCGGGGCAGCAGGATGCGGGTCTGCGCCACGCACGCCTGCCCGTTGTTCATCCAGGCCGCCGGGACGATGCCCGCGACCGCGGTCTCGAGGTCCGCGTCCGGCAGCACGACGGCCGCCGACTTGCCGCCGAGTTCCAGGGTGACGCGGGTGAGGTTGCGGGCGGCCACCTCCATGACCCGCCGGCCCGCGGCCACCGAGCCGGTGAAGGCGACCTTGTCGATGCCCGGGTGCCCCACCAGGTACTCGCTGACCTCGCGGTCGGCGGGCAGGATCGACAGCACGCCGTCGGGCAGCCCGGCCTCGCGGGCGATCTCGCCGAGGATGTAGGCGTCCAGCGGGGACTCCGGGGACGGCTTGAGGACCACCGTGCAGCCGGCGAGCAGGGCGGGCGCGAGCTTGGCGGCGGCGACGAACTGCGGGACGTTCCACGGGACGACGGCGGCGACCACGCCGACCGGCTCGCGCCGCACCATGATCTTCCCGAGCGCCCCGTCGCGCGTCTCCTCGTACGTGTGGCTGCGGGCGACGGTGATCGCCGCGTCCCACACCATCATCGCGCCGAGCGCCTGGGCGAGGACGCTCCACGAGTACGGTGATCCGTTCTCGGCGGAGATCACGCGGGCGATCTCCTCGTGCCGGGCGGCGATGCCGTCCTTGATGCGGGTGACGACCGCGATCCGCTCGTCGAGCGCCGTGCGCGGCCAGGGCCCCTCGTCGAACGCGGTCCGCGCGGCGGCCACCGCCCGGTCCACATCGGCCGCGGACGCGTGCGGCACCCGGCCGATGACCTCCTCGGTGTGCGGCGAGACCACCTCGATGACGCCCTCGCCCAGGGGATCGGTCAACTCCCCACCGATGAACAGCTGTCCGTGTTCCACGAGCTTCGTCATGGCCGACTGCCTCCTGCGGCACATCTTCTGACGCCGTTTCAGAACTGATACCAGTTCTACTTGAACTAGTCCACGCCGAGACACCACCCGCCCGGACCCGCAGTCGCTTCGGTCCCCTATCGACCGAGCCAACACCTGGGGGATCCAGGTGACTTGATCTGCTACTGGAACGGGTTCTAGTTATAGTGGGGTGGGGAGGTCTGATGGCTGAGACGTTCGATCACGGTGGGGGTGTGCGGGCCGTGGCCGTGCCCATTCCGGACAATCCGCTCGGGCACACGCTTGTGTACGTCGTGGACACCGACCGCGGGCCCGTGCTGGTCGACACCGGATGGGACGACCCGGAGTCGTGGGACACGCTGGTCGCGGGGCTGATCGCCTGCGGCACGTCCGTGCGGGAGGTGCACGGGGTCGTCATCACCCATCACCACCCCGACCACCACGGCCTGTCCGGGCGGGTACGGGAGGCGTCCGGCGCGTGGGTGGCGATGCACGCGGCCGACACCGCGGTGGTACGCCGCACCCGAGAGTCCCGTCCCGAGCGCTGGTTCGGCTATATGAGCGCCAAGCTCGCGGCGGCCGGCGCCCCCGAGGAGCACCTCGCGCCGCTGCGCTCCCCCCGCTCCGTGCCGCGGCTGTCCCCCGCACTGCCCGACCGCGAGATCGTCCCCGGCGACCTTCTCGACCTGCCCGGCCGCCGGCTGCGGGCCGTCTGGACGCCGGGGCACACGCCCGGCCATGTCTGTCTGCACCTGGAGGAGGCGCACCCCTCCGGACTGCCCGGCCAGGGCCGCCTGTTCTCCGGCGACCATCTGCTTCCGGAGATCACCCCGCACATCGGGCTGTACGAGGACCCCGACGACGCGACCGTGACCGATCCGCTCGGGGACTATCTCGACTCGCTGGAGCGGGTCGGCCGGCTCGCCCCCGCCGAGGTGCTGCCGGCCCACCAGCACGCGTTCACCGATGCGGCCGGCCGGGTACGGGAGTTGCTTGCGCATCATGAGGAACGGCTGGGCGGTCTGCTGGCGCTGCTCGCCGTACCGCTCACGCCGTGGCAGCTGGCCGAGCGGATGGAGTGGAACCGGCCCTGGCCAAAGATCCCGGCCGCGTCCCGCACCATCGCCGTCTCGGAGGCCGAGGCGCATGTGCGGCGCCTGGTCAAGCAGGGGCGGGCGGAACCGGTCCCGGATACCTGGCCGGTGGCTTACGTACGGACCGGGTGAACAGCTCGCCTCGCTGCTCGCTGGGCGCGCCTCCCGGGGTGCCTCGGATTGCCGTCGGGCGAGTGCGGGTGCGGTGTGGCTGAGCGCGCCTCCCGGGGTGCCTCGGATTGCCGTCGGGCGAGTGCGGGTGCGGTGTGGCTGAGCGCGCCGTTCCCCGCGCCCCTTTGGGGGGCGAGCCGCCGTTGCTTGGCTGCGGCAGCATCGTGGCTGGCGCGCCGTTCCCCGCGCCCCTTTGGGGGCGCTGCCGGAGCCGCCCCCTCTGAGGCGCCGGGGCGGGTCGGTAGAGTGGGTGGGTCGTCATCTCATCCGTTCGGGGGGAAGCCGGTGCGAATCCGGCGCTGACCCGCAACCGTGAACCGGCCGTCCGCGGCCGGTGAGCCGGACTGCCCCGGGCGGTACGTTGACCGGCTCACGTGCGTCGGCACCCGCCGCGCACGGCACCGTCGAGGTTTACGGGGCCCGAGCCGCCCGGGGTGTCCCGTGCTGCCCGGCTTCCTCGCGAACCGACCCGCGAAGAGAGGCACCCGCCGACCATGAACGTCCGCCGCAGCGCAGCGGCCCTGGCCACCGCCGGCGTGCTCGCCGCCGCGGCGCCTGCCCTGGCCGCGAGCCCGTCGCCGTCCCCGTCGGCGGTACTCCCGTCCGGGCTGTACGGCGACTCGGATCCGAAGTACGACGGCGTCTGGCGGCAGTCGCTGGCGCTGCTCGCGCAGCGCACGGTGTCCGTGACGCCCGCCGCGAAGGCGGTCGACTGGCTGACCGGGCAGCAGTGCGCGAGCGGCGCGTTCGCCGCCTTCCGCGCCGAGCCCGCAGGGGCCTGCGACGCCAAGGTGATGACCGACACCAACAGCACGGCCGCCGCCGTCCAGGCGCTGGTGGCGGTCGGCGGGCACGAGGACGCCACCGGCAAGGCGGTGACCTGGCTGAAGTCGGTGCAGAACAAGGACGGCGGCTGGGGCTACGCACCGGGTGGCGCGAGCGACGCGAACTCCACGGCCGTGGTCATCGGCGCGCTCGCGGCGGCCGGTGAGCGGCCCGCGGAGGTCGCCAAGGGCGGCAGGTCGCCGTACGACGCGCTGCTGAAGCTGGCCCTGCCCTGCACACGCGCAGGCACGGGCGACGGCGCGGGCGCCTTCGCCTACCAGCCGGACAAGAAGGGCGCGTTGGCCGCCAACGCGGACGCCACCGCGGCGGCCGTGGTGGGCGTGCTCGGCGCGGGCCTCGACGCGAAAGCGGGCAAGCCGGACCAGACGTCCGGCACGGAGTCCGGGAAAGAGTCCGGCACGGAGTCCGGCAAGGAATCCGGTACGGGGTGCGTGGACTCGGACCGGCTCACTCCCGAACGGGCCGCGGCCAACGGCGCGTCGTATCTGGCCCGCGCCGTCGCCGAGGACGGCCACCTCACCTCCGCGCTGGCCGGCGCCCCCGAGCAGCCCGACTACGGCAACACGGCCGACGCGGTCGTCGCGCTCGCCGCGCAGGGCGGTGCGCAGCGGGCGGCGAAGCCGTTGGCGTGGCTGGAGAAGAACGCGGTGGCCTGGGCGAAGCAGAGCGGGCCGGCCGGGTACGCCCAGTTGATCTTCGCGGCGCACGCCGCCGGCGCGGATCCGCGGGACTTCGGCGGTACGGACCTGGTGCGGGCGCTCAACGCGACCGGCCCGGCACCGCAGACCGACGAGGCGACGAAGGCGACGAAGACGGCCGACGCGTCCGGTGAGAAGAAGGACGACGGCGGCTCGGGCGCCGGCCTGTGGTGGATGGTCGGCGCCGGTCTGGCCGCCGGCGCCGGCATCGGCTTCCTGCTCAGCGGCCGCAGAAAGCAGCAGCAGCTGTGACCGGCGTGCGGCGCGGCGCGCTCCTGCTGCTGGCCGCGCTCCTGGTCTGGGGTGCCGCGGGCCAGGCGCAGGCCGCCGGCTACCGCTACTGGTCCTTCTGGGAGCGCGCGGGCGACCGGTGGACGTACGCCACCGAAGGCCCGTCGACGGCCCGCCCCGCCGACGGTGCCGTGCAGGGTTTCCGGTTCGCGGTGAGCGAGGACTCCGGCGACGCCACGCGCCCGCGCGGTACGGCGGGCTTCGACACGATCTGCGCGCAGACGCCGGAGCGGGAGGGCCGCAAGCGGGTGGCGCTGGTCCTTGACTTCGGTACGGCGGCGGACGCGGCCGAGGGCGAGACGCCGCCGAAGGCGCGGACCGCCTGCGCGGTCGTCGGGCCCGACGGGACGACCGCTCAGGCGCTGGCGGCGGTCGCGGGGCCGTTGCGCTACGACGCCAACGCCCTGCTGTGCGCGATCGCCGGATACCCGCGCAAGGGCTGCGGCGAGCAGGTGGCGTCCGCCGGTGACAAGCCGACGGCCGCCGCGAAGCGGCCCGCGGCCACCGAGGGCGGCGGCCCGTCGATCGGTTGGTGGGCGGGCGCGGCAGCGGTCGTGCTGCTCGGCACGGCAGCCGTCTGGCAGGCCCGCCGGCGCCGGAATGCGTAACCGCCCCGCCCCCCGGCCACCACACGCCACACCCCGCCCAGACCGACATGCTGAGACGGACCAGCCTGGCGGCTCGGACCGCCCCGGCAACACAGACCGACCTGGTAAGACGGACCGCCCCGGCAACACAGACCGACCTGGTAAGACGGACCGCCCCGGCAACACAGACCGACCTGGTGAGACCGAGCGGACTGGTGGGACGGGCGGCGCCGATCACCGGGGTGGGGCCGGCAGCGCGGACGCGCCTGGCGGTCTGCGCCGGGAGCCGCCGCACCGCACCGATGGCACAAGCAGTACGCGCATGGGCCGCAAGGGCGGCGCGGCCCAGCGTCTCGACGGCCGGTCGGCTCCGGGCGGGGTGCCCGCATCCCGGCAGCGGCAGCGGCAGCAGCAGCGGCAGCGGCAGCGGCAGCGGCAGCGGCAGCGGCAGCGGCAGCGGCAGCGGCAGCGGCAGCGGCAGCGGAGTGTCGTGCATGCCGGGGCCTGGTGGGTGTGGGCGGTCGGGCTCGGGGTGGGGGCGAGCCGGACGACCAATCCGCTGCTGCTCGGGCTGCTCGTCGCGGCGGCGGGCTATGTGGTGGCCATCCATCGCAGTTCCGCCCCCTGGGCCCGGTCCTACACGGCGTTCGCCAAGCTGGCGCTCGCCGTCCTCGTCGTACGCCTGGTCTTCGCGGTGGTCCTCGGCTCCCCGATCCCCGGCACGCACGTCCTCGTCACCCTTCCCGAAGTCCCGCTGCCGCACTGGGCGCAGGGCATCCGGCTCGGCGGCCGGGTCACCGCCGAGTCACTGCTGTTCGCGCTGTACGACGGCCTGAAGCTGGCCACGCTGCTGATCTGCGTCGGCGCGGCGAACGCCCTCGCCAACCCGGCCCGTCTCCTCAAGTCCCTGCCGGGCGCCCTCTACGAGATCGGCGTGGCCGTGGTCGTCGCGCTCACCTTCGCGCCGAACCTGATCGCGGACGTACAGCGGCTGCGGGCCGCGCGCCGGCTGCGGGGCCGCCCGGACCGGGGCGTGCGCGGCCTGCTCCAGGTCGGCCTCCCCGTGCTGGAGGGCGCCCTGGAACGCTCCGTGGCGCTGGCCGCCGCGATGGACGCCCGCGGGTACGGCCGCAGCGCCGACGTCCCCGTCGCCGTCCGCCGTACGACCGCCGCGCTCACCCTGGGCGGCCTGCTCGGCGTCTGCGCCGGCACGTACGGGCTGCTCACCGCAGAGGGCGGCACCTACGGGCTGCCGGTGCTGCTCGCCGGGGTGGGCGCGGCCCTCGCCGGGCTGCGCCTCGGCGGCCGGCGCTCGACCCGCACCCGGTACCGGCCCGACCCGTGGAACGTGCGCGCCTGGCTGGTCGCCGCGTCCGGTGCCGCGGTCGCCGCGCTGCTCGCCCTGGCCGCGGCCCGGAACCCGGCGGCGCTGCACCCCGGGGTCGTCCCGCTCACCGCGCCCACGCTGCCGCTGTGGCCCGCGGCGGCCGTACTCCTCGCCCTCGTTCCCGCAGTCGTGGTCCCCAAGGAGTCGTCGTGATCCGCTTCGAGGACGTCAGCGTGACGTACGACGGTGCCGTCGAACCCACCGTCCGGGGGCTGGACTTCGAGGTGCCCGAGGGTGAACTGGTGCTGCTCGTCGGGCCGTCCGGGGTCGGCAAGTCCACGGTGCTGGGCGCGGTCGGCGGGCTCGTCCCGCACTTCACCGGGGGCACCCTGCGCGGCCGGGTCACCGTAGCGGGACGCGACACCCGCACCCACAAGCCGCGTGAACTCGCCGATGTCGTCGGCACGGTGGGGCAGGATCCGCTCGCACACTTCGTGACGGACACCGTGGAGGACGAACTCGCTTACGGCATGGAGTCGTTGGGGCTGGCGCCGGCGGTGATGCGGCGGCGCGTCGAGGAGACCCTGGACCTGCTCGGGCTGGCGGAGCTGCGGGACCGGGCCATCGGCACGCTGTCCGGTGGGCAGCGGCAGCGGGTCGCCATCGGGTCCGTGCTCACCCCGCACCCCCGGGTGCTGGTCCTCGACGAACCGACGTCGGCGTTGGATCCGGCCGCCGCGGAAGAGGTGCTGGCGGTGCTTCAGCGGCTGGTGCATGACCTGGGGACGACGGTGCTGATGGCCGAGCATCGGCTGGAGCGGGTGGTTCAGTACGCCGACCAGGTGCTGTTGCTGCCCTCGGTGGGGGGTGCGCCTGTGCTGGGCGCTCCCGCTGAGGTGATGGCGGTGTCTCCGGTGTTTCCGCCGGTGGTGGATCTGGGGCGGCTGGCGGGGTGGTCGCCGTTGCCGCTCACTGTCCGCGAGGCGCGCCGCCGGGCTGGGGGGCTTCGGCTGCGCCTGGCCGACGTCGCGGTCCCGCCGCCCGTGACCGGCCGCCGCTCGACCGCGGCGCCGTCGGGGCCTCTCGCGCAGTTCCCCACGGTCCCGCTGCGCTGGCCTGGGCTCATGAGGCGTCGTCTGGCTGCGGCTGCGTCGTGGCCTCTCGCGCAGTTCCCCGCGGCGCCGCTGCGCTGGCCTGGGCTCACACGGCGTCGTTCGGCTGCGGCGCCGTCTGGGCCGGGCGCGCAGTTCCCCGCGGCGCCCCTGCGCTGGCCTCGACTCATACGGCGTCGTTCGGCTGCGGCGCCGTCTGGGCCGGGTGCGCAGTTCCCCGCGCCCCTACAAGGCGCTGACCAACCGTCGGCCGAAACAGGCGACCGAGCCGGGGCGAAGGCGGACCCGACGACCATGACCGGCCGCCCCCCGACCGCGGCACCGTCGCGGCCGGGCGCGCAGTTCCCCGCGCCCCTACAGGGCGCTGACCAACCGTCGGCCGCAACAGGCGACGGGGCCGGGGCGGAGGCGGACCCGACGTTCTTCACCGGCCGCCCCCCGGCCGCTGCGCCGTCGTCGTTGCTCGCGCAGTTCCCCGCGCCCCTACAGGGCGCTGACCAACCGTCGGCCGAAACAGGCGCGGTGCGGGGGCTGGTGGTGTGGCGGGGGCGGGTTGAGGCGTTGCGGGGGGTTGATCTCCAAGTCGGTCGCGGGGAGATCGTCGCTCTGATGGGGCGTAACGGGGCCGGTAAGTCAACCCTGTTGAACTCACTCGTCGGGTTGGTTGAGCCGAGCGCAGGCAGTGTCCGGGTCGGCGGAGCCGTCCCGCACCGCACCCCGCCGCGCGAACTGGTGCGGCGGGTGGGGCTGGTTCCGCAGGAGCCCCGGGATCTGCTGTACGCCGACACCGTGGGCGCCGAGTGTGCCGCCGCCGACCGGGACGCGGGTGCCGAGCCCGGTACCTGCCGTGCGCTGGTGTCGGAACTGCTGCCCGGCATCACCGACGACACGCATCCGCGTGACCTGTCCGAGGGCCAGCGGCTGGCGCTCGCGCTCGCCGTGGTGCTGGCCGCCCGCCCGCCGCTGCTCCTGCTGGACGAGCCGACCCGCGGCCTGGACTACGCGGCCAAGGCCCGCCTGGTCGCGCTGCTGCGCGGCCTCGCCGCCGAGGGCCACGCCGTCGTCCTGGCCACCCACGACGTAGAGCTGGCCGCCGAACTGGCGCACCGGGTGGTGCTGCTCGCCGACGGTGAGGTGATCGCCGACGGTCCGACCGCCGACATCGTGGTCTCCTCCCCCTCCTTCGCGCCTCAGGTCACCAAGATCCTCGCCCCGCAGGAATGGCTCACGGTGACCCAGATACGGGAGGCGCTGGCATGACGGCGGAGATCCGTCAGGCCAGGGCCGTCCGGATCGGGCCCCGTTCCGCTGCCTCGCTCGGGCTCGTCGGGGCCGTCGGGGTGGTCGCCTTCGGGTGGCCCTTTCTCGCCTCGCCCGGGTCGGGGATCAGTGCTCATGCGCAGGACGCGCCGTGGCTGTTCGCCGGCCTGCTGGTGCTGCTGCTCGCGGTCGTCGCGGCGGCGATCTCCGAGTCGGGTCTTGGTCCGAAGGCGGTGGCGATGCTGGGCGTGCTGGCCGCGACCGGCGCGGCGCTGCGGCCGATCGGCGCGGGTACGGCGGGGATCGAGCCCATGTTCTTCCTGATGGTGCTGAGCGGACGCGTCCTGGGCCCCGGCTTCGGCTTTGTGCTCGGCTCGGTCACGATGTTCGCGTCCGCGTTGCTGACCGGCGGGGTGGGGCCGTGGCTGCCGTTCCAGATGCTGGCGATGGGCTGGTTCGCGATGGGCGCGGGCCTGCTGCCGGGCCCGGACCGGTTGCGCGGGCGAGTCGAACTCGCGCTGCTGGCGGCGTACGGCTTCTTCGCCGCGTTCGCCTACGGCACCGTCATGAACCTCGCGGGCTGGCCCTTCATGGGCGCCCTGGCCTCGAACATCGCCTTCGACCCGCAGGCCGCGGTGCCCGCCAACCTGGCCCGGTTCGTCGCCTACTGCCTGGCGACCTCGCTCGGTTGGGACCTGGGCCGGGCCGTCTGCACGGTGCTGCTGACCCTCGTCCTCGGTCCGGCGCTGCTGCGGGCGCTGCGCCGGGCGACCCGGCGGGCCGCGTTCGAGACCGCGGTCACATTCGACGCCCCTGACCGTTGACCTCTGGGTGAGCGTTCATGCGCGGGCGGTCGGCGGTGCGGTGAGCCGCCCCACATGACCCAGGTCACCTACGAAGCCGGATAGCAGCCCACCTTGTCCGATATGTCCGCTAGCACGCCCTCGCCGACCTGCACTTTGCGAGCCAGATCACACAAGCGACCTTTCCCCTTGATTCGGTCACAACTAGTAAAAGAGGTCATTGCGGACAAGTTCCCGGCCTGTTTCTCTGGATCCCGTCGCCAGGCGCCGACGCACCCACCCGGGTCGCGGCGCCGATGTACGCCCACCGCACGCAATGCGGAGGTGACGCGTACCGGGCGACTCCCCGTCCCCGACGCAAGAGGTTCTCCGTGTCCGTCTCGTTCGTCCACCGCTTCGCCGCCCCCAAGAAGGCCCTCGCCGTCGCCGCCGTGGCCGCCGCCACCGGCATGGTGCTGACCTCGTCGCCCGCCCAGGCCGCGCCCGCCGCGGACTCCTCGGCCCGGACGATCGCGAAGCAGATGATTCCGGACGCCGCGCAGTACACCGCGTTCAGCAAGATCGTCGAGCGCGAGAGCGGCTGGAACGTCAACGCCACCAACAGCTCCTCCGGCGCCTACGGTCTGGTCCAGGCGCTGCCCGCCCACAAGATGGCGTCCGCCGGCTCCGACTGGAAGACCAACCCGGCCACCCAGATCAAGTGGGGCCTGAACTACATGAACTCCCGCTACGGCAGCCCCACCGCCGCCTGGAACTTCTGGCAGACCCACGGCTGGTACTGAGCCGCCCCCCACGCAGCCTCCACGCCCTCGCGCCTTCACAGCGCGGGGGCGTGGCGCGCACGGACGAGGTGCTGTGTGCACATCGACGGATGCCACGAAGTCGCTCACGTCGTGGCCGTACCGGCGGAGCCTGATCCGTGTTCAGCGTCCACGACGTCGAGTCCGACGATGCCCCTCCTCCGGTTCGAGATCCGAGACCGGCAGTACGTGGCTTATTGCCTCTCGCGTGCCGCTCAGTCGTGCGGGACTTCCTCGATCACGGTTTCCTTGAAGCGCCACGAGCCCCGGTTGCCCGCCCCCTCCGCGCGCAGGCCCGTCTCCCAGGCGATCCGGGCGGCTCGGTGCTGTGTCAGGTCGGGGAAGTCCTCGGGCTGCACCTTGATGTAGCCGCGGCGGTCAGCGGGGTACGTGCGCAGGGCCTCGCGGAGTTTTTCCTCCTGCTCTTCCTGCGTGGTGTGGTTCCCGGTGACGGCGTTGTACACCTTGCGCAGGCCGGCCGACGGCTTTGCGTCGTCCCGGCGCCTCGCGGCGTTGGACCCACGCCAGGTCATCCAGCCGACGGCGCCGAGTGCGGCCAGCGCCGACGCCCCCGATCCGAGTTCCTCGCCCGTCGCGTCCGCCTGGCCGGGCGTCTGGGGGCGGAGTTCGCCCTGGGGGTCCTCGATCACGGTCACTTTCTGGCCGACGTCGTAGAGGTCGGACGACGTCTTCATGGCGGGTCCCGGCACCTTGGTGCCGTTCTGGTGCTCCAGTGCGTAGTTGTAGTCGCGGTTCTTGCGCCCCTCGGCCGGGTCACGCCACTTCTTCACGACGATGGCCGTGACCTTCTCCCCACGCTGCTGCAGTGTGAGGTCGTCGCGGGCCATGGCGGCGACGTACACGGACATCAGCGAGGTGGCCACGATGAACAGCGTCGCGTACGTGCTGGACTCCTTGGCACCGAGCTTTCGGATCAACAGGATGAGCAGCACCCCGTGCACGATCCACAGGGGCACCAGCAGGGCAGGACCGAAGTCGTCCGCCAGGAGGAACAGCCCCGCGATCGCGGCGAGGACGTAGCAGCCGATGCCGACCGCGAGCGGAACGGGGTAGCGAGTACGCCTCTTCCGCACCTCATCCTCGGCAACGCCGCTCATGCTCATCTCTCCGTTCCTCCAACAGCCGGACCGTCCGGTCCCGGCCCGTCATCCCCCTGCGGTTCGTCCGTCGAGACCGACCTCATGATGTTGCTGAGCACGTCGAGGTACTCGGACCAGTGTGCGATGTCCCCGGTCGTGAAGACGAAGAGGGCCGACCCGGGTCCGGTCTTCAGCGGCACGCACAACTGCAACTGCCGGACCCTGGCAGGGGCTGAGACGTCCAGGCCGAACAGTGCGCCGGGTATCTGCAACTCCCGATCACATATACACAGGGCGGCGATGCCGTACGGCAGCATGACCAGCCCGATCTCGGCGTCCGGATACAGCTCGTGCCACTGCGCGGCCGTGCGCTTGGCGGATCCCTGCCGGTCCTGGCTCTGAAGCCCGGTGTCCGGCCTCTCGACGAGCACGCACAGCGTGCCCTGAGACAGCTCCCCGTCACTCATTCGAAGGAAACAGCTGGAGATGTGCGCGGCGCCCGCCGCAATCATCGTCTGGATGACGTACTCGCCCGACACGACGAGGCTGAACTTCTGCTCCGGCGTGGCGGTGGTGAACAGTGCGTCGGTCGCGTCCGCCATCCTCAACATGCGCGTCTCGGCATCCTCGGCGAGGTCGAACTCTGTGAAACCTGGAGGAAGTTCGAACCAGAGGTCAGGGCCGTCGGCGAGTGCGACCGCGGACGCGGGAGTCGCAGGCGTTATCCGTGTGTCGGCGGAGGCCATCAGTCCGTCAGTTCCCAGGTACCCAGACCGATGGCGCTGCCGATGGCGACGAGCCCGCCGAACTTGCCGCCGCCGGTGCCTGTGGCGATGTTGGCCACGCCGGTGCCCCAGGTGGCGGCGTCGTACCGGCCGGTGCTCGTCGCGTAGGCGTTGAGCGCGGTCGGTGCAGTCCAGGTGAGCATGGCGGCGGCCTGGACTCCCTCGGTGGCGGTCAGGGCGGCACCGCGCGAGAGCCCCAACCTGGTCGCAACGGCCATCACCGGCTTGTCGATCACCGCGGCGACCGGGTCGACATTCTTGATGATGTTCTTCGTCACCGTACCGGCCGTCTTGATGCCGACCCTGGTGCCCGCGACGACGCCTTCAGTCGCCCGTCCCGCCTTGAATCCCGCCATGATTCCCGACTTCGCGGCACCGACACCCGGCACCATGCCGAGCGCGTCACCGCCCAGCGTGAGCCAGTTGCCGATGCGTTCACCGGTGGGCGGGAACAGGCCGCTCACGCCGTAGGCGGACGCGTGCGCCAGGAACGCGATCGCGCTCAGCCCGATGGCCAGCGGGGCCAGCGCCGGGCAGAAGATGGCGATGACGCCGACGACGGAGGCGGCGACGGTGATCCAGTCCGCGTGGGCTTTGATCCAGTCGCCGACGTCGGCCAGAAGGTCGCCCACCTGGCCCGGCAGATCGGCCAGGGCCTCACCGAGGTCTGCGATGGCGTGCCCGAGCTTGTCCCACATGCCGGGCTCGTTCGGCGCGCTGTCCATGGCGGTCTTCAGGCGATCGGCTATGCCCTTGCCGTACTCCTGATAGCTCTTGGCCATCCTGCGGCCCTTGCGGCGCAGTTCGTCCAGCTCAAGCTCTTTGGAGTTCACCGCGCGGTTCGCATCCTGGACCTTGCCCTGGTGGTCCTTGCTGTCCTTCGTGTTCTGGTCGGCGCGGTTCAGCTTGTTGGCCTTGTCGTATGCGGTGCCCAGTTGGTCGTTGACCTCGGTTGCCTGGGCCTCCAGCTTCTCGGCGTCCTTCTGCTTGCGCTCCATGTACGCCGCCCAGTCCTCCAGGGCGGTGGCGGCATCCTTGAACGAATCGCGAGCGTCGTCCATCCGCGGTCTGAACTCGTCGTCGAACTTCTCCCGGAAGGCTTCCGCCGCCTTCCCCTTCCAGTCACCGGCGCCGGTGCCGTGCAGCACCTGGCAGATCTCGTCGAGCGCCTTCGCCGTCCTGCGGACCGTCTTGGCCATGTCGTCGGCCGTCGTGGCATCGCCGGGACAGGGGACAAAACCCAGGCCCGGGAAGTCCTCCAGTTTCGCTTCGGGGCAACGCCTACATCTCCACCGATATCAACGGTGGGAAGACCCAGGTAGAAGACCCGCAGGCGGCTGCCACCGCGATCGTCAGAGCCTTCGCCGACTGGAAGGACTCGGACCAGGGGCGTGCGTCTGTGTACGACGTCTTCGGCAACGCCATGATCACCAACTACGAGTTCTGAGGAGGCGTCGACCCCCCTCACGGTTGTGCCGGGTACGGTTGCGGGCGGTAGGCAGACGGTGGACCGGTGACGGGCGGGCGGGGCGGCACTGCGGTGGTGAGCCCCGGTCGGGCGCCGGTCAAGACGCGGGAGGTGGCGTGGTGAGTGGCGCACAAGGTGGGGGCGGCGGTCTTCCGGGGCCGCTGAGGCTGCCCGATCCGGGCGAGCTGCTCAACGACGAGAGCCTCGACCTGCTCGACTTCGCGGGCGTCCTCGCACTCGCGCGTGCCTTCATCGACGTCGACGGGGTACAGCAGGCCGCCGCCCTCGCGGCGCGCACCGCCGCCTCCGACAACTCGAAGCTGCGCGCGGCCGGCGTACTCGTCACCGCCCTGGTTCAGCTCGCCGGGAAGAAGCCGAAGGACGCGCTGAAGAGCATCCAGCGGCTGGGCGAGTCCTCGGACCCGGACATCGCCGCCGAGGTCTTCCTCGTGCGCGGGATGGCGCAGCACACCCGCCGCAAGTGGGCGGACGCCGACGCCAATTACCAGTTGGCGATGATGCTCCGCAACGGCGCCACCTCGGGCCTTGCCGCCATCCACCTCGGCTTCCTGCGGGCGGGTTACGGCGAGGACGAGGAGGCGGCGCAGAACTTCGTCGCCGCGACCAGCTGCGGCGACCCCGTGGTCACCGCGGCTGCCCAGCTCGAACTCGCCCTGATACTCGACCGCAACGGCCGGCGCGACGCCGCGGTCGAGCGTTACCGCGCGGCGATGCGCGGCCCGCACACCAACGTCGCGCTGCACGCGGCGTTCAACCTCGCCGGGCTGCTCAGGGACGGCGGCGACCCCGAAGCGGCCGAGGAGTCACGCGACCTGCTCGAACGCGTCCACGCCACCGGCCATCCCGACTACGCGCCCAAGGCCGCGGTGGACCTCGCGGTCGGCCGCCTGGAGGCGGACCGGACCGACGGCGTGGTGGAACTGCTCACCGTCGGCACCACGTCGCCCGACCCGGCGATCGCCGCCCTCGCCCATCTTCACCTCGGCTCCTGCCTCGCGGACCCCGTCCAGGCCGAGCAGCACCTCGCCATCGCCCAGAAGACCGGCCCACGCGCGATCAAGCAGGCCGCCTCCCAGGCCCGCAAGCTACGGCGCGCGGCCCGCTGAGCGCCGCCCGCAGACGGACCCGCCACCCGCTGAGCGCCGCCCGCGCAGACGGACGCCCGGCCCCGGCGCCGTCGTGGCCGCTCGCGCAGTCCCCCGCGGACCCGCGGCGCTGGCTTCGACACCGCTCGGCTGCGCCTGCGCCACACCAACCCCACCGCCACACCAACCTCGTCCGCGGCGCCGTCGTGGCCGCTCGCGCAGTTCCCCGCGCCCCTTCAGGGCGCGAGCCCCGACGCCGCTCGGCTATGCCTACGCCACACCAACCCCACCACCACACCACCCCCGGCCGCGCCACCGTCGGGGCCGCTCGCGCAGTTCCCCGCGCCCCCCTGCCGGGCCGGTCAGCCGGTGGTGACCTGGAGTTGTTTGACGCCGTTGATCCAGGCCGAGCGGAGTCTGCGGGGGGCTTCGACCAGTTTCAGGTGGGGCATGGCGTCCGCGACGGCCTGGAAGATCAGGTCGATCTCCAGCACCGCCAGGGACTTGCCGAGGCAGTAGTGCGGGCCGCCGCCGCCGAAACCGAGGTGCGGGTTGGGGTCACGGGTGATGTCGAAGGCGTCCGGGTCCGTGAAGACGTCGGGGTCGTGGTTGGCGGAGGCGTAGAACAGGCCGACCCGGTCGCCCTTCTTGATCTGCCGGCCGCCCAGCTCGGTGTCCTGCGTGGCGGTGCGCTGGAAGGCGTTGACGGGGGTCGCCCAGCGGACAATCTCCTCCGCCGCGGTCTGCGGCCGCTCGCGCTTGTAGCGGTCCCACTGGTCGGGGTAAGTGAGGAAGGCGTGCATGCCGTGGGTGATGGCGTTGCGGGTGGTCTCGTTGCCCGCGACCGCCAGCATCAGCACGAAGAAGCCGAACTCGTCCGAGTTGAGGTTGCCCTCGTCCTCGGCGGCGACCAGCGTGCTGACGATGTCCTTGGCCGGGCACTGCTTGCGGTCGGCGGCCATGTTCATGGCGTACGCGATGATCTCGGTGGCCGCCTCCGTGCCGACCTCCTCGGTGATCGCGTACTCCGGATCGTCGTACGCGATCATCTTGTTGGACCAGTCGAAGATCCTGGACCGGTCCTCCTGGGCCACGCCGATCAGCTCCGCGATGGCCTGGAGGGGCAGTTCGCAGGCGACCTCGGTGACGAAGTCGAAGGGCCCGGAGCGGGCGAGCGCGCCCTGGACGATCGCGTGCGCGCGGGCCCGCAGCCGGTCCTCCAGCGCGCGGATGGCACGCGGGGTGAAGCCGCGCTGCACGATCTGCCGGACCCGGGTGTGCTCGGGCGGGTCCATGTTGAGCAGGATCAGCCGCTGGGCGTCGATGGCGTCCCGTTCGATGTGCTCGTTGAAGCGGATGATCGCGGTGTTCAGAGAGGAGGAGAAGATCTCCGGGTGGGTGGAGACGTACCGTACGTCCTCGTGCCGGGTCACGGCCCAGTAGCCGTCGTCGGCGAATCCGGCCAGGCCGTGCGGCTGTGGTATCCAGCGCACCGGCTCGGCCCGGCGCAGCTCGGCGAACTCCGGCAGCGGCACGCGGCGGTGCAGCAGATCGGGGTCGGTGAAGTCGAACCCGTCGGACAGCGCGGGACAGGGCATGAGCGGCTCACTCCCACCATTCTGACGGACCATCAGGAAATCCCGGTCGTCGCGACCGTAGTAACGGGTTCTACAAGCCGCAAGGGGCAGAGCGACCCCAATTGCGCGCGACCTCTTGCGATGATGGACGGGCTGTCAGCAAACTGCACACAGAACTGGTACGCGTTCTAGTTCTGCGTGGCGGGCCGGGCCGGGACGCCCCGCGCCGCGCGGGTGACCGAGGAGAGGACGTTTCCCCCATGGCCGCGGAACCCGTGATCGTCGAGGCGGTACGCACCCCGATCGGCAAGCGCGGCGGCGCGCTCGCCAACCTCCATCCCGCCTATCTCCTGGGCGAGACCTACCGTGAACTGCTGGGCCGCACCGGCATCCCCGCCGACTGCGTGGAGCAGATCGTCGGCGGCACGGTGACCCATGCCGGCGAGCAGTCCATGAACCCCGCGCGCACGGCCTGGCTGACGATGGGCCTGCCGTACGAGACGGCGGCGACGACCGTGGACTGCCAGTGCGGCTCCTCGCAGCAGGCCGCGCACATGGTGGCCAACATGATCGCGGCCGGGGTCATCGACGTCGGGATCAGCTGCGGGGTCGAGGCCATGTCGCGGGTGCCGCTCGGCTCGGGCTCCAAGTACGGTCCGGGCAAGCCGTTCCCCGACGAGTGGAACGTGGACCTGCCCAACCAGTTCGAGGCGGCGGAGCGCATCGCCCGCCACCGCGGCATCACCCGGGAGAACGTGGACGCGCTGGGCCTGCTCTCCCAGGAGCGGGCCGCCAACGCCTGGGCCGAGGAACGCTTCAAGCGCGAGACCTTCGCCGTGCAGGTCCCCACCACCGAGGAGGAGCAGCACGCCGGGCAGGGCATGTGGCGGCTGGTCGACAAGGACGAGGGGCTGCGCGACACATCCATGGAGGCGCTGGCCCGGCTGAAGCCGATCATGCCGACGGCCGTGCACACCGCGGGTAACTCCTCGCAGATCTCCGACGGTTCGGCGGCCCTCATGTGGGCGTCCAAGCGGATGGCGCGGGCACTGAAGCTGCGGCCGCGGGCGCGGATCGTCGCGCAGGCCCTGGTGGGCGCCGACCCGCACTTCCACCTGGACGGGCCGATCGACGCGACGAGGGCGGTGCTGGGCAAGGCCGGGATGGCCCTGAAGGACATCGACCTGGTCGAGATCAACGAGGCGTTCGCCTCGGTGGTGTTGAGCTGGGCGCAGGTCTTCGACCAGGACCTGGCGAAGGTCAACGTCAACGGCGGTGCGATCGCCCTCGGGCATCCGGTGGGGTCGACCGGGGCCCGCCTCATCACCACGGCGCTCCATGAACTGGAGCGCACGGAAAAGGAGTTCGCGCTCATCACGATGTGCGCGGGCGGCGGCCTGGCCACCGGAACAATCATCCAACGCCTCTGACACCCTCGCCTCGTGGACAGCCGTCGCTGTGGAATTGACGGTGCGACATGAGAACGACGGTTACGCCCTTGTGCACTACCGGCCCTTCGACGTGTGAACCGGGCACCCGGGAGCCGCAGTTGTCGGCGTTGCCGACTCAGGCTCGACTTGGCGCTCGCGTAGACAGGCGCCCCATGCCTGTCTGCGCCGGCTTTAAGCTACGGGCGTGAATTACAGCGAACTTGAGGCGGACATACTCCGGTTGATCGTCGCGGCCACCGAGGGTGACGTTCGTGCCTTCGGAGAAGAGACGGTCACTCGTCTGGTGCGGCCGGAACTGCTCGACGGTGCGGCCGAGGACGAACTCACCGCAGAGGCCCGGGCGGCACTGACCACCGCCTGCGCAGACGTCCTGACGATCAGCGCCGCCGAGCTGCACGACAAGCTTGCGACGATCTATGACGGCATCCTGGTCGAGGACGATCTGGACCCGGGAGTCCTCACCGCCATCAGCGCGTTGGCGCATTGGCACAGCTACTTGGAGCAGAACCGGCGCGGCGAGCTGTACGAACTCGCCATCCGTTCCATCGAGGAGGTCGACCACGAGGTCTCCGCCGACCTGGACGACTTCCTCGCCACACCGGAGATGGCCGCTGAGTACGAGCGCATCCGCCGGCTGCTGGCCCCCGGCGCGGAGCAGGAACGCGGGACCCACAGCGTGTAGTCCTCAGCACCCGCCCCTCGGCCCCCTCACCACGTCCCGGCGAGGGGGTCCTCTTCGGTCTGCAAGCTGCTCCGGGTCACTTGTCACCTGATGCGCCGCTCGTCAACGGCCGGTCGGCCGTGGGTTCAGCGTGACTGAGGCGCCTCGGCGCGCTGTCCGACGCGGAGGACGCTCAGGTAACGGCGTGCCGCTCGGTCGCCCATCCGCGTACGGATGCGCTCGGCGATGGCGTCGAGCAGGGGCTCACGGACGTCGCGGTCGAGCCTGCGGTACAGCGACAACGAGCGAAGGTGATCGGCAAAGCCGTCCCCGTCGAACCACTGAACGGTCGGGTACCAGCGCACGATCGTCGGGCCGAACAATCCTCCGGAGCCGTCGGCCAGGCCCCAGCCCGCGTCGGTGGTGCGCACGTCGTCCTCCAGGGGAGGATGACCCCAGTCGGGGTTGCCGGGGCAGAACCGCTCGAGGAGATCGGCGGTCTCGGCGTACACCTCCGGCTCTCCCGGCCGGCGGACGACGACGTGGCCGAGCAGCGCCATCCAGCCTGCGGGATGGAGCACGTCGTGCGCTCGCTGCCAGCCGATCGACGGATCGACCCAGTGCCACGACTGCGCGGCCACGAGAGCATCGAAGCGTCGGCCACGGTCGTCCCACTCCTCGAACGTCGACGTCTCGACTTCGACGTCGCCGAAGGCGGCGATCCGCCGGCGGGCGAGTGCGGCCATTTCCTCACCCGGCTCCACGGCGGTCACCGCGCATCCGAGCGCCGCCAGCGATCGCGTCGCCTGGCCGGTACCGCAGCCCACCTCCAGCACCGACGATCTTTCGTCGATGCCGGTGACGGTGACGAGGTCCGCGAACAGTTCGTCGGGGTATCCCGGCCGGACCCGGTCGTAGAGTTCCGGCACCTCGTTGAACACCCGGCCGAGGTCAGGTCGATTCGGGCGCGTCTTCGGATCATCTGTCACAAGCGCACAAGCTATGCGGCCCGTCCACGGGAACGCCACCGGTTTAACGGCAGCTCCGCAAGAGCAGCCGCGCTGGGAAGGCCGAGGCGCCGTCGACGCCGGGCAGGTCGGTGGGCGCCTCACGCGCGGGCGGCGATGCGGTCGCCGAGTTCGGCGGCGGCCGGTCTGTCGGGGATCGAGGGCAGGCGGGCGGCGATGTTGGTCAGGCGCAGCTACGAACGCACCCGGGCGAACATCATCGAGGTTGTACCTTCACGCGCGGCAGGTGGTCGGCCTCGTACGGCTGATCTCATCGGACCGGACAATGACCGGGTCGCCCGGGGGCGGCTTGCCCTCGGGCGACCCGGCTGTTTGTCTGTCTGCGGAGCGGTGTTCAGCTGCGCTTCGCGGTAGCCCACTCCAGGAACGACGTGAACACCGAGGGCTCGAACGCGAGTTGCGGGCCCGTGGGGTTCTTGGAATCTCTTACGGCAACGGTGGCGCAGGGGGCTTCGGCGATCTCTACGCAGCTGCCGCCCTCGTCACCGCTGTACGTCGACTTGCGCCAGGCCAGGGCGCCGAGCGTGGCGCACTCGACACACTGTCCGCCCTGGTCACTGCTGTAGCTGGACTTACGCCACTTGCTCTCCATAGCGGTCCTCCATCACACGCCGGATCAACTCCGCCGAGTCCTTCAGGGACAGCGTTCTCACAGTCGGGTCGCCCGGAGGGCGTCTCACCCCCGGGCGGCCCGGCTACTTGCCTCTCTCCGGAGCGGGCTTCAGACGCGCTTCGCGCCGGCCCACTCCAGGAACGACGTGAACACCGCGGGCTCGAAAGCGAGTTGCGGGCCTGCGGGGTTCTTGGAGTCTCTTACGGCAACGGTGGCGCAAGGGGCTTCGGCGACCTCTATGCAGTTGCCGCCCTCGTCGCCGCTGTACGTCGACTTGCGCCAGGCGAGGGCGCCGAGCGTGGCGCACTCGACGCAATCGCCGCCCTGGTCACCGCTGTAGCTGGACTTACGCCACTTGCTCTCCATAGCGGTCCTCCATCACACGCCGGATCAACTCCGCCGAGTCCTTGAGGGACAGCGCGGCGGCCTGAAGATGATCGTAACGGAGCGAGCAGTCCTTGATGGTGTCCGGGTCGGCGGTCGGATGCCCGATGCCGTATCCCTCCGTGTACACGATGGACGGGTCGTTCGTGAAACGGTAGACGTTGAACGAGCCTTGCGAGCCCGCATGCGCACCGGCCGAGAACGGCAGTACCTGGACATTGATCCGCGGGTTCTTCTCAAACGAGGCCAGGTGTGCCAGTTGGCCACGCATGGTCTCCGGGTCGCCGATCTCCTGGTGCAGAGCGGCCTCGCTGAGGACCATCCAGAAGACCAGCCGCTCGGCCCTTTCGAAGATGCGCTGGCGGGCCAGTCGTACCGCGGTGCGGTCGTCGAGGTCGCTGTGATCCAGCGCACCGAGCACGGCACGTACATACCCAGGCGTCTGCAACAGCCCATGGACCATGCCCATTTGGAAGGTGGAGATCTCCGTGGCCCGTGCCTCCAGCTCCGCCACCTCCCGGAACCAAGCCGGAAGCTGGCTGCGCATCACCAGCGCAATGAGCCGCGAAAGCAGCCCGCCCGTCTCCAGTGCCGCGTCCGCCCGTTCGCTGAACTCCTGCGTCGGCAACTTGCGGGCCGTTTCGATCTGGCCGACAAGCGAGCCCGTGTAGTTGAGGATGTCGCCGAGTTGCCGCTGGGTCAGTCCCGCCGCCTCTCGATGTCGGCGCAACTCGAAGCCGTAGAAGTCGAGCGGCGACGCCCCCGGGTCGAGTACGTTGATGTGGGTCACGGACGGTTCCCCTCTCGCGCAACTCGGTCCACGTCGGGACCTGTTGTATCCGTTCCATAGCCGAGCGTAGTCGCGGCAGGTCAGCCTCGTGGCGTGAACTTGCACATTCCCCACTACCGCATGAGTCTCGCCGTCGGCGAGCACTCCGTGCGGCACATGCGCAACATCGTGCGCTCGCTGCTCCGTGACTGGGGGCTGGCCGATCTGACGGACGCCGTGGAACTCGGCGTGAGCGAGCTGGTCAGCAACGTCGTACGCCATGTACCCGACCGCCGCTGTGTGCTGCTGGTGCAGCGGCGCAAGTCGGTCGTACGGATCGAGGTGACCGACGGGTCACCCGACCTGCCGCTGATCACCCTCCACCCGCCGCTGGACGGGGAGGGCGGACGCGGACTCCTCCTGGTCGACGCGGTCGCCGACAAGTGGGGCGTGTCACCGGCACCCGGGGGCGGCAAGACCGTGTGGTTCGAGTGCGGTGCCGGCTGACCCGGAACGGGTGCGGCACTATGCGCCGGGGTCCGTACAGTCGCCGTGGCCCGCCCTGACGTACACGATGACCTGGGCGCCCCGCACCTGAGCACGCTCACAGACCTTGAAGTACGTCTTCAGCGTGCGCCGTTTGACCACCTCTTCCGCGAAGGGGTCTAGGGGCTGCCCCACCGGATCGGCCAACGCGATGATCCGGTCCGCGGCCAGGATGCGGCGGCGGATCGCATCGGCGGAAAGCTCCGTGCCCTCCAAGGAGGACGAGGCGACCGGCGACTTGGCGAGGGCCAGGTCGTCGAGCCGCTGGTAGACGGACGGATGGGACAGCAGCCATTCACGACGCCTGGCCGGCAGGAACAGGACGCCGTCACCGGGGCGCGCGAACCGCTCGACGGTACGCGCGACGGCGTTCACGTCGTCCTTCCGGCTGTCCGGCGAACGGAGTTGCTGCGCGGCGGGCAGCCACACGGCGGCCACGCCCACCGCCAGCAGACACAGAAGACAGGCGACGGGCACCCGCAGGACGGGTACGAGTCGCCGTCGGCGCGCCAAAAGCCGGTCCAGGACGGCACCGGCGGGCAGCGCCAACCCCACCATGCTGTAGAGGACATACCGGTCGACGTACCAGGGCTTGACCAGGGAGACGGTCATCAGCAGGGCGGGCGGGGCGATCAGCAGGGGCAGGGCGAGCGTCGCCACCGCCGTACCCGTGCGGGCCTCCGGGTCCGGCCCACCGCGCACCAGGAACCGGCACAGCAGCGCGCCCAGGGCCGAGACGGCCAGGAACTGGAGCCACATGGCGAGGCTGGGCCGCCCCAGCCAGCCCAGCTGCCGGTCGGCCTGACCGGCGCTCAGTACCGCGAGCGGCAGGACGCCCGCCAGCACGCAGGCCGCCGCGGCAGCCCAGCGGCGCCATGTCCGGCCCGGTACGCGCAGCCGCCACAGGGTCAGCGCATGGGCGACCAGGGCCAGCGCGGCGAACTCGTGGAACCAGCAGCCGAGGCCCAGGACAACGGCGTACGCCGCCCACCACCCGGCCCGCGGGGACCGGAGTCCGCGCAGGAAGAGATAGGTGGCCCAGGTGACGCCTGCGGTGACGACGGCGTACGAACGGCCCTCCTGCGCGTACTGCTGAGTGAGGGGGAGCAGGGCGAAGACGAGCCCCGCGCACACTCCGGACCGGCGCCCCGCCAGACGGGTGCCGATCGCGCCCACTCCGGCGGCCGCGACGGCGGTGGCCAGGGTGGAGGGCAGGCGCAGGGCGACGAGGCCGCCGTCCCACAGGGAGAAGACGGCGTGCATGAGGACGTAGTACAGCCCGTGCACGGCGTCGATGTGACCGAGCAGGCCCGCCAGGTCACCGAGGGAGCGATGGGCCACCTGATAGGTGACCGACTCGTCACGCCACATGCTGTCCTGGCGGGTGATGCCCCACAGGCCCAGGGCGAGCGCCAGCGCGGCCGGTACGGCCAGGGGGGCCGCTGCCCGGCATCGCTCGCCGGCTCCCCTCTTCGCCGCGGCTGTCGGCACGGTCGCCGCCGGGGCCGCCGTCGCCGCCGGGGCTGCCGTCGCCGTCGTCGTCGCCGGGGCGCGGTCGTCGACGGCGGGGGCCGGTACGGCGTCGAGGTCCTTGGATCGGTACACCGTCACCGTCATGCACCCCGGCTGAGCGAGCGGTCCCCCAGCAGCTCCGTATCCGCCCCGGCACCGGGAGGGGGTTCGGCTGCCCGGTCCGCTCCGCGCGGTCCCGTCAGGAGATACGTCAGGGCGAAACCGGCACCCACCACCGCCGCCCCGCCCGCCGCGTCCAGCACCCAGTGGTTGCCCGTCGCGACGATGGCCGACACGGTGAACAGCGGGTGCAGCAGGCCCAGCGCCTTCATCCACCACCTCGGGGCGATGACCGCGATGGCCACCCCGCACCACAGGGACCAGCCGAAGTGCAGCGAGGGCATCGCCGCGTACTGGTTGGTGAGGGCGGTCAGGGTGCCGTAGTCCGGCTTGGAGAAGTCCTGGACGCCGTGCACGGTGTCGATGAAGCCCAGCCCCGGCATCAGGCGGGGCGGGGCCAGCGGGAACAGCCAGAAGCCGAGCAGCGCGAGCAGGGTGGCGAAGCCGAGGGAGGTACGGGCCCAGCGGTAGTCGACGGGGCGGCGCCAGTACAGGACGGCGAGCACGCCGAGCGGGACGACGAAGTGGAACGACTCGTAGTAGAAGTCGAAGAAGTTCCGCAGCCAGTCGATGGTGACGACGGCGTGGTTGACCGCGTGCTCGATGTCGATGCGCAGGAACTGCTCGACGTCGAGGATCAGCCGGCCGTGGTGTTCGGCGGTGGCCCGGGCCTCGGCGTTGTTGCCGCCGGTCGCCGCGAGCCGGACCTGCTGGTAGACGGCGTACGTGACGCGTATCAGGAGCAGTTCGAGAAGCAGGTTGGGGCGGGTGAGGACCCGGCGGAGGAACGGCAGCAGGGGGACGTGCCGGAAACGGGCGGGGACCGGCTTCGCGTACTCCGCCGGGACCGGGCTCGCGTAGTACGGCGAGGCGCGCGACAGGAACGGCACCGCGGTGGCGGCGGCGACGGCCGCGAGCAGCACGATGTTGTCCCGCAGCGGGTACACCGCCGGCATGTTCGGCAACATCATCTTGGCCGGGAGGGTGGTCACCAGGACCACGGCGACCGGCCAGACGTAGCGGCCCGAGGCGCGGCTGCCGACCCGGCCGACCACCGCGAGCAGCACCCACAGCAGCTGGTGTTGCCAGGTGGTCGGCGACACGGCGACGGCCGCGCAGCCGGTGATCGCGACGGCGAGCAGCAGCTGGCCGTCGCGGGCGTAGTGGACGGCGCGGCGCAGGGCGAGGGTGGCGACGACCGCGCCGAGCACCAGGAAGACGGCTATCTCCAGCGGGCCGGTCAGATCCAGGCGGAGCAGGGCGCCGTGCAGGGACTGGTTGGCGAGGGCGTCGGCCTTGCCGCCGAGGCCGACGCCCGCCATGTGGTGCACCCAGTAGGTGTAGGAGTCGTGCGGCATCGCGGCCCAGGCGAGCGCGGTGGCCGCGGCGAACGTACCGGCGGCGGAGACGGCGGCGCGGCCGCGGCCGGTGAACCACAGCAGCGGGGCGAACAGCAGCACGGTCGGCTGGAGCGCGGCGGCGACGCCTATGCACAGGCCGCCGGCCCGCTGCCCGCGCACGACGAAGCAGCCGAGCAGGACGAGCAGCACGGGTATGACGCTGGTCTGGCCGAGCCACAGTGTGTTGCGGACGGGCAGGGACAGCATCAGCAGGCTGATCGCGACCGGCGCGGCCAGCAGCGCGGTGCGGCGGCTGACCGGCGGGGGCAGCGCTCGGGCCGCGACCAGGCCGAGGGCGACGACCAGCAGCAGGGTGCCGAAGGTCCAGCCCCAGCCGAGTGCCTGCTCGGCGGCGCTGGTGAGGGGCTTGAGTACCAGGCCGGCGAAGGGGGTGCCGGTGAAGCGGGTCGAGTCGTACAGGGAGCCGGTGACATGCAGGACGCCTGCTGGGCCGACCCAGGTCTCCAGGTCCGTCAGCCGCTCCCCGCGGGGCGAGCCGAGGACCGCGGTCAACTGGCGTACCGCGAGCATCGCGGCCACCGCCCACAGGGCCAGCCTGGCCGCCTTCAGACGGTCTCTGGCCTGCGCTCCCGCGAAGGCTTCCCCCGGTCTCCCCCTGTGTTCCACGTTCGACACGCCTCGTCGGCCTCCCGCCCCGTCCGACCCGCACGCCCGTGCGGGATCCCTTCGCGCACCCTATGAAGATGCGCTGCCCCCTGGAGTGTGACGCGGGAAATCTCTGCTTCACCTGACGTCCGCTCGCCTTTTGTCCGGAAGACGTTAGTGCGCGGGGGGTGGGGTTGCGCTCGCGGGGAGCGAGATGGATCACAGCGGGCGGGGCGCGGGGGCGCGGCGGGGCGGGTCTGCGTGCCTGCTTGGGGGGTGTTTGGCTGCGGTGTGCGGTGGGGTGCGTACGGCACGTAAGGGACGTACGTCTGCCTATGGTCGAATTTCGGCCTGCTGCGGTGGGCCCGTCCCTGTCCCCGTCGAGAGGTAGGCGAGCGCAGCCTTGTCAGCCGCCCCAGCCATCACCCCGCCCGACCCCCCGGAGCCGTCCGGGGTTTCCGGGGGTTCGGCTGACCGGGCGGGTGGGCTGCCGTCGGCGCTGCCCGCCCTGTTCCCGACACGGGTCCGCTACGGCTCCCTGTCGATCGGCTTCAACATCTCGGTCTCCCTGTTCGGCGGCACGACCCCGCTGGTGGTCACCGCCCTGATCGGCACGACCGGCAACATGATGATGCCCGCGTACTACATGATGGCGGCGGCGGTGATCGGCGCCGTGGCGGCCTGGCACATGCCGGAATCTGCAGGCCGCCCCTTGCCCGGCTCCCCACCCGCGGTAGAACCGTTGCCGAGACCGTAGTCAGGTCTCGGCATCCCGGGGATCTCGGCCCGGAAGGTCCGTCTCGTCACCGAAGTGTGGGGGCTTCGGCTCGAGACCCCCGCTCAGATCTCCAGCTCGCCCTCTATGCGCTTGAGCGCGTGCCGGGCCAGCGCCAGATTGCCGCGTGAACGGTCCAACGCGAGGTAGAGGAAGAGGCTCCCGCCGCTGCTGCCCAACGGGCGGATGATGTGGTACTGCGCGCCGAGCGTGATGAGGACGTCCTCGATCGAGTCCTCCATCCCGAGCAGTCCGAGCGTACGGGTCTTGGCGCGGACCACCTCGGTGTTGCCCGCGGCGGCCACCTCCAGGTCCAACCCCTGGCCACCGCCGAGGACCCCGAGCGACATGCCGCTTTCGTAGTCGACCAGGGCGACGCCGAGGGCGCCCTCGATGGCCATGGCTTCCTTGAGCGCGGTCTCGATGTTCATGGTCATGCCCTTCACTCGTGCGGTGGTGCGACGTGGCAGAAAGTTCAGAACATGAGCGCCTTGAGCCCTGTCCTGAACGTTTCGGATTAAAGTACTGTGCCTTCTGTTGCCGTGTGAAGCATGGGTGAAGGTGAGTCCCCGTTGTCATCAGTCGAAGCCTCCCTGGGCTGCCTGCTGGAACTGCCAGGCGTCACGGGTGTCACGCTCATTGACGCGGTCACGGGACTGACGTACGGCGACGCTGGAACGAACGGCTCCGATCCCATCGAGTGCAGCCGCCTCACGGCTCTCATCGGCGATGGACTGAACGCGGCTGGTACGCAAGGCGAGTTGGAGAGCATCGTCATCACGGGAACCAACCGACTGCTCGTCATCGCCACCGTGCCCCGGCAGGGCGATCCTCTGCTGCTGACCGCGGTGCTGGAGCGCGGCCAGGCCAACCTGGCCCTGGTCCTGCACCACTTGGGCCTCTATGCCGCCGAGGTGATCGCGTGAAGGCCGCGGACGCCGCCCCGCGTAACCTCCCCGCCCTCCTCGCCGCCCTCCATGAGGACGAGCGCGACGCGGCGGTCACTGTCGGCGGCACCCCGGGCGGCACCATCCACCTGCGCCAGGGCAGGATCGTGGCAGTGGACACCCCCGGCGCCCCCAGCGCGGAGTCGACTCTCCTGAAATCAGGGCGAGTCGAGGACAGCGCCTGGGCGATGGCCTGCGCGGCAAGCGGCTCCGGCGGGAACACCCTGCGCGACGAACTTGGTCGACGCGGCCTGTTGACCCCGGAAGAGTTCGAGATCGTCTGTACAGCGGCGCTGTTCGACGGCGCCTTCGCCCTCGCCCTCGGCTCCGCCGCCGAGTGGGAGGTACGCGGGCCGTCCCTGCCTGTCGTCACGGCCCGCGCCTTCGCCCCGCACCTCGTCACCGCCGAGACCACCCGCCGCCTCGCCACCATCACCGAACTCTGGGGATCGGCAACGGAGTTGGCCCGCACCCGCATCCGTACGGCCACCACCTCCCCGGCCCGTCTTCTCCCCAGACACACGGCCCTCCTGGAAGCCGTCAACGGCCGTCGCACTCCCCGCGACATCGCCTTCGCCCTGGGCCGCGGCACGTACGCCGTCATGCTCGACCTCTCCCACCTGCGCGCCCTCGGCCTCGTCGAGCACGACACACCGCCGCTCGGCCGCCCCAGCACCGCCCCGCGCATGCCCGGCCCCCGGACCGAGACCCCGCGCCCGGCCGCCCCGGCACCGCTTCCACAACGCTCGCCCGGAGCACACCACCCACACCGCTCGGATGCGGTGTGAACCCGCGTCGGCGCAGGAAGTCCAAACGGCGTAACCTCGCCCTCTGCCGGCAGCTGAGACTCGCTCGCACCCGCACAGGTCCGCGCTCACCGCTGCCGCCGTTGCCCACGCGCCGACCCGGCGCGGCACCCGGCCGACCGTCCTTCCCGACGGACCTCACCGAGCACCAGCCCGAGACAGCCCTGCTCCACCGCGTCCGCGCGGGTCTCGCGGGACTGCCCTGAACCACACCCGCACACCCCAGCACGCCACCCCACACAAGCCGGGAATGCAGATGCCTGAAATCCACCAGCCCGAACCACTCGTCGAGGTACTCACGGCACTGCGCGATGGCGTGATGGGCGTCAGCGAGACAGTGATCTCCACCGTCGACGGCCTCCTTGTCGCCGCCGACGTCGACGCCGTGCACGCGGAGTCCATCGCGGCGCTCTCCGCCGCCACCCACAGCCTCGCGCGCCGCATGGCCCACGAGGCGGGCGGTACGGGCCTGCGCGACGTCACCACCCGCAGCGCGGACCGGCACGTGGTCGTTCTGGCGATCAACGACCGAGCCCTGCTCACCGTCCTCGGCGACGACGGCCTGGACCTGACCCGCCTCCAGCGCGACATCCACACGACGCTGGCCGACCTCGCGAAAATCCTCAAAGGGGACACCCCGGCCTGACGGCCCCTGTGATCGGGGGGGGCCGCCGTCGCCGGGCGACCTACCGACGCACCCCCTCAGGCGCACCGGCACGGTACGGCCACGCCCCCGGCGGGCGACATACCGGGGGTTCCGCTGCGGCGGGCGAGCCTCGGGTGGGGGGACACTGGCCGGGGACGGCCGAGCCGCCGGCAGGCGCGTGTGCGGGGTACTAGGACAGGTACGGACACGGAAAGGCAAGGGGCCATGAGCGGGTCGCAGCTCTGGGACGACGTCGACTTCTACTTCATCAGCCACCTCTCACCGGACGACGAGGCGCTCCAGGCGGCCCTGCGCGACAGCGAGGCCGCCGCCCTGCCGCATGTCAACGTCACCGCGAACCAGGGCAAGTTCCTCCAGCTCCTGGCCCAGATCCAGGACGCCCGACGCATCCTGGAGATCGGCACGCTCGGCGGCTACAGCACCATCTGGCTCGGCCGCGCCCTGCCCGCCGACGGCCGGCTGATCTCCCTGGAGTACCGGGCGAAGCACGCCGAGATCGCCACCCGCAACATCGCCCGGGCCGGCCTGGACAAGGTCGTGGAGGTGCGGGTGGGCCCGGCCCTGGAGTCCCTGCCCAAGCTCGCCGACGAGAACCCAGCCCCCTTCGACCTGGTCTTCATCGACGCCGACAAGGTCAACAACCCGCACTATGTGGAATGGGCGCTGCGCCTCACCCGCACCGGCAGCCTGATCGTCGTGGACAACGTCGTCCGCGGTGGCCGTGTGCTCGACGCGGAGAGCGAGGAGCCGGACGTCGTGGGCAGCCGCGCCGCCATCGAGCTGATCGCCGCCCACCCCAGGCTGTCCGGCACCGCGATCCAGACGGTGGGCAGCAAGGGCTACGACGGCTTCGCGCTGGCCCGCGTACTGCCGTGACGGTTGGATCGAGGCCGCCGCGCGGACACTACCCCTCGTGGTAGAACGCGGGCACTACCCCTCGTGGTAGAACGCGGGCACCACACCTCGTGGTAGAACGCGGGCACTACACCTCGTGGTAGAAGCCGACGTTGACGCTGCGCGGCCCGGAACGGTCCTGGATGACGATCTCGCCGGAGCCGCCCCGCGGCAGCGCCACACCGGTGCCGTACGCGACGGTCTGGGCGTACTCCCCGACCGTCAGCCGCACCACGGACGACGGATCGGACAGCGAGCCGCGCAGCCAGGTCACCTGCCAGCCGCCCTCGGGACCGCACAGGAACTCCAGGTGCACCCGGGAGACGAACAGCCAGTCGTCGGGCGTGGCGAGCCGGCACACGGACCCGTCCCGGCCCACGCGCAGCACCGCGCCCGGTTCGCTCGGCGCGTCGGCCATCAGCATCCCGGCCGTGGCACCGGCGTCGGCCCCGGAGACGGTGGCCATGGTGAGTTCGAGCACGTGCGTTCCCCCTGTGATGCGGCGGTGTTCCGTCGTGAACTGTCTTTGCGGCAGCGGCCGAATGATAAATCGCCCGGGCTTGTCGCGTCCGGCACAATGAACACATGACCGAGCGAAAGCCACCAGGCGTACCGTTCGAGTCGTGGGTCGACAGGCAGATCCGTGATGCGCAGGGACGCGGCGAGTTCGACCGGCTCACCGGCGCCGGCAAGCCGCTGCCGCGGGACATCGACGCCACGTACGACGAACTGTGGTGGGTCAAGCGCAAGCTCGCCCGCGAGGGCCTGGGCTTTCTGCCGCCGGCGCTGACGCTGCGCAAGGAGGCGGAGGACGCGCTCGCGGCGGCGTACGCGGCCCCTTCGGAACGGATCGCGCGGAAGATCATCACGGAGATCAACGTCAAGATCCGCGACATGATGTTCAAGCCGCCGCCGGGGCCGCCGCTGGGCATGAAGCCGTACGACGTCGACGAGGTCGTACGGGAATGGCACCGACGCCACGGCCCTGCGGGCGCGTAGGCCGTTCCTTGTGCTGAGGTCGCGCAGACCGTTCCGGTCGGACGCCGGGGCCGGCACACCTATCGTCTGCGGCGCCGTCGTGGCTGGTCGCGCAGTTCCCCGCATGGCCCTGGCGGGTGCTTTGGCCGGGGGCGGGGCGCATCAGGGGGTGCCTCGGTATGTCGCCTGGCGGGCGCGACGCCGTCGTGGCTGGTCGTTCCCCCAAGTTCTCGGCTTCGCTCGAACAGGGGGCACCCCCATCGCGGCGGAGCCGCATATCGATACAGCCCCGCGCCCCTTTCGTTTCTTTCGGGGCGCTTCAGCTGAACTTCGGTTCGGGGCCGGGGTGGGGCTGCTCGCGTCGCGAACCGCACATCTCGTCGGTCAGTTGCTTCACCAGCCGGTCCAGGTCGGTGGGCCGGCCCGGCCCCCACCAGTCGCCCAGCAGTTCCGCCAGCGACTCCTCACGGGCCCGCGCCAGCCGGTCGGCGGCCTCGCGGCCCTCGTCGGTCAGATACAGGTCACGACCCTCGCGTACGCCAAGGTGCCGCTCCTCGACCTGCCGGGCGGCCGCCATCACGACGTGCAGCGGAACGGGACCCCGCTCGGCAAGCACACCGGGCTCCACCGAGCCGTACTTCCGCATCCGCAGCAGCAGCCAGCTCGCCCCGGGCAGCAGGTCGTACCCGGCCCGTTCGGTGAGCTTCTGGTAGACCTCGCGCCGCCCGTCACGGGTGCCGAGCAGCGACAGCGCACGGCACACCTCGTCGTACGAGGACCGCTCGACCGGGTTGGAGGCCAGCGTCTCCGTCCCGTCCGGCGCCGTCACCGAGCCGCGCAGCCGGTCCTCCCGCAGGAACCACGCCAGGACGAACCCGAGCAACGCGACCGGAGCCGCGTACAGGAAGACATCCGTGATGGAGGTCGAGAACGCGTGCAGGGCCGCCGGGCGCAGCGGCGGCGGCAGGGCGCCGATGCCGCGCGGGTCGGCCTGGAGCGCGCCCGGCGTGATCCCCGGCGGCAGGTGTACGCCCCGCAGGGCGGCGACGAGTTCCGTGCCGAGGCGGCTCGCGAAGACCGTGCCGAAGATGGCGACGCCGAACGAGGCACCGATGGAGCGGAAGAAGGTCGCGCCGGAGGTGGCGACGCCCAGATCCTCGTACGACACGGCGTTCTGCACGATGAGCACGAGGACCTGCATGACCAGGCCGAGACCCAGACCGAGGACGAAGAAGTACGTACTCATCAGGGCCGTCGAACTGTGCTCGTCGAGCCGGTGCAGCAGGAGCAGCCCGATCGTGGTGACCCCGGTGCCGGCGATCGGGAACACCTTCCAGCGGCCGGTACGGCTGACGATCTGCCCCGAGACGGTCGAGGACAGCATCAGGCCCACCACCATCGGCAGCATGTGCACACCCGACATGGTCGGCGAGACGCCGTGCACGACCTGGAGGAACGTCGGCAGGTAGGTCATCGCGCCGAACATCGCGAAGCCGACGATGAAGCTGATGAGGGCGGCCAGCGTGAAGGTGCGGATGCGGAAGAGGTCCAGGGGCAGCACGGGCTCGGCGGCCCTGCGTTCCACGCCGACGAAGACCGCGGCCAGCGCGGCGCCGGCCACGGCGAGGCCGATGATCTGGGGCGAGCCCCAGGGCCAGGTGGTGCCGCCGAGCGAGGCGATCAGGACCAGGCAGGTGGCGACCGCGGCGATCAGGAGGGTGCCGAGATAGTCGATGACGTGGTGGGCGGTGTGGCGCGGGATGCGCAACGAGGTGGCGATCACGGCGAGGGCGACGATGCCGACGGGCAGGTTGACGTAGAAGACCCAGCGCCAGCTCAACTGCTCGGTGAGCAGGCCGCCGAGCAGCGGTCCGAGCACGCTGGTGGTGCCGAAGACCGCGCCGAACAGTCCCTGGTAACGGCCGCGTTCGCGCGGCGGGACGAGGTCCCCGACGATCGCCATCGACAGTACGATCAGGCCGCCGCCGCCCAGCCCTTGCAGGGCGCGGAAGACGATGAGCTGCGGCATGTCCCGGGCCATGCCGCACAGCGCGGAGCCGATCAGGAAGATCACTATCGCCAGCTGGAAGAGCCGCTTGCGGCCGTACTGGTCGCCGAGCTTGCCCCACAGGGGGGTGGCGGCGGTCGACGCCAGCAGGTAGGCGGTGACCACCCAGGACAGGTGCTCCAGTCCGCCGAGGTCGCTGACGATGGTGGGCAGCGCGGTCGACACGATGGTCTGGTCGAGGGCGGCAAGCAGCAGTCCGAGGAGCAGGGCGCCGATCGGCACGAGGACGTTTCCGGGGACGCCCTGCGCGTCCCTGGCGTCCTGCGTGGTGCCGTGTGTCTCCAGCGCCATGGGACCTCCTGGGCTCCCCCTTCTTTTCCCACCTCCCATCGTGAGCGGTGTCACCCGTTATGGCCTGTTGAGTCCCACGGAAATCTCTCCGGAATCTGCCCTTCCGGGGGCTTCCGGGCGGGAGATGTGTGGGAGGTCTGCATAATCTCTGAAGATCGCGCGGGGACGCGAGGGGAGGGGACGACACATATGACGGATCAGCAGGGCAACGGTGGCCTCCGGCCCAGGCCGCCCCAGAACTACACCACGCCCCCAACCCCCACCCCCAAGACCAACCGGGACAGCAAGGCAGCCCCACAGGAGACGGCAACCCTCCGGGGGGACACAGGTCAGCAGGGCTCGGCAAGCCTCCAGCAGAACGCAGGTCGGCAGGACTCGGCTGGGCCGCAGGGGGGCGCAGGACCGCAGGGCGCGGCAAACCCGCAGGGTGGGGCATACCCGCAGGGTGGGGCGTATCCGCTGGGTGGGGTGGGGCGGCCGTGTCCGGAGTGTGGGGTGCCGCGGGGGGTGGACAACACCGCGTCCTGTCGCTGCGCCCAGCGTGCCTCCGACGCCCTCCGCGACACCCGCACCGCGGAAGCGGCGGCTGCGGAAGACTTCGATCCGCTGCGGATACGGCCGTACGTCGACCTGGACCCCACCCTCACCGAGGAAGCAGCCGGGAAGCGGAGCGAAGGCGTACCCCCGCAGGGGCGCGAAGAACCGCGCCACCAGCCACCGACCACCCGCACCCCACAACACCCCCGGGAACCGGGCGGTGCCACCGGCACCGGGCCGAACCCGGACACGCCCCCGCAGGGGCGCGAAGAACCGCGCCACCAGCCACCGACCACCCGCACCCCACAACACCCCCGGGAACCGGGCGGTGCCACGGGGTCCGGGGCCGGCCCCGGGGCTGAGGTCACCATGGAGCTTCGCCGGGTCGAGGGGAACGCACCGCCGGCGGCACCCCTGCCGAGCGCAGCCGACGTGGACCTGTTCGACGCGGAGCACCCCGCCCCGGCCGAGGCCGACCCCGTCGGGGCCGCGGCGCCGAAGCCAAGGCGCCGCCGTACCGTTCTCCTCTCGGTCACCGGAGCCGCGGTCGCCACCGTCACGGCGGCCGGTTTCGCGAGCGGGCTGTTCAGCTACGAGACCCCGTCACGGGACGGGGCGGCCCCCCAGGACATCCGCGCAAGCGTGCCCGAGCGGACGACCGAGTCGGCCACGACGCAGGCACCCCCGGCCACCGCGTCCGCTCCCCCGGCCGCCGCCACCCCCTCCGAGTCCACGAGCCAGTCCCCGACGGCCTCCCCCACCCCGTCGGCTACGGAGTCGGGCACGGCCACCCCCTCCGCCGCCCCGTCCCGTTCACCGGAGGCGTCCCACGCGACGACCTCCGCCGACACGGCCGAGGAGCCGACCCCCGTTCCGGGCCCGGTCCTGCGGCGCGGCGACAGCGGCCCCGAGGTCACCGAACTCCAGCTACGCCTCAAGGAGGTGAACCTGTACTGGGGTTCCACGAACGGCCGCTTCGACCGGCACCTGGAAGACGCCGTACGCACCTACCAGTGGACCCGTGGCATCCGCGCGGACGAGTCAGGCGTCTACGGCGCGGCCACCCGGACAAGCCTGGAGTCGGAGACCTCCCAACCCTGAGCCCTCCCCCACACAGGCCCACCTCCCGCACAGCGGGGAAACCTCAGGCGGCGGCTCACCCGGCTCCCGGTCCCGCGGGTGGCTCCTCGTGTGCGTGCTTGAGTCCCATCCGAGCGTCCACCCGCTCCGCCGCCACGACCTCCGCCCAGAAGCGATGCGTGGTGACGAACACCGCCAGCTCATGCTCCCGCTGCCGCAGCTTCTCCACCTCGGCCTGCTCGTCATCCGTCCAGCCCGGGGAAGCGGGTCGCTCCACCTTCCGCCAGCCCTGGTCGTCGCTGAAGCCGTCCAACGGCTCGACCGACCAGGGGAGCCGCTTCAGCAGGGCCGACAGCTCGGCCCTGACCTGATGCAGCTCCTCCTGACCGGCGAGCAAGTCACTCGGAAAGTCATAGGTCTCAGCCACGCAGCAATGCTACGCCTGTTCGATTTTGTGACGCGAGTTCCTTCCCTCACTTCACGCGAACGTGTGCGACAGCCGACGCCGACGCACTCCTCCAGCCACCCTTCCGCCCCAACTCGCCCCGTTTTCGCGCGACATGATCCACACACGCCCGGACTCCTACGACATCCGGTCTCCCTCGGCCCCGCCCTCCTCGCGCGCCCGGTCGATCTGCGCCATGTGGTCCTCGGCCCAGGCCCGTACCACGGCGAGCGCGCCCTCCAGGGAGAGACCGAGGGCGGTCAGCCGGTAGTGGACGCGGGGCGGTACGGACGGCTCGACCCGGCGGGCGACCAGCCCGTCCCGGGTCAGGTTCTGCAGGGTCACCGACAGCATCTTCTGCGAGACACCCGGCATCCGGCGCTGGAGTTCCCCGAAGCGCACCTCGCCGGGGGACGCCTCCGCCAGCACCTTCACCGCCATCGACGTCCACTTCGTACCGATCCGGTCGAGCAGCCGACGCGTGGGGCAGTCGGGGTCGAACAGGTCCCCGCGCCTGACCTGGAAGGTCACCTGAAGCTCACCACCTGAGACGAAAGTGCGGTCTTGGACGGCCCAGGCTAGTCACCTACCGTTCCCTCGTCACCAATGGTGATCCATACATTCACCACCATCCGGCAAGAAGGCGAACACATGGAGCTGCACACGGTCAGGGCCAACGGGGTCGAACTCAACGTGGCCACCGCGGGAACGGGCCCCGCCGTGCTACTCCTGCACGGCTTCCCGCACACCTGGCGGCTGTGGACCCACGTCATCGACGACCTGGCCGCACGGCACCGGGTGATCGCGCCGGACCTCAGGGGCTTCGGCGACAGCGCCCGCCCCGCGGACGGCTACGACGCGGGCACACTGGCCGACGACGCCGAAGCGCTGCTCACGGCGCTCGGCGTGACCTCGGCGGCGGTGGTGGGCATCGACGTCGGCACCCCGCCCGCCTTCCTGCTGGCGATGCGCCGACCCGGCCTCGTACGGCGGCTGGTGGTCATGGAGTCGCTGCTGGGCCGGCTGCCCGGCGCGGAGGAGTTCCTCGCCGGCGGGCCGCCATGGTGGTTCGGCTTCCACGCCGAGCCCGGACTGGCGGAGTCGGTGCTGGCGGGGCCCGGACTGGCCGAGTCGGTGCTGGCGGGGCAGGAGGAGACGTACGTCGACTGGTTCCTCGACCGCGGCACGCTCGGGCACGGGGTACGGCCCGACATCCGCGACGCGATCGTCCGTACGTACGTCGGCCGCGAGGCGCTGCGCGCCGCCTTCGGGCCCTACCGGGCGCTGCCGGTCAGCGCGCGGCAGATCGACGCGGCCGTGGCCGCGGGACGGCTGACGATACCGGCGATGGCGATCGGCGCGCATCCGGTGGGGCGCGCCCTGGAACGTCAACTACGGCCATACGCCGACGACTTGACCGGGCATGTGGTGGAGGGCTCCGGTCATATCGTGCCGCTGCACCGGCCCGACGCCCTGCTGCCCCTGCTACGGCCGTTCCTTGCCGCGCCCTGGTGACGGCCCGCCTTGGACGGGGGTGCGGCAGACTGGGCGCATGTGCCGGAGTATCAAGACCCTGCGTCCGCCCGTGCTGCCGGAAGAGGCCACGGAGGAGGAGATCCGCGCCGCGGCCCTCCAGTACGTACGGAAGGTGTCCGGCTTCCGGGCGCCGGCCGCGCACAACCGGGAGGTGTTCGACCGGGCCGTGGACGCGGTCGCCCAGGCGACGGCGGAACTGCTCGACGGGCTGGAGATCCGTGGTGCGGGGTCGCTCCGCGGGTAGGACCGCGCCGACCCGCACCCGCGAATCCATCGTGGCCGATCGCGCGCGCCCCCGACCAGCCACCGGCCGTCACTCGGCTGCGGGTCCGTCGTGGCCGATCGCGCAGTTCCCCGCGCCCCTGACCTTCCACCGGCCGTCACTCGGCTGCGGGTCCGTCGTGGTGTCTCGCGCAGTTCCCCGCGCCCCTGGCCAGCCACCGGCCGGTGAGTCTCCGCGGGTCCGTCGTGGTGTCTCGCGCAGTTCCCCGCACCCCTGGTGCCGGTGGGGCGGGGTCAGGTGGGGCGGCGCATCCAGTAGGTGGCTGCTGCTCCTGCTGCGAACAGAGCGGCCAGGGAGACCGCTGTGGCCAGCCAGGTGGCGCCCAGCCACTGCGCGCCGAAGTAGCCGAGGGCGACGCTGTAGGCGGCCCAGGACAGGCCGGCCAGGGCCGACCAGGGGAGGAAGTCGCGGGCGCGACGGTGTGCGGCGCCCGCGCAGAAGGAGACGACCGAGCGGCCGGCCGGGGCGAAGCGGGCCAGGATCACCAGGGCACCGCCGCCCCGCGAGAGCGCCGCGCCGAGGCGTTCCTGCGCCGTGGTCAGGCGGCGGGAGCGGGCGATGGCGCGATCCAGTCGCTTCCCGCCGCGCCAGGCCAGGCGGTACGCCACCAGGTCGCCGAGGACGGACGCGGTGGCCGCGGAGAGGATCAGGACGAGCATGTCGGGCACCGCCTGCGGGACCTGCCCGGCCGCCGCGCCGGAACCGGCCGCCGCCGTGGTGGCCGCCGCGATCACCAGCACACCGCTCGGCAGCACCGGCAGGAACACGTCGAGCAGGACCGACAGGGCCACCATGGCGTATATCCACGGTCCGGAGGTCAGCGACCCCACGCTCTCCAGCACGACGACTCCCGTTGTTCCCCCGATGACAGCCATACAGCGTACGCGGCTGGTGTGACAGCGGGGACGTCGGGGGCGAAAGAGGCTGGAGAGGGTGGGTGGAGGGATTGAGCAGAAGAGACGGCAGGGTCAGGCCGTCGCCGGTTCCTGGTCCGCCGCCGGCCGTCCCCCCTCGGCGGACGCGCGCCGGACGAGCAGGCCGTCCAGGCCGAGCGCACCGGAGCCGGTGAAGACGAGCAGGAAGAAGGCCCAGCAGAACAGGGCCGACAACTCGCCGCCGTTCTGTATGGGCCACAGGGCGGCCTCCTGGTGCACATTGAAGTAGGCGTACGCCATGGAGCCCGAGGCGATCAGCGCGGCGGCCCGGGTGCCGAGGCCGAGCAGTACGAGGGCGCCGCCCCCGAGCTGGATCACGGCCGCGTACCAGCCGGGCCAGGTGCCCGCGTCGACGGTGCCGCCGTCGGTGCCCGCGACGCCGCCGAGGACACCGAAGAGCGAGGCGGCGCCGTGCACGGCGAAGAGCAGGCCGATGACGATCCGGAACAGACCGATGACATACGGCTGAGCGGAGTTGAGGCGTGCGGACATGTGGGGGTCTCCTCATCGGTTTCGGTCGGGTCGGCCTGGGGCGGGCCGGTCTGGTGCGGGTACCGAACGAGGCGACCAGGTTAGGTTGACCTAATCAATGCTTGCAAGTTCAACATTCGGCCACGGTGCCGCTTCCGCTTGCGGTTCCGCTTCCGTCCCGGCCGCCCGCAGAACCGCCCGCGCCACCGCGTCCGCATCGGACAGCGTGACCGAATCCACCCCGGGCCTGGCCCCCGCCGCGGTCACCCAGTGCACCCCTTCTGTGGGCACCCCGAACGCGAACCGCCTTGCGTGCGACCGGCCTTGACGGTCCATCAGGCGATAGGGACGCGCTGTCACATCCAGCCCTCCGGTCTCGTAGCCGTCGACGGTGTGCGGCCGGCAGTCGCCGGTCCGCAGCAGCCCGGCGAGCAGTTCGTCCGCGGTGCGTCGCAGATCCGGTTCCGGAAGACGCGCCTCTATGAGAGTCGTCACACGCACCGCCGAGCCGGGCACATCCGGTGAGTACGCCGTCCACGCCCCGTCCGCGCAGCGCACCTCCAGCCGTGGCCCGAGCACCTGCACCACCCCCGCGTCCAGCAGCGCGGCCAGCTCCTCGATGCGCCGCCGCGGCGGACCGATGGACAGGAACGCGTTCAGCGGGGTGTACCAGCGGTCCAGGTGGTCCCGGCGGGAAGCGCCGGCCAGCCCGCCGTGGTCGACCACGAGCCGTATCTCGTTGCGCAGGTCACGCAACACGTCCAGGGCCGCCTTGAGGGGGCCCTCGACATTGCCGAGCGCGGCCTGCGCGGCGTCCTCGCGCAGATGGGCGCGCAGCCACGCCCGCCACTGCTCCCGGTCCGCGAAGTCCCGTCCCGCGTACGGCCGGGAGATCCGCTCCCAGCACCAACGGTCGGTGTCCCGTACCCCGAACTCGTCCAGCAGCAGGGCCTCTTGGGGGTCGCCGTGCGGGACTGCGAGGAACCGCTCGGCGAAGTCGGCACGCCGGGTCAGCGCACCGTAGTAGACGGTCTCCACCTCCTTGGCGACCAGCGGCCATATCTCCGCCAGGAAGTCCGGCGGCTCACCGGAGTCCGCGCGCTTGCGGAAGCCCGCGATCACCTCCGGGGTCAGCACCCGCGGGGTGTGCCGGCCGTACGGGCCCTTCGCGTTGTCGCCGCGGGCCTGATAGGGGACGCCGCGGCGGGAACCGGCGTACAGGCGCGGCTCGTCACCGCAGGGCGTGTAGCGCAGGGTGCCGTCGGCGCCGCGGGTGAACCGTCCGCCCCGGCCGGTGGTCAACAGGGCAAGGTGGTCGAAGAAGTTGAGGCCCAGGCCGCGCAGCAGCACCGGCTCGCCGGGCGCGAGCGGGGCGAGGTCGACGTCGGCCGGGTTGGCGGGCGGTATGTGGCGCAGGCCGTGCCGCTCGGCGTACTCCGCCGACTCGCGCAGCGTGCGGTCCGCGAGCGCCGGGAGGTGGCCCTGGGCGAGGACCACCGCCGCGAGTCCGGTCAGGGTCCGGCCGTCGTCGAGGGTGAGCAGCTGCCGGCCGTCGGCGTCGTCGGCGAGCCGTACGGCGCGGGCCCGGTGGGTGCGTACGCGTACGGCGTCCGGGGCGTTCCGTACGACCCGGGCGAACACCCATTCCAGATAGCGGCCGTAGTGGGCGCGGGTCGGGTAGTCGTCCGGGCCCAGCTCGCCGTCCGCCCACTCGTGCAGGCTGGGGCCGGGCCGGATCGGCCCCGAGCAGTCGACGCTCTCGTCGGTGAACAGCGTCACCTGGCAGGCCACGGTGTTCATCAGCAGTTCCGGCGACTGAGCGGTGCGCCAGACGCGGCCCGGTCCGGGTGGTGCCGGGTCGATCACATGGACCGTCAGCCGGACGCCCGGCGGTAGCAGTTCCGGCGCGGAGGCGCAGAGGCGTTCCAGGACGCTGGTGCCGCGCGGACCGGCGCCGACCAGGGCGACGGAGACCGCAGAGGATTCCTCGGTCGGTGCAGACAAAGGTGAGACTCCCGAGCATGTGGGGCGTAATACAGCGAAACGCCCGCAGGAAGCGGACGGTCCGCATCATCATGCCGCCGCCCACCACGGAAACCAACGCGGGTCCCACGGACCCGGTTGTCCCTCATGGGCGGGTGCGTCAGGGAGTCCCCCATGGTCGCCGGATTCCCGTTCCGGGGGGCCGAGGATTCCCCTCGCGAGGCGGCGAGGAGCGGGACATCCGCCGCCAGCAGGTTTCCGGCACGGCGAGACCGAGCCGCCGACACGGAAGGCCGGGGGCCTCAAGGGCCGGTGAGAAGCGGGACACCCGCCGCCGGCGGGTTTCCGACCGGGGCGGGGACCGATCCCGCCGACGCGGAAGGCCGGGGGCCTCAGGGGCCGGCGAGGAGCGGGACACCCGCCGCCAGCAGGTTTCCGGCACGGCGAGACCGAGCCGCCGACACGGAAGGCCGGGGGCCTCAAGGGCCGGCGAGGAGCAGGACACCCGCCGCCAGCAGGTTTCCGGCATGGGCGGGACCGTTCCCGGCGAAACGTAAAGCGGGGGTTGGTCCTCAGGGGCCGGGGAAGGGCGGGGCCGCCTGCTCAGGGGGTGGTGAGGAGGGTGTTCTCCGTTGTTGTCAGGTTGCCGGTCCGCGCTGCCTGTTCCAGGCGTAGGCGGGCCGAACGGCCGGTCAGCGTCAGCGTCATGAGCTGGTTGCCGAACCAGGGGCCGCCCGTCCTGCGCCACGACACCGGCGGCTCCGGACAGCGGCCGTGCCGGGCCAGCCGGCGGCCCAGGCCCCGCGCCACCCCGCTCCAGCCGAACCGGAAGCCCAGGCGGATCGAGAGCGGGATGGAGTTGTGCACCGGGGAGCAGGTGAGCTGGCGGACCCGGGCGTCGGGCGGACCGGCCGGCCAGGACGGCTCGGCGACATACGCGTGATGGACGTCCCCGGAGAGGACCAGGACAGTCGCCGGCGCGCCCGGCCCCGAGCCCGCCTCGGCGAGCAGTGCGGCCAGGGCGGCGAAGGACTCCGGGAAGGCCGCCCAGTGCTCCAGGTCGGCACGGCGGCGTACGTCCTCGCCGAATCGCGCCCAGCGGGCCCCGCGTTCGCCCCGGCACAGCGCCGCGTTCCAGGTCTCGGCGTCATGCACCAGGTGCGGCAGCAGCCAGGGCAGCGAGCTGCCGATCAGCAGGTGGTCGCAGGAGCCCCGGTCGGCCAGCGCCTGCTCGCGCAGCCAGGCCGCCTCGTCCGGGTCGAGCATCGCGCGGCCGTCCTCGTCGAGTACCCGGGCGGCCCGGGTGTCCACCATCAGCAGCCGGACCCTGCCGAAGTCGCGGCGGTAACTCCAGCGGACCGAGGCGGGATCGGCGTCGGCCTCGGCCGCGAAGGCGCGCAGCACATCGGTGGCGTCGGGGGTCTCGCGCACGGCCGCGTACAGCGGGTCGGCGGCGAGTTCGGCCGGGGACAGATTGCCCAGGTGCTGGTGGACCCAGTACGACATCAGGCCGCTCAGCAGCCGCTCGCGCCACCAGTCGGTGGCCCGCATGTCGGCGAGCCAGGCGGCGGAGGTGTTCCAGTCGTCGATCACGTCATGGTCTCCGAAGGCTCCCGACTAGCGGTTCTGGGAGCGGCCCACCATGGCAACAAACTTGCAGGTCAGAGCGTCGCGGAAGCCCTTGCGCTCCAGCAGCGCCATGCACACACCACACCTCCGGGGCGTCTCTGCCCTCCGTCTGTCCGTCCTCACGGACGAAACCACCTCACCGGAACGGCAGCGGGAGGCCAACCGGGGTGCTGCCGCATCGCTGGGGATTGAACTTGCCGACAGGGAAGCCGTCGACCTGGGTGTCAGCGCGAGCAAGACAACGCCTTTCGAGCGCAAGGAATTGGGCTCTTGGCTTCGTCGCCCCGACGATTTCGAAGCATTGTGCTTTTGGCGCTTCGATCGCGCTGTTCGCTCAATGGATGACATGCACGAGCTTGCGAAATGGGCGCGCGAGCACAAGAAAATGATTGTGTTCGCCGAAGGTCCCGGCGGGCGGCTAGTGCTGGACTTCCGCAATCCGCTGGACCCTATGGCACAGCTCATGGTCACGCTCTTCGCTTTCGCGGCACAGATGGAAGCTCAGGCAATCCGGGAACGCGTGACCGCTGCTCAGGCGGCAATGCGTCTAATGCCTCTGCGCTGGCGTGGTTCCCGTGCGCCTTACGGATACATGCCCGTCCCGCTCGAAGGTGGCGGCTGGACGCTTGTTCAGGACCCGGAAGCCGTCAAGGTAATTGAGCGCATAATCAAGGCGCTTATGGAGGGAGAGACGGCAAACAGCATCGCGTTTGCACTGAATGCCGACAACGTGCCTTCCCCCGCTGACCACTGGTCGAAGTTCAAGGGTCGGGAAGTCAAGAAACTCACGAAATGGAGTGCCGTTACTGTCACGCGCATTCTGCGTTCCGAAACCCTGATCGGGTGGAAGCTCAGCAACGGCAAGCCGGTCCGTGACAGCGAGGGACGGCCCGTAATGGCGACGCATGAACCCATCCTTACGCGCGCTGAGTTCGATGCTGTGCAAGCTCTCTTGGATGAGCGCAGCGTCAGTAACCCGGTCCGGCGCGACACCAATGCGCTTCTGTTCGGAATCGCCCACTGCTTTTCGTGTGGCGGGCGAATGTATCTGAACCGGCAGGAAGGTAAGCCGGGCCAGCGCCCTACGTACCGGTGCGGTGCCTCCGCACGTGGTGAAGTCTGCGAGCACCCCATGAATATCCGGGCCGATTGGGTGGACGAATACGTGACCCGCGAATTTCTGCGCATCCTTGGACGGCTTGAGGTCACTCACTCTCGCGTCATTCCTGGGTATGACCCTCAGCCTGAGATTGACGCCACCCTCGCTGAGTACGAAGCACACCGCGCTGAACGGAAGAACATCAAATCAAAGGCAGCGATGACGTCATGGGAACAGCACCGCGACGCCCTTGACACGCGACTCGCTGAACTTGAAAGCCGTGAAAAGGTTGAGCCTCGCACCGAGGAAATCCGAACCGGCCGACTGTACGAGGACGAATGGAGGCATGCCGACGTAGCTGGTAGGCGGGGAATGCTCGACGAGGCAGGCGCCATCTTGACCGTGAAGCAAGGAACGCCGGGCGGCTGGCGCAGGCTGGACGAGTCGCGCGTTAGCTTCGACATTCGGGAACCGTTCTTCGTCGACGCAGCCAGCGAACTGACCGCCATGGCAGCGGCAATCGTCTGAACGACCCTTTCAGCCCCGTTGGGACCCTCCGGCCCGGCGGGGCTTTCTCATGCCCTCAGGCGGCCACACAGCGGCGCGGGTAGTGCTTGCGCTCCAGCGAGACAGGAAGCACCCGGACCACACCAGCGAGGGAGAGCCCCATGGGAGCTCGTGAGATTGGCGCGCTGCGCGCACTGCTCCAGATGCTTGACACCGCCGTTGACGGCAGGCCGACCCTTTATGACCCGCTCATCAATGCCCGGAACATTGCGCGAGAACTGGAGCAGACGGCGACCAGGCGGCAGCAGCGTACTCCTCGGCGCACTGCCTTGGCATGAATTTAAACCCCCTGTTTTGGGCTACGGCTCAAACGGGGGGTTTACTGTGCGGTCACCTTCTGGAGTAACGGGCCGTTCCTAGGAAGTGTTTGCAGTCCAGTTCTGGAGTAAGGGAAATTCCTCGGACAGTCATTCCGGAGAATTGGCGGTTACTCGGACACTCATTCTGGAGTATCTGGTATTTCTCAGCCGGCCTCCACGATCAATTTCCCGTTACTCAGAAAAATCTCTCACCCGCAGAAACAGGAGTTTCCCATGGCAGCAATGGACGTCGACGCGATTTTCAGCAAGCTCGCCGAGGCGGGGGCACTACTGCACCCGATGCAAAGGGCCGACCCCGTTTTTGAGCACCTGTACGCCCTTGTTTGTGAGATAGAAGAGCACGTCAGCGCGGGTATATCGCCTACTCGCTGTGGATCTCCCGACTGTGACCAGGAACTGACTTACGACGGAAAGGGACGCCGCCCGGCTTACTGTTCTATGCGCTGCCGGAGCCGTGCCGAGTACCTGCGCAAGAGGAGCGGAAAGGGCTCCAGGGGCTAACAGCGAGGAACGGCGGTTATCTCAATTCGCCACCATCAGAGAAGTTGATCAAGTCTCTGAACTGGGTAAATGGTGAAGGTGGTGAAGTGGTAGTCAATTTCAATACACCTATAGAAAACCTATAGGGATACCAACTTTAAGGGTTGTCCCGTAAATGATCTCCGAGTTGCCTCGGGCGTGGTGGGCCGTGGTGGGGGCCGCTCGTCTATCCGGCGAGGGCGAGGTTGTGCATCCGGGCGATGCCGAGCATGGCGTGGTGGACGCCGTCACCCTTGAGGCGGCAGTCGCGGAGGATCTTCCAGGTCTTCATGCGCGCGAAGACGTGCTCGACGCGGGCGCGGACCTGCTTGTGGGACTTGTTGTGCGAGGGCTCAACCCGGTGAACGGGAGTATCCAGGACGGCTCCGACGCCGTGATCACACCAGCCACACCAAGATCATCTCACCCGCGACCAGCAGTTACGGGACAACCCTTAGTATCTCGTTTGCTTGTTGCAAGGTCATATGTCCAATGCGATATAGGATGCCGCTAATTAGCAGGCCGAAAACGAACCAAGGTGACCACTGAACCGTTAGGGATACCCAAACCAAGACCGAGATGATGGCCACGTTGAATCGAAATTCAGATTCCGATTCAAGTCGGTCGTACTCTACGTAAACATCGAGATGGTTAGCGATGAGACGCATCCTGATGCGATTGAATTCGCTCTGAATGTTCATGGCCAGTTCGGTCACTTCGTCCTGACTAGGCTCCTGGGTGCGGCGCGGATTGACCTTTTTTAAGAAGTCGTTCGCGAAGGTTATTAGTTGAACGCGAGATTCCATGGAAATGGGCCATATGCGTTTCGAGGCAAGCCGACTCATTTCGATTACTCGTTCTGGCGCAAGTCTTAGAATCTCACCTATCAAGTAAATCACGACTGCCAGGACTGCTGTAACTATTGGGCGCCCCGCTAGCTCGCCTAGCGAATAGAGTCGATGCGTGAAGCCGCTGGCCTCACGCTCGTTCGGTACAAACTGGCCGAAGAGCGTCCAGAAATTGAACGCGACCAGCGCGCCGATAGCAAATGGTGTTCGGAAGTGGCGAAATCCCGGCAGCACACTCGTAAGCATGAGGAAATTATGCACCGGCTGAACATCACTCAATGGGCACTTTGGACAAGTGAAGCCGCAGTTCTCTGGGGTGACCTGCCCCAACTGTTCGCCGGTGCGGGCCTCTACGATTCTGACGCTCCGTCAGGCGAGTCTCCGTGCAAGTTCGTGCAAGTTGCTGGCGCCGTGGGGTGATCCGGCGCAAGCTCAGTCATGTTGATCGTCACCGACGGTACGGGAGGACACCATGGCGCTGATCCGCTTGGGCAAGGACCCTGAGAGCCCCAACAACGGCTCTCCGACTGTGTACTTGGACGACGAGACCGGGCACTACATCCTGCAAGGCTGGAAGGTCACGGACCCTGAGCGGCTGGCACAGATGAACATCCCTGACCATGAAACCGTGATCGAGTTCCCCAGGCGCATGATGCAGTTCTTCCCGGAGGTGACTGGTGGCGACGGAGCCAACGTTTGAGGATCTGTTCCGCTCCGCTCAGCACAGCGCGTACCACCTTGAGATGAGGGATGCGTACGCGCTTGATGACGACTACCAGGAGTGGGCAGCGGGGAACCGTTTCGACCCGGCCGAGCGCTGGCCGTGGTGGATCGATCTCGTCTCCGCCTCTGTTGCCCGTGGTGTCACCGTGCACCGTGCGCGCATCGTCTCTGAACCCATTTCCGAGTACGCGCGCTATGAGTACGACCTGACCAGCGGCCACAACGTCAAGGCCGGTGAAGTCGTGCGCTGGCTGCCCCGTCGGCAAGCATCCGGTCTGGCGCTGCCGGGCAATGACTTCTGGCTCTTTGACGGCACGTCTGTGCTGTTCAACCACTTCGCTGGCGACGGAACCATGACCGGCGAGGAATTGGTCAGTGACCCTGCCGTGGTGGAGCTGTGCGCGTCCGCATTCGCCGCTGTGTGGGAGCGGGCAACCCCGCATGAGGAGTACCGGCCGGTCTGACACGTGACTTCCTCGTCCAGCATTCAGCAAGCCCGAGAGGCCCTAGGCAAGCGTCTACGTGAGATCCGGAAAGACTCCGGCCTTACAGCGCGCGAGTTGGCCTCTCGGGCTGGCTGGCATGAGAGCAAGTGCAGCCGAATTGAGAACGGGCGCACCACGCCCTCAGATGAAGACCTGAGCGTCTACACGCAGCACTGCGGCGCTGAAGACCAGACGGCTGATTTGGTCGCCACAGTGCGGAACATCGAGGGTGCCTACGTCGAGTGGCGACGCATGGAGCGCTCCGGGTTGCGCCGGGCCCAAGAGTCGGTAATTCCGCTGTGGGAGCGTACGCGACACTTCCGCGCCTACTCGTCTTGGCTGATTCCCGGGCCACTCCAGACGCGTGCGTACATTGAGGCGCTGCTGACGTCGATTCGCGATCGGCGCTCTCTGCCCGATGACCTTGACGCCGCCGTTCAGGTGCGCGTCGACAAACAGCGTGTCCTGTACGAGGGGGCGCGCCGTTTCGCTGTGATCCTTGAGGAAAGCGTGCTCCGGCATCGCATCGGCGGGGATGACACGATGGCCGGACAGCTTGGGCACCTGCTTTCGCTGGCGACCTTGCCCAATGTCAGCTTGGGTGTTGTCCCGCTCAGCGCTGATCGTTCGGCACTGTGGCCGGTCGAAGATTTCTGGATCTTCGATGACGGGCAAGTCAACGTAGAGTTGGTTTCTGCCTTTCTGACGATCACTCAGCCTCATGAAGTCAGCATGTATGCGCAAACCTTCGCGGATCTTGCCGAGTTGGCTGTCTACGGCGCCCCTGCCCGCTCGCTGATCACGGCGGCAATCGACTCTGTTGGGTGAATGAGCGCAAGTCCGTGCAAGTTCGTTGAGGCTGTCCCTCCGCCATTCCTAGCGTGATTTCCATCGGACCACGTGAGGGGACGGCGAGGATGCCCACCAAGACGCAGGAGCCTGACACCGACGCGCGACAGGTTGAGTACACGACGTACGCGCCGAAGGGGGAGACGTGCCCCGACTGCAAGAAACCGATCAAGACGCTTGAGCCATGCCGTCGGATCACGCAGGAGCGATCGTCAGCGGGTCCGGCTGTTCGGTATCGGCATGTGGAGTGCCCCGAATGACCTCCCCGGCAAAGCGCGTCAGCGTTCGTGTGAGCGCCTTGACCGAACCTGAGCTAGTCAGCCTGCCTGAGGACGGCAACGGGCGGTCTGAGGGTGACTGGTGGGAGCAGTACGGCGGGCGGCTGGATCTCGCGTCTGGCGTCATAGCCTTTCCGCCCAATTCGCTGCCCCCATGCCGTCCGGGTTGCTCGCTGTGCCAGAGAGGGGGCCGGAATGCTGCTCCTTGATCTTCGAACCCCTCGCGCTGGCCGAGTGGACCCCGAGACTTGCCCCGTGTGTTTCTCGCTGCGAACAGACCTGAGCGAGTCAGTCAGTACCGGCAATGCGAATGCCGCTCGGGCCGTCGTACTCGGCATGCACGCGCACATGATCTATGGCCACCCGGATGACCCTCGCAACAAGACTCCGGCACGCTGAGGACGGCAATCAAAGCTCAGCGTGTCGGCTGCCCCGTCCATGCGTTGCTCCCCCGTAGCGCATGGGCGGGGCTTTTGCCTGCCCGGCGTTCAGCGCTGAGTCAGAGCCGCGCGCAATGCTTCTTCCAGTGCCCTTGCGGCAGGGGAGTTGAGACGTTCCCCGCGCATGTCCGCCACGCTGGCAACGTCCCTGACTGCACCCGCCAACTTCGCCACCAAGCGGCAGAGTTCATCCCGTGAGATTTCTGGACGCTGGGACATGGTCAGCGCGTAAGCAGCATCGTTGCGCGCCGTGTTGACGACGAGGTTTTCCGTCCGGTCCGTAATGCGCTCAGCGATAAGCTCAGTCATGCCGACTCCCAATCAGTCGGTAAGCCCCGGTAAGGAAGCCATCACCCTTCCTGCCGGGGCGCTTTTGTGATCTCACCAGGCTACGGGGGCAGGCGCGTCCGTTGGGGTGCCTCTTTCGCTGGTCCGGGGGTGCTTCCTGGTGCTGATTCGCTGCGCTGACCAGGGCGTTTGTGCTAGAACTGGAAGTCCACTGCCTTCGGATCGTCGAAGATCATGCAACTGGGCACGGTGGACAGCAGCCAGCGCACCTCGGGGTGCAGCCAGGACTCGTAGTAGAGCCAGGTGTACTCCTCGTAGTCCGCGACCTCGGCGCCCGGAGGTTCGCTCAGGTCGCGGCGGGCGGCGAGGCGGCGCCGGATCGCTCCTGAGGTCTCGTCGGCGTACACCTGGTCGCCCAACAGCAGCAGCACATCGGGGCGTTCGCCGTCCGGGTCGGCGGCCAGCCGGGCGGCGAGCGAGTCCAGCGCGTCGGGGCCGACCGGGTCGCGCTCGCCGACGGGGGGTGCGGCCCAGCGGCAGGAACCGAAGGCGATGCGCACGGTGTCGTCGGCGGCGGGCGTGCGGATCACGGACGGCGGGAAGGGCGAGTCGGGCAGCGGCCATACGCGCGTGTCGTCCAGGAACACCTCGTACGCCGTCGAGGTGTCCGGCGTGAGCCCGGTCACCGGGATGAGGGCGTAGTGATGGCCGGCCACCTGGAAGGTGCGGGCCGTGCCGCCCGCGCCGTCGGCGCAGCGCACCTCGGCGGCGCACGGCCGGCTCGCCTCGACCCAGACGGTCGCGGTCCTGCCGTCGGCGTACCTCAGCAGTGGTCCCAGGCGCAGTTCGGCCACGATCACCCTCCTCCGTCGTCCCGTACGGTACGGAACGACGGAGGCGGGCGGGGCGGTTCCGGAGATCAGCAGCCGCTGAGGTAGCCGGTGAGGGCGCTCTTCTCGGCGGAGTCGACGGAGAGGTTGTAGTAGTACTTCACCTGGACCCAGGCGCGGACGTAGGTGCACTGGTAGGCCGTGCGGGACGGCATCCACTCGGCCGGGTCCTGGTCGCCCTTCGCCTGGTTCACATTGTCGGTGACGGCGATGAGCTGCGGACGGGTCAGGTCGTTGGCGAACGCCTGGCGCTGGGCGGTGGTCCAGGTGCCGGCGCCGGAGTCCCAGGCCTCCGCGAGCGGGACGACGTGGTCGATGTCGAGGTCGGAGGCGGCGCTCCAGGTGGCGCCGTCGTACGGGGAGTACCAGCTGCCGCTGGTGGCGGCGCAGGAGGAGTCGGTGACGACGTTCGAGCCGTCGCGCTTGAGGACCGTCTCGCGGGTGTTGCAGGCGCCGCTGATGGTGATCCAGTGGGGGAAGAGGTCGCGGCTGTAGCCGGTGCGGTTCTCCGTGGCGACGGTGAGCTGGGAGAGGTAGCTGCGGGCGGTGGCGCCGCTGACCGGGGTGGGAAGCGCGGCGGAGGCGGTCGGGGAGTTGAAGAGCGCGACGGAGGCTATGAGACCGGTGAGCGCGGCGAGTATGCTGACCCGTCGACGCGCGTAGAACTTGGCCATGCGAACTCCCTTGAGGGGTGCGGGCGTTGGGGGGCGAGCGAGGGAATGCTCGCGGGTCCGCGTTGCGTGGAGGTGTGTGCGCGGTAAGAACTTAGTGACGCGCACATGACACGACAATGTGTGCGACGAGACTTTTCGAAGCGGGGCGCCCGCACCGGAGGGTCTGGCGTGCACAACGGACGCCTCACAAAAGGCCGTTGTCGCCCGGTCCGGCCGGGCTCGACTCGGCCGGGCATGCGATGGCCGGTGGCGGAACGGTTCGTCGAGCACCGGATCGTCGCACCGGCAACGACTTCACAGTTTCTTCGCCTCCATGCCCCCTTGCATGTCAGGTGCATGGCGATACCGTTTCGCGGTGTGCCCGATTGGATCGATCCAAAAAGATCCGTACCGCCGGGCGCCTTCACGTAACGCCCCTAGAGGAGAACAAAAGGAGAACAAGTTGCGCCCCCCACCCTTTCCACCACCACACAGACGCGGCACCCTGCTGGCTCAAGTCGCAGGCACCGTGGTCCTGGCCTCGGCACTGACCGTCCCGGCCGGCACCGCATCCGCCCAACCGTCCCAAGCCCCGACCGGCCTCGGTTCGGGTCCGGCCGCCGCATCTGAACCAAGAGATGTCAAAGTAGACATCGTCGGTGACTCCTACTCCGCGGGCGAGGGGATGATCGGCACCTACTTCAACGCCAATGACCCTCGGCACCGGTCGCCCTACGCGGCCGGGGCGCAGGCGATGCAGCGGGTCGAGGATGCCAACCCGGATGTGAATCTGAACGGCGCCACGGGCGCGTCCTCGGGTGCCGTCTCCAAGGACTTCTTCAAGCCCCAAGCGGCCGATTCGGCCGGGGATCCGGCGGTCAACGGACCGCAGGTGGACCTGGTCCGGCCCGACGCGGATGCCGTGATCGTCGGTTTCGGCGGCAACGACGCCCACTTCGCCGAGGTGCTGACCGATGCCATAACCTCAGGCAGCGGTAAGGCATTCGAGAAGGTACTCAGAGATCTCAAGCCCATGCTCAACTCCGAGCTGAGCGCCCAGGAGTACCGGGACCAGGCGGCGAACTCGGCGCCGGGCCAGGCGCCCACGGTGACCGCGCGACTGCTGCAGGTCTACAAGGCGTTGCAGCAGCGGGCTCCGCACGCCAAGCTGGTGGTGCCGAACTACCCGCTGGCCATCGACCCGAAGGTCAAGGCGCCTTACTACAGCGGCTTCAGCAAGTCCGAACTGGAGCGCGTCCAGGCATTCGGGAAGCAGCTCAACGCCGCGATCGCCAAGGCGGTCGAGGTGTGCGGCTGCGCCGAACTGGCCGACGTCTCCCACGCGATGGACGGGCACGAGGTCTACACCGATGATCCGGGGCTCACCGATCTGGGTGTGATCTTCTCCGGCAGCGTCGGCCAGTGGAGCAAGCACGAGCCGTTCCACCCGAACGCCAAGGGCGGGGCCTTGATGGCCAACGCCATCGCCAAGGCGCTGGCCAAGGCGCTCGGGCTGAAGTCGCCACCGGCACAGGGCGACAAGCTGACGCCGCTCACCAAGCTGCGCGAGTTGGTGCCGGACGTCAATGGTGACGGTGTCGATGACCGCGCTGTCCGGGTCCACAAGAAGCCCAAGAAGTTCAAGCCCAGCCCGCTTGGCTCGGTGCCCATCGGGGCGCCCACGGCTCCGGGCAATGACTCCGCCTCGGGCTCGACACCGGGCAAGGGATCGGTTCCCGGCAAGGGCTCGGTTCCCGGCAAGGGCTCGACTCCGGGCAAGGGCTCCGCCCCGGGTTCGACTCCGGGCAAGGGCTCCACGCCGGGCACGACCCCGGGCAAGGGCTCCACGCCGGGCACGACCCCGGGCAAGGGCTCCACCTCGGGCTCGACTCCGGGCAAGGGCACGACTCCCGGTAAGGGCACGACTCCCGGTAAGGGTTCGGGCACCGGTTCCGCTCCGGCTCCGGCCGCCCCGGCCCCCGCTCCGGCTCCGGCTCCCGCTCCCGCTCCCGCTCCCGCTCCCGCCACCGGCGCCGATTCGGCTCCGGGCAGGGGTGCGGCCATGGGCGCGGCTCCGGCCACCGGCTCCGGCTCGCTTCCGGGCAGGGGCGCGGCCACCGGCGCGGCTCCGGCCACCGGTTCCGGTTCGCTTCCGGGCAGGGGCGCGGCTGACGGCGGCTCTTCGGCCGCCTCGCAGCCCGCGAACACGCCGGGCCCGATCCCCGGCCTCGACCCGAGTGCGGGGCTGCCTACGGTTGGCAGCACCATCAACACGGCACCGGCCCCGCAACCGGCTCCCGCCGCCTGGAGCACCATCCCCGGCAACATGCCCGGCACCGGTTCCCCCAGCGGCACCGGGAGCAGCATCATCGGGAGTTCCGGAGCCTGGAGCAACATCCCCGGCAACATGCCCAACGTAGGGACCGGTTCTCCCGGCAGCAGCGGCATCGGCGGTGGCTACGGCACCGTCAACCCCGGCGCCTACGGCGGTGGCTTCGGGTCCGGCAACCCCAGCAGTTCGGGCGGCGGAACCGGCGTCGGCGGCTCCGGCATCGGATCCAGCCCCGGCGGGGGCAGCCCTGGTAGCTCCGGCAGCCCCGGTGGCTACGGCGGCGGCTCCGGCGCGGGCGGCTGCGGCGCCTGTTCCTAGGCCCCAGCCACTATAAGTAAGCTCGGCCCGGTCACCTCCTGGTGACCGGGCCGGGCGTCTGTCCGGATGAAGGCTCCCCGGCCGGCCCCGCCGAGCGGCGAATTCCGGGCGGGAGAGGAGAAGGGGCAGCCTGTGCGGGCCCGGGCCGCCCCGTTGCCTGTCAGTGCAGTCCGCTGTAGGCGGCCATCACGATCTCCATGCCGCGGTTGTCCTCCTGCCGGTCCCGGTCGATCATCTGGTTCATGACATAGGCCACCGTCATGCGTGAACCGGGGTCGCTCACGACCAGCGAGCCGCCCCAGCCGCCCCAGCCGAAGGTGTTGCCGAACTTGCCGAAACCCGCCGTCCAGCACATCGGGGTGCCCAGCACACGGTCGTCACCGCGGAACACTTCCTGCCACGCGGGCGCCGGGGCGTGAACACCGGCACCTGGACGTTGCCCTCCGCGCGGAAGGCCACCGACGACCCACGGACCAAGATCAGACGCAACCCACAGCGGCTTTCCCGAACGGTCCTTCGCGCGAGCAAGATCACTCACGGCCCGCCAGGCCCCCGCCGATCCCGGATTCGCTCGCATCGTTCGGCCCACCGTCGACGACGTAACCATGACGGCGAAGCCGTGCTGCTACGGCAGACCCGGCGAGCCGCCGGTTCTTCCCCGGCCGCCGCCCAGGACCGCCGGCCCGCCCCGACCACCTGTCCGCGATCCGCCACGAGGCCGGGGTCCAGGCCGCCGCCGCCCGCGGCGCTGACATCCGCCGGCAGCTCCTGAACCGCCCGCCCTCGTCGTCGCGGACGCTCTCGGCCACCATGACGAAACGACCAGCCGCCGCCTGAGGGAGACAGGCGCAGTAGCGGCCCCCGTGTCGTCCTCAGCTCCCGCTTGCGGACGACACGCGGGCCGGCTTTCAGACGACCAGGACCCGGCGTCCGCGCGTGTGACCGGCCTGGCTGTCGACGTGCGCCGCCGCGGCCTCGCCGAGCGTGTACGACTTCTCGACCGGGATATGGAGCTTTCCCCGCGAGATGAGGCCGACGGCCGCGGCGAGCGCTTCCGGCATGCTCCCGGCCACGCCGGAGAACCGGACACCCAGCTCCGGCGCACCGAGATCGGCGATGGAGATCACCTTCTGCGGATCCCCGGTCAGCTCGACCAGCTCGCGGATCACGCCCGAGCCGGCCAGGTCGAGCGCCGCGTCGACATGGCCGAGCCGTCGCACCCGCTCGACCCAGCCGTCGCCGTACGGCGCGGCGAGGGCACCCAGGCTGCACAGATAGTCCTGGTTCGCGGCCCCGGCCGTACCGATCACCGTGATGCCACGGTCGCGGGCGATCTGCAGCACCGCCGATCCGACTCCCCCGGACGCGCCGCTGACCAGCAGCGTCTGCCCGGACCGCACACCGATCTGGCCGAGGATGCGCAGCGCGGTCTCCACCACGGAGGGGTACCCGGCCGCCTCTTCGAACGTCAGCCCCTCGGGCATACGGGCCCAGGCCGACAGCACGGCGAACTCGGCATACGTGCTCGCCCCCTCGCCGAACACATGGTCGCCGACCTCGACCCCTTCGACGCCCTCGCCGACCTCGTCCACCACCCCGGCGGCGTCCTGCCCGACTCCGGCGGGCAACTCGATCGGATGGACCTGCTGGAACTGGCCTTCACGGACCCGCCAGTCGAAGGGGTTCACGCCCGCCGCCCGCACGGCGATACGTATCCGACCGGGCCCCGCGTGGGGTTCCTCGGCGTCTACGAGGTGCAGAACATCCGGACCGCCGAACTCGGCGAAGCTCACTTTCTTCATGCGGCCGACCGTAACACTAACGGTTAGTGTTTAAAAACCGTTCCACCTTTGTATCTGCTAGCGTCAGGGCATGACCGTGCCGTCCGGACGCCGTGAGCGCAAGAAGGCCGCGACCCGCCAGAAGATCGCCGACACCGCCCTGCGGCTCTTCACGGAACGCGGGTACGACGCGGTGGGCATCCGCGAGGTGGCCGCCGAGGCCGACGTGGCCGTCACCACGCTCTTCTCCCACTTCGCCTCGAAAGAGGCCCTGGTGTTCGAGCAGGACCAGGACTTCGAGCAACGCCTCACACAGGCGGTCACCGGCCGGGCACCGCACGACCCGCTCATCCCCGCGCTGCGCCGCGAGATCCACGCCCTGGTGCGGCACTGCACGGCGGACGGCGCCGCCCCGATCTGGCGCATGATCGACGCGTCACCCGCCCTGCGGGAGTACGAGGAGTCGATGAGGCTGCGCCACGCCGAGTCGCTGGCAACGGCCATCGCCGCCGATCCCGGCCTGCCACAGACCACAACGGCCTGCCGGACGATCTCGAGGTTCGCCATCGACGCCTTTTCGCTGGCCCGCGAGGCGGCCGATCCGGAGGCCGCGGTGGACGAGATCTTCCAGATGATCGAAGCGGCCTGGGCCGTCGCCCTCCCCTCCGGATCCGCCGCCACCGGGCCGGCCGGACCGTAGCCCGCCTCCGGGCCGGGTCGGCACCCGTTCTCCAAGGCCGGTCCCCGCGCCTGTCGGGCCCGGGGGTGAGCTGAACGTCGAGTGAACGGTTGACGTGGCGGTGGCGGGATGGGGCCTTCTTTTTGTACCGTGGGGAAACAAAGTGGCTCCCGCCCGTTTTCCCTGACCGGCGGGCGGGGCCGCCTTGTCCCTCCGGGGGCGCAGTTCCTCCGGGGGCCTAACCGATATCCCCGGCGCCCGCCGTCCGTCCGCCGCCTTGGAGCCGCCCATGCCGTCCACCGTCCTCACCGCCCGCGCCCTGCTGCTCGACATGGACGGCACACTCGTCAACTCCGACGCCGTCGTGGAACGCATCTGGCGGCGCTGGGCCGAGCGGCACGGACTGGACGGCGACGAGGTGATGACGGTGGTGCACGGCCGTCAGGGACACGCTTCCATGGCCGTCCTGCTGCCCGACCGGCCCGTCGAGCAGAACCTCGCCGACAACGCCCGCATGCTCGCCGAAGAGACCGCCGACATGGACGGCGTGGTCGAGATCCCCGGCGCGAGCGCCTTCCTACGGGCCCTGCGTGGGCTGCCGCACGCCCTCGTGACCTCCGCCGACGTCCCCCTGTCCACGGCGCGGATGGCCGCCGCGGGGCTGGACCTGCCGGACGTACGCGTCACCGCCGAATCGGTCGGCGCGAGCAAGCCCTCCCCCGAGGGCTTCCTGAAGGGCGCCGCGGAACTCGGCGTCGACCCCGCCGACTGCCTCGTCTTCGAGGACTCCGGAGCGGGCATCACCGCGGGGCGCGCCGCGGGCATGCGGGTCGTGGGCGTGGGCCCACGCGCCGGGAAGCACAAGCCGGACATCGTGGTGCCCGACCTGACCCGAGTACACCCGAGCCGAACCCAGAACGGCACCATCCAACTCCACATCAACTGACACCCCCCCACCGCCGACACAGCCCCCAAAGGGACCCCAAAGGGGCGCGGGGAACGGCGCGACCAACCACGACGACGCCGCACACAACCCACGACAGACCCCACCCCAAAAGGGGCGCGGGGAACGGCGCGACCAACCACGACGGCGCCGCAGACGACCGACGACCCCCCGCGGCCCCCAGCGGAGCGCTCAGGCGTCGCCGCCGCCCGACCGGTTCAGGCCGCGCCGGCGTTTTTCCGAGGCGCGCAGCAACTCGCCCGCGCCGAGCGTCAGGCGCGCCACGACGCGGACCCAGCGCGGCCCCCCGCGCTGCGCCCACACCACACACACGCAGCCGCCGACCACGACCAGCAAGACGCCCACCAGCAGTACGACCATCACGTCCCCCTCCTCCGCACGCGCGCACGACGCCCGTGATCCTCTCGGGCCGCCGACCGGTACCCCGACGAAACCCCTGACGCCGAAAGGGGACGTACAGGTTCCGTCATTCCGTCAGTGCCGCCACACGCCCGGTCCGCCGCCGCGCCACTCGATCAGTGTGGAGCGGACCACGTCCATCTCGTCCCAGCCCTGCAAACCTGCCTGCTGCATGAAGCGGGCGATGTCCTGGAGGCTGAACGCGCGCCCGAGGATCTCCCCGTTCACGCGCACCCGCCGACCGCCTTCCTCGTCGGGCGGGTAGATCACCACGGGTTTCGTGCCGGTCATGTCTCCACACTCTCCCCACGCGCGGGCGAGCGCACAGCGGGCCGCCCACGACGCCCGCGGCCCGCGGACCGGCGACCGGGGAGCGAGGCCGTGGCCGCCTCGGCCGCTCACTCCGCAGGGTCCTCCTCGGCATGCCGCACGGCCCTCTTCACGGCCTGCTCCACCTCGTGCCGGTTGGCCTCGGTCTGCTTGGCGTGCTCGGTGATCGCCGCCTGCGCGGCCTCGGCCGCCGTACGCCAGCGGCGCCACTGTGCGTCGTAGTCGTCGCCGCTGAGCCCGGCGAGCTTCGCCCGCTCTTCCTCGGCGGTGCGTTCCAGTGCGATGAGCCGATCGGGGATGTCTGCCACGTCCACGGATGCTAAGCCGGACCCGACGAAGCCCCGGCCCGACCCGCGAGACGGGGGTCCAGATGGACGCGCCCCGCTCCGCGGACGAAAACAGACACAAAAACGGCCCCCCGGAGCCACCTCCGAAGGACCGTTCACCGTGGGCGCGGACGGTTTCGAACCGCCGACATCCTGCTTGTAAGGCAGGCGCTCTACCCCTGAGCTACGCACCCCGAATGAGTCGACAGCCTACATTGCCGACGGCGGTGCGCCGCAAACCCGTATCGGGGGTTATCCCCACCGCCGATGCGGTAGCGGGCCGGATCGGCGCGGCGGGGGCGGGGGTCTAGCGTCGGGTGAGAACCGCGCCGTCCGGCTCAGGGGGAGTTTCGTCTCATGGTTCGTTCTGCTCATGCCCGTATGGGCGTCGCCGTCGGTGCTGTCGCGGTGGTGGTCGCCGGGGCCGCCGGCTGCGGTGGCTCCGCCGGGGACGACAAGCATCCCGATCACCGGTCCTTCGCACTGCACGGCCGTACCCTCACCGTCGACTCCGACGACTCGGCGCTGGAGATCGTCGCGGTGGACTCGGCCAAGGCGGGCACGGTCGAGGTCACCCGGTGGTTCCAGGGGTCGGTCGTCGTCGGCAGCGACCCGCGGGTGACCTGGTCGATGAAGGACGACCGACTGGTGCTGCGGGTGAAGTGCTCCGGCCTGGTCGCCGACTGCTCGGCCCGGCACCGCATCGAGGTGCCGCGCGGGATCGCCGTCAAGGTGGAGGACGACGACGGCAGCGTACGGGCGCGCGGGTTCAAGGACGCGCTCGACATCCGTACGCACGACGGCTCCGTGCGCGTCACCGACTCCAGCGGCCCGCTCGAACTGCGCAGCGACGACGGCTCCGTACGCGCCGAGGTGTCCTCGCCCACGGTCCGGGCCAGTTCCCACGACGGCTCGGTCCGCCTCCGGCTCCGCGCCGTACCCGATCTGGTGGACGCCCGCACCGACGACGGCTCCGTCACCATCGACCTGCCCCGCGCCACGTACCGGGTGACGACCGGCGCGGACGACGGCTCGGTGGACGTGTCCGTGCCGCGCGACGACGCCAGCGCCCACACGGTCACCGCCCGCACCCGGGACGGGAAGATCACGGTACGAACCGCGAACTGACCGGCCCGTGTGTTCGTCCTCAGTGGGTGGGAGAATGACACCACCGAGGACGCAGCACAGCACGGGAGAGGGATGTGACGGCGACACCGGCGACGACACCATCGCAGCCGTACCCGCCGTTCGCACGGCTCCGGCGCGGCCCCTCGGCCCTCCGGGACACCCTCGCCCTGATGGGCCTGCCCGTGCTCGTCGCCCTCGCGGTGCCCGGCGCGTTCGCCGGCGGCGGCACCCGGCGCTGGTTCGGCGGGCGGGCGGAGAGCCAGCGGGCGCAGGCGCAGGCCGCGAAGGACGCGGCGGCGGCCGCGTTCTACGAGCTGGACACGGCCCAGCGCGACCTGAGGATCTCCATCGAGACGATCACGGCCGTCGACGACTCCCCCGCGGCCTGGCGTGCCGTCTCCGGCTTCGACGCGCTCGGCCGGCGCATCGACGAGGCCAGCCACCGCTATATCGAGGCCGTCGACGCGCATGACCTGGACCGGGACGACCTGGAGGCCTCCGTCGCCTCCCAGGCGCGCGGCGAGCTGACCGCGGCCAAGGAGGAACTGGTCCGGGTCAAGCAGGACCTGGACCGGTTCGGCGACGGACTCGGACCGCTGCTCGGCAAGGCCGAGACCCAGCTGGCCCGGCTCGCGCCCGCCGTGGAACGGGCCCGGCAGGCGCTGCTCGCCGCCTCGAACGCGCTGGACGCCGTCCGTGGCACGGGACTGAAGGCGGACGACCTCGCCGCCCGGCTCGCGGCGCTCTCCCCCGAACTGACCCGGCTGAACCAGGGCGCAGGACAGCACGGGGTGCAGCCGACGCTGGAGCGGGCCGAGCGGGTGGCGCGGGAAGCCGAGGCGATCCGGGTCGAGGCGGAGCGGCTGCCGGAGCAGGCCGCCGAGATCGATCACCGGCTGGTGAGCCTGCGGACCCGGGCGCAGGCCCTGACCACCCGGGCCGGGCAGGTCGACCCGGTGCTGAGCGAGTTGCGCCGCCGGTTCGCGGCGGCCTGCTGGCAGGACCTCCAGCAGGTGCCGGCGCAGGCTGCCGAGAACGTACGGCAGGCCGAGCTGAAGCTGCGCGATGCGCAGACGGCCCGGGACGCGCAGCGCTGGGCGGACGCCATGTCGCTGCTGTCGACCGTGCGGGCGCTGCTGAACACCACGGACGAGGCGGTGTCGGCGGCCGGTGACCGACTGACGCGGCTGAACGCCGTGCAGAAGGATCCACAGCAGGAGATCGAACGGACCCGGTTCGCGATCCGGGACGCGCAACGGCTGGCCATGACGGGCCGTGCCACGCCGGACCCGCGCGACGCCCGGCCGCTGGACGACTCGGTGGCCCGCCTGGAGCGGGCGATCGGCACGCTGGAGGGCCGCCACCCCGACTACTGGCACTTTCTGACCGAGACGGAGGCGGTGCGGCAGACGGTGGCCCGCGTGGTCTCCCGCATCCGCGAGGAGCGCGGCGCCCCAGGTCACTGAGCGACATTTGCCCGGGGGGCGGGGTGGGCGGATATTGGGTGGTACGCATGGCCTCCGCACACGCCCCAGGGAGGCGGAGATGGCCTCACATACGATGCCGCCGGAGACGCGCCGCCGGATCCGGTTCGACGAGCATCTGCCCGTCGACCATCGGCTGAACCTGATCTACCGGATCGGCGCGGGCCTCATGGGCCTGTTCCTGCTGGCCTTCGGCGTCCTCGGCCTGACCGACAACATCGGCTTCTTCAACACCGGCGGGAACACGGCGCTGGGTCTGAACACCAACGGTGCGCTGAGCGTTCTGTCGATCTGCGTCGGGGTGCTGCTGTTCATCGGCATGGTGATCGGCGGGAACTTCGCGTCCACGCTGAACATGACCCTCGGCATCCTGTTCCTGCTCAGCGGATTCCTGAATCTCGCCCTGCTGGACAGTCCATATAATTTCCTCGCGTTCCGCATCCAGAACGTCTTGTTCAGCTTCGTGGTCGGCCTGCTGCTGATGGTGTTCGGCATGTACGGCCGGGTCAGCTCGACCCTGCCCCACGACAACCCGTACTGGCGAGCCCGCCACCCCGAACCACCCACCCGCACCGAAGCCCGCGAACTGGACCAGCGGCACCAGCACCCGTAGGGGCAGCGCCCCAAAAGGGGCTGTATGTCGAACGGTAACTGCCGACGGGCGTCCTCGGCGGATAGCCTGTGCGCATGCCTCGCTACGAGTACCGCTGCCGGAGCTGCGGCGACACCTTCGAACTGAGCCGTCCCATGGCGGAGTCCGCCGCGCCCGCCGTCTGCCCCGCGGGCCACGACGACACGGTGAAGCTGCTGTCTACCGTGGCCGTCGGCGGCTCGGCGTCCGCGCCGGCGCCGGCGCCCCGGTCCGGCGCCGGAGGCGGTGGCTGCTGCGGCGGCGGATGCTGCGGCTAGCCACACCCCCGACCCGAGCCATTCCCCGACCCGAACCGCTCCCCGGCACGAGCCGCTCTCCGGCACGAGCCATCCCCTGACCCGAGCGGAGCGGCAAGGCCGGCATGACCGCTAACCGCGCCGTACCGTGTGCAGGAACTCGCGCAGGATGCGCTCCCCGGCCAGTACCCCCCGCTCCGGCAGGGCGCTGACCGCGGGGGCCGTCCAGCCGGAGTCGGCCAGTTCGCCGTGTCCGGGCTGCCAGCCGCGGTCGGCCACGAGGAGCAGGTCGGCGTCGAGCAGGGAGTCACCGGCGGCCAGCGTCAGCTCGGCACCGGTGCGGCGGGCGATCTCGCGTACGGCCGCGCTCTTGGTCAGCGGCTTCGGTACGGCGTAGATCTTGCGTCCCTGGAGGGAGACCGTCCAGCCCCGGTTCTCGGCCCACACGGCGAGTTCCTTCACCCAGTCCTCGGGCAGCAGCTCGCGCTCGACCACCAGATAGGCGAACAGGTCGTCGGCGATTCGGTGCTTGCGCACCCACGCGGGATCGGCGGTGTCGGCGAGATGCTGTCCGACCTCGTCCAGCGAGGCGCTCTCGGCCGCCAGCCGGCCGCGCACCCGCGCGTGCCAGTCGGGGTCGGACACGCCGTCCACCAGCAGATGCCCGCCGTTGGCGCAGACCGCGTAGGCGGGCGCCGGGCCGGGCAGGTTGATGCGCTGGTACTGCTCGCAGGTCCGGGTGGTGGTCGGCACGAACACGGCCGCGTCACCCAACTCGGCGAGCAGTTGGGCCGCGGTCTCCGTCAGATACGACAGCGGCCTGCTCTCGTACACCTCCACACACAGCAGCCGCGGCGCCCGGGCGTCCGGCATGGTCAGCGCGAGGGCCGCCGCCGAATAGATCAGGGTGCGGTCGAGGTCGCTCGCCACGAGCACCGGCATCAGACGGTCACCGCCCTGCCGTCGGCGCCGGTGGCGCCCCGCGAATACTGGGGATGGATCAAACCCACGCAGCTGTAAGGGAGTTCGTCGACCTCCTCGACGGGTACGCCGCGCTGTTCTGCCAGCAGCCGCACATGGTCCAGGTCGGCGCCCGCGCCGGACCGGGCGAGGATCTTCCACGGCACCCGGCGCAGCAGCACCCGGGTGGTCTCGCCCACACCGGGCTTGACCAGGTTCACATCGTGGATGCCGTACTCCTCGCTGATGCGCTCGACGGCCGCCCAGCCCGCCCAGCTCGGGGTGCGGTCGGCGGCGGCCAGTTCCTTCACGGCGGCGGCCACCGGGTCCGCGACCTCGGAAAAGCGTGCGGAGACGGCGTCCAGGAAGGCCACCGACAGGTCCGCGCCGGCGAGTTCGCGGTAGAACTTCGCGCCGTGGTAGTCGTGCGGTCCGACGAGGTCGGCGCGCAGGACCGTACGCGAGATCAGGCCGGAGACCGTGGAGTTGAGGCAGGCGGACGGGATGAGGAAGTCCTCGCGGGTGCCGTAGGTCCGTACGCATGAGCCGGGGTCGGCCAGCACCGCGATCTCCGGGTCGAAGCCGGTGATGCCCTCGGCTTTCTCGAACTCCCGGATCGCCTCGGCGAGTTCGCGGGTGATGGCGCCCTTGCCGGTCCAGCCGTCGACGAAGACGACGTCCTGGGGGTCGTGGTGGGCGGCCAGCCAGCGCAGCGCGTTCACGTCGATGCCCCGGCCGCGCACGATGGAGACGGCGTAGTGCGGCAGGTCGAGTCCGTGCCGGAACCGGGCCCAGCGGCGCATCAGCACACCGACGGGGGTGCCCGCGCGGGCCAGGGAGACCAGCACGGGGCGCGGGATGGGGGTCCCCCCGCTTGAGCGAAGTCGAGAGTGGGGGAGCTCGGCGATCACCGTCTCGGTGACGACGCCGACCGCCCGCGCCAGCCGTGCGGCGGAGGCGTCGAGGGCCTGGTGGAACAGCTCCTGGTACCGCTCGCTCGGCTGGTACTCCACCGGCAGCGACTCGGCGTAGTGGGCCCCGCCGTTCTGGATGGCCTCCTCGCGCTCCTCGGTCGGCGCCTCCAGGGACACATCCGAGAGGTCCCGGAGCAGCCAGCCGACCTCGTCGGGCGCGTACGAGGAGAAGGCGGGGCCGCGAAGGGGCTCGGACAGCATGGCGGATCTCTCCTCGCAGGAGGCGGGGACGTACAGCGGCTCGGGGACGTACGACGGTACGACGGCGAGCAGGACGTGCGGGCTGTGCTCGCCGAGCCGGGCCAGCAGGCCGTCGGGGGCGTGCAGTTCGGGGGTGTCGGCGACCGAGTCGACGACCGCGACGACGGCGTCGAAGCCGCCGCCCGCCACGTTGTAGGCGTAGCGCTCGCCGGGGCCGTCGGCCGGGTCGTCGTGGGCGGGGAAGACGATGCGGCTGCGTATCGCGTAGCCGGGGTCGTCGACGGCGAGGACGGGCGAGCGGGTGGTGGTGGAGTAGCGGACCTCGGCGGTGACGGCCTGCTCCAGTTCGTGGGCGAGCCGCAGCGGCGCGTACATCAGTTCCTCGAAGCCGAGGACCAGGACGCGCCGGGCGTCGGCGGGCAGTGCTTCGGCGACGCGGGCGGCCATGGCCGGCAGGGCCCGTTCCAGGCGGGCCCGGTGCGCGGGCGTGAAGGCGTGCCGCCCACCGTCGGGCAGCCCGTGCGGCCAGCGCAACTCGATCCGCCCGCTCCGAGCGGGTGTGCCGGGGGCGGTGCCGGCTGTGCCGTCGGGTGCGGTGGGCTCATGGCGGGCGACCAGGGCCCGGCCCTTCTCCAGGACGCCCGCCGGGAGGCGTACCGTGCCCGAGGCGGCGGCGACGAGGTCCACATGGGCGCCGATCTCGTGGGCGAAGTCCGCCAGCCGGGCGGCGTCGGCCGGCGAGCGCATGTCGACCAGGGCGACCACCACATAGCGTGAGCGCGGATAGCGTTCGTGCAGATCACGAATGGTGTTCAGCACCGTGTTCCCGGTGGAGAACTCGTCGTCGACGAGGACCAGCGGGCCGTCGCCGACCAGCAGCGCCGGATCCTCCGGCAGCAGCAGGTGCGAGGTGGCGTGCGAATGGGACTCCTCGAAGCCGCCGGCCCGTGCCACGCCGGGTACCGGGCGGCGCGTGGAGTGCAGATAGGGGGCCAGGTACAGGCCGTCGGCGACCGAGTGGCCGAGTCCGGTGGCGGTCTCCGCGTAACCGAGGACGACCGCGGTGGCGGCCTCCTCGTCGCCCAGCAGCTCACGCACCCGCCGGCCGAGGGCGACCCCGTGGCCGTACACCACGGCCGGCGACTGCGGCACATGCTTGCCGAGCACGTTGGAGACGAGCAGATGCGCCCGCTTGGGGTTGCGGCGCAGCGCGAGCCCGAGCATGTCCGTCAGGCTGTCGTCGCCCGTCAGCTCGATGCCCAGCCGCTCGGCGACCCAGCTGCCGGACCAGACCGTGGGGATGGGATTCATGGGGTTCATGGGTTCCTTGTGCCGCGGCGCTCAGCCGGGAATTCCGGCGGCCAGCAACTCGACGAAGCCGACGTCCTCATGCGCCACGCCGAACATCTCGGCGCGCAGCAGGGTCCGTTCGGCCCAGGCGCGATGCGGCTTCACCTCGTTCATCTTGTTGGTGTACGACGACCGGAGCACGCCCCCGCCGCCCCGGTCCTGGTGCAGGATGTCCTGGGCGTCGCTGAACTCCTCGTGACTGACCACGGACAGGGCGTGCACGGGCAGCACATGGGAAGGGTGGATGCAGGTCTTGCCGAGCAGGCCGTTGGCCTGGTCCAGGGAGATCTCCCGCAGCAGTCCGTCCATCGCGTGCTCGATGAGCCGTTCCCGCAGCTCGACGGCCTGCCCCTCCAGGAAGGGGCTGCGGCGCAGCATCGGCTTGAACATGCGCTCCGGGACCCGGAAGTACTCCCACACCGGTCCGGTGACCGTGAAGCCGGTGCCGTCGGCCCGGCCCAGCATATTGACCACGTCGGCGATCACGGAGGCGACGATCTGGACGTCGTACGCCGTCATGTCGGGCGGCCGGCGCAGTCCGTAGGAGGAGCAGAAGTCGGTCACGCCGAGACGCAGGGCGAGCACCCGGTCGCGGTACTTGTCGACCGCGCGCAGGATGCCCTCCAGGGTCTCCACCCGGGACTCCCGGTACAGCAGTTCGGGTGATTCCAGGACCGGCATGGCGAACAGCCGCCTGCCGCTGGTCGCCTCCGCGCCGGTCAGCGCCTCCAGGAAGGGGATGCCGCGCTCCTCGGTGAACTTCGGCAGGACGAAACCGGACAGCAGCCGGATGCCCGGGCCCATGCGCCGCACCAGGTCGGGGATCTGTTCGGGGTGGCGGACCCGGATGAACAGCAGCGGCAGCCGCGCGCCCCGCCGGGACGCCAGGTCGGCGAACTGCCGGACCAGGTTCTCCTCGCCGGCCACGACGTCCGCGTCGTCGATCGAGTCCTCCAGGCACAGCACCATCGAGACCACACCGAGTCCGGCCTGCTTGACGATGTCGTCGGCCAGCCGCGGCCGGGTGGCCGGGCTGTACAGCGTGGCGCCCAGGCCCGCGGAGAGCTGCCGGGCCGCGGAGTCGGCGGTGAACTCGGACGGCTCCTGATGGAAGAGGCGCCGCCGCACCTCAGGGGCGATGTGCCCGAAATGACGCATTTAACTCCCCCGTGGTGCAAGGTGGGCCTGTGGATTCCGTGTTGGGGTGGCCGGTAATAGTACGTAGGGATCCATGCCCTAGGTTCCCGCCGGGCATGAATTTCAGGTAACTCGACCGTGTCGACCACGGTCACCCCCCGCGTTGTCGTGACCAGGGCCGAGAGGGCAGGATGACCGCATGACGCACGCGATGCTGAAAGGGTCGAACGTCCCGCTGGAGGCCACCACCGTGCGGGCCGTGCTGCGCTGGTCACCCGGGCAGGGGGTCCCCGACATCGACGCCTCGGCGCTGCTCCTCGGCCCTGGCGGTCGTGTGCGTTCCGATGAGGACTTCGTCTTCTACAACCAGCCCCGGCATCCGTCCGGGACGGTGTGGCGGCTCGGCAAGAAACGGGTCGCCGAGGGCCTCACCGACACGATCCAGACAGACCTCTCGGGAGTCGACCCGGGGGTGGGCCGAATTCTGCTGGTCGCCTCGGCGGACGGCGTCACCTTCGACCGCGTACGGTCCTTGCGCATCCTGTTGTACGACGCGACGGCCGCCGACGGTGCGGCGCTGGCGCACTTCGATGTGAAGCCGGAGACCGGGGCGGAGACGGCGCTGATCTGCGGCGAGCTGTACCGCCGTGGCGAGGGGTGGAAGTTCCGCGCCCTGGGCGAGGGTTACTCCAACGGGCTCAAGGGGCTGGCCACGGACTTCGGTATCTCGGTGGACGAGTCGGAGGCGGCGGAGGAGGAAGCGGCGGCTCCTCCGGAGGTTTCGCGGCCGCTGCCGCCTGAGCAGCCTTCTGCCATGCCTGCGACCGTCCCGGTGCAGCCCGCGTACGGGTATCCGCAGGCGGGGTCGGGGCAGCCCGGGTACGGGTATCCGCAGCCGGGGTCGTCCCAGCCGGCGTACGGCTATCCGCCGGCGGTGGCTGTGACCGCGCCGGTGAGTCCCGATGCGCGGGTGGCTCCGCCGGACGTGCGGGTGGCTCCGCCGGATGTGCGGGTGGCTCCGCCGGATGTGCGGGTGGCTCCGCCGGATGTGCAGGTGGCTCCGCCGGATGTGCAGTTGCCGCCTCAGGGGCCGCAGTTCATACGCTAGCGCTGTGGCGGGGTGCGCCTACGGGGGTGCCTCGGTTGGTCGCTGGGCGGGTGCTGCGCCGTCGTGGCTTGGCGCGCAGTTCCCCGCGCCCCTGGGGGCCTGGGGCTCGCGGCGGGACAGGCTCGGGGCAGCGCCTCAAGGGGGTGCCTCGGTTGGCCGTTCGCGGCTGCGGCGTCGTTGGGGCTTGGCGCGCCCGCGCGGCGGAGCCGCATATCGACACAGCCCCGCGCCCCTGAGGGTGCTGCCCCGGCCCGGCGGGACAGGCTCGGGGCAGCGCCTCAGGGGGTGCCTCGGCTGGTCGCTGGGCGGCTGCTGCGCCGTTGTAGCTGATCGCGCCCGCGCGGCGGAGCCGCATATCGATACAGCCCCGCGCCCCTGAGGGTGCTGCCCCGGCCCGGCGGGACAGGCTCGGGGCAGCGCCGCTCGAACAGGGGGGGACGCCCATCGCGGCGGAGCCGCATATCGGTACGGCGCCGTGCCTCTGTCGGGGCTCGTCAGTGGCCTGGTTGGGATTTGTAGCCTCTGCCCCATTGGAGGCCCCAGCCGTAGAGGCGGTCCAGTTCTCCCTGGAAGCCGTAGACGAACTGGACCTCGCGGCGGACGACCAGTTCGCCCTTGATGTTCTCGATCATCACCACGGCACAGGAGCGGGCCTGCGGGTGCCGCTCGTCCAGGCCTATCTCGATCCGCGGACCGTTGCTCGGATAGAGCGTGACGATCGCCTGCGTGCGGTCGAACGCCGGCGTCTGGTCGTAGATGTACACGAACACCAGCAGCCGTTTGATGTTCTCGCGCTGGTCCAGATTGATGTACATCGTCTCGCCGGACGCCGAACCGAACCGGTCGTCGCCGCTCAGCTTGACGTACGGCGGTGCGTTGATGTCGCCGAGATAGCCGCCGAGCGGCTGTACGACCCCCTTGGTGCCGTCGGTCAGCTCGTACAGGCAGCCCAGGTCGAGGTCGACGTTGACCATGCTCTGCCCATGGCCCAGGATCTCCGGTGGTTTCAGTGCCTTGAAGGGGTGCCGGAACAGGCTGGTGCGTTCGACGCCGCCCATGATGTCGGACGTCCGCATCCGCCAGGCCAGGTTGACCCGTAGATGCCCGGTGGCCGCGTCCTGCTTGGACAGGGACACCTGCGGATGCCGCTTGCTGAGCTGGATGGAGTTGGTGGCGGCGCTGCCCGAGTCGAAGTCGGCCGCGCGCCCGCCCAGCAGCCCGTCGAAGAAGCCCATTCCCGCCCCCAGTACTCATGCCCGACCCGTGCCGGGGCGGCCGAGCGCGTCGGCCGCCCCTCGCTCAGAGCGTTCCTCACCGTCCGGGGTGTCACACCCCGGACGACACCTCGGTCTTCTCGTCCGAGCCGGTGCCGCCCTCGGCCGCGGCGAGGGCGCGGTTGCGGCGCACGGAGGACCAGAAGGAGGCGGCGATCAGGAGGACGCCGACCAGACCGGTGATGACCTCGTGGATCTGGTACTGAATGGTGACCATGAGGATCACGGCCAGCGCGCCGATCGCGTAGTGGGCGCCGTGCTCCAGGTAGACGTAGTCGTCGAGGGTGCCCTGGCGGACCAGGTAGACGGTCAGCGACCGGACGTACATGGCGCCGATGCCCAGGCCGAGGGCCATCAGCACGATGTCGTTGGTGATGGCGAACGCGCCGATCACACCGTCGAAGGAGAAGGACGCGTCCAGGACCTCCAGGTAGAGGAACATGAAGAACGCGGCCTTGCCGGCCAGGGCGACGGCCGAGCGCTTCTTGCCGGTGCGCGCGGCCTCCTCCTCTTCCTCGTGTTCGCGTTCCTCCTCTTCTTCGAGGCGGTCCTCGAAGAAGCCGGACAGGCCGCCGACGATCATGTAGGTGATCAGGCCGGCGATGCCGGAGATCAGGACGGTCTGGGCCTTGTCGACATGGGCGCCGCCGTGCTGGTGGGCGTGGGTGGCGAAGGTGAAGGCGGTGATGAGCAGGACGACCAGCGCGATGCAGACCGACAGCATGTCGACCTTGCCGAGTTTGGCCAGCGGCCGTTCGATCCAGCGCAGCCACTGGATGTCCCGCTCCTCGAAGAGGAAGTCCAGGAAGATCATCAGCAGGAACATGCCACCGAAGGCGGCGATCGCCGGGTGGGCGTCGGTGACCAGTTCCTGGTAGCGGTCCTTGTTGTTGAGCGCGAGGTCGACGGCCTCGATGGGGCCCATCTTGGCGCTGATCGCGACAATCACGACCGGGAAGACCAGCCGCATGCCGAACACCGCGATGAGCACGCCGACCGTGAGGAAGATCCGCTGCCAGAAGGCGTTCATCTTCTTCAGGATGCCGGCGTTGACCACGGCATTGTCGAACGACAGCGAGATTTCGAGGATGGACAGGATCGCCACGATACCGAATGCGGTCCACCCCCCGTAGAAGACCGCAGCGACCAGGCCGAGCGCGGTGACCGCGAACGACCAGCCGAAGGTTTTGAGAAGCACTGGCTACCCCATCGTGTGTTGGGGGCCCCCACCCAGACGCAGTCTGGGGGAGGGGTCTCCCCCGCGCCGTACTCGGCTTTACGAAACGTTGACTCCGAAGTCTAGAGCGATGCCCCGAAGCCCCGACGCGTACCCCTGCCCCACTGCACGGAACTTCCACTCCCCCTGGTAGCGGTACAGCTCGCCGAAGATCATGGCGGTCTCGGTGGAGGCGTCCTCGCTGAGGTCGTACCGTGCGAGTTCCTGGCCGTCGGCCTGGTTGACGACGCGGATGAAGGCGTTGGAGACCTGGCCGAAGGTCTGGCCGCGCTCGTCCGCCATATGGATCGAGACGGGGAAGACGATCTTGTCGCAGTGGACCGGGACCTTCGGCAGGTCGACCAGGATGCTCTCGTCGTCGCCCTCGCCCTCACCGGTGAGGTTGTCACCGGTGTGCTCCACCGAGCCGTCCGGGCTCTTCAGCTGGTTGTAGAAGACGAACCACTCGTCGCCGAGGACCCGGCCGCCCTGGCACAGCAGCGCGCTGGCGTCCAGGTCGAAGTCGGCACCGGTGGTGGACCGCGCGTCCCAGCCGAGTCCGATCATGACGTTGGTGAGGTTCGGTGCGGCCTTGGAGAGGGAGACATTGCCTCCCTTGGCGAGCGTGACGCCCATGTTGCTGGTCCTCCCCTGGGTGGAGCCGTTCGGTTGTCCTGCGCGTCCGGCGCCGGCCCCGGGCGGGGCGGCGGCGCCGGACGGGACGGGTCACATCTCAGACGTTGACGCCGAAGTCCTGCGCGATGCCGCGCAGGCCCGAGGCGTAGCCCTGGCCGATGGCGCGGAACTTCCACTCCGCGCCGTGCCGGTACAGCTCGCCGAAGACCATGGCGGTCTCGGTGGAGGCGTCCTCGCTGAGGTCGTAACGGGCGATCTCCTGCTGGTTGGCCTGGTTGACGACGCGGATGAACGCGTTGCGCACCTGGCCGAAGGACTGCTGGCGGTTCTCGGCGTCGTAGATCGACACCGGGAAGACGATCTTGTCCACGTCGGCCGGGACCGACGCGAGGTCGACCTTGATGACCTCGTCGTCGCCCTCGCCCTCACCGGTGATGTTGTCACCGGTGTGCTCCACCGAGCCGTCCGGGCTCTTGAGGTTGTTGAAGAAGACGAAGTTCTGGTCGCTGCCGACCTTGCCCGACCCGTTCAGCAGCAGCGCGCTGGCGTCGAGGTCGAAGTCGGTGCCGGTGGTGGTGCGGACGTCCCAGCCCAGACCGACGAGGACAGCGGTCAGGCCCGGGGCCTCCTTGGTCAGTGATACGTTGCCGCCCTTGCTGAGGCTGACTCCCACGAGTCCTCCATGTGTGTCCGGGGGCGGGGAGCCCCGTAGTACGTCGGATACCGGATCAACGAGTCGATCCTAGTGACGGGTTCCCGCCCCCCGCAGGCCCTGGTACCCAAGATTCGACGGTGTCGGTGGCGGGGCGCCGCGTCACAGGGCGCCGAGCGCGCGCACGTACTCGTCCAGGTCACGCGCGTCCGGCAGGGCGTTGACGACGGTCCAGCGCACGACCCCCTCCTTGTCGATGATGAAGGTGCCGCGCAGGGCGCAGCCCTTGTCCTCGGCGAAGACGCCGTACGCGCGCGAGGTCTCGCCGTGCGGCCAGAAGTCGCTGAGCAGCGGGTACTCCAGGCTCTCCTGCTCGGCGAAGACGCGCAGGGTGTGGATGGAGTCGTTGGAGACGGCGAGCAGCTGCGTGTCGTCGTTGACGAACGTGGGCAGGTTGTCGCGCAGTTCGCACAGCTCGCCGGTGCACACTCCGGTGAAGGCGAAGGGGTAGAAGAGGAGCACCACGTTCTTCTCGCCGCGGAAGTCCGAGAGCCGCACGGTGCGGCCGTGGTTGTCCTTGAGTTCGAAGCCGGGCGCCTTGTCGCCGACCTGGATCGCCATCGTCCTGTGTCCCTTCGGTGGGGCCGTTCGGGTGGATCCACCCTACGCAGCGATCACCGGGGTGCGGCGGACGGACCGGGGCGGGCCCGGCCCGTCCGCGTACGGGATGAGGCGGCCTACTTCCTGGACTTCGCGGCCTTCGGCGTCACCAGACGCGAGCCGCTCCAGTCCTTGCCCACGCTGACGCTCTTGGACGCCGACAGTCCCGCCGTCGTCGCGGCTTCGGAGATGTCACTCGGCTCCACGTATCCCGAACGGCCGGTCTTGGGCGTGAAAAGCAGGATCGCGCCACCTTCCTCGATGTATGTGGTGGCGTCCACCAGCACATCCGTCAGGTCGCCGTCGTCGTCGCGGAACCACAGCACCACGGCGTCGGCCACGTCGTCGTACTCCTCGTCCACCAGGTCGCTGCCGATGACTTCCTCGATGGACTCGCGGAGCTCCTGGTCGACGTCGTCGTCGTAGCCGATCTCCTGGACCACCTGCTCGGGCTGGAACCCCAGCCTTGCGGCAGGGCTCGTCCGCTCCTCCGCGTGGTCCGCGGTCGCGCTCACGGGTTGCCTCCTGATCATGTTTCGGTGAATGACTCAGCCACGCGCGTGCGCGAAGCATTGGCCGTAGTCCACACGGGCGGGGCGGATCGCGCAAGTACCCGGCCGTTCAGACCGCCGAAACGGTGACGATCCCGGCCGTGTCCTCGCAACTCCTGGCACCGTATCGCGCGGCACTCGACCGCACACCACAGCGTTGTGCCCGGTTTGCCCCATTCGGAATCATCCGGCTATACGGCCATCGAACAACTTTGCCACGCACGGTACACCCTGAGGCGTATCGTTGCGTTTCGGCTGGACCGCCCGGAAATACGTGGTGGGAGGGGCCGGACGGGCGCCTTCCCACCTCGCGGTGGAGGTGACGTACGCCGTGCCGCGGTACACCATGGGGAACGGCACAGGGACACGGTGCGGGGGCAAGGTGTGCGGACAAGACGCAGGGACAAGGCGTAGGGACAAGGCGTAGGGACATCCGAGAACAACCGGGGCAAGCGGAAAAGCAACCGTTCTGACAGGTACAGCCGGACACAGCAGCCCTTCGACAGGTAAGGAACAGCGTGGCTTCCGGATCCGATCGCAACCCGATCATCATTGGCGGCCTTCCGAGTCAGGTTCCTGACTTCGATCCCGAGGAAACCCAGGAGTGGCTCGACTCCCTCGACGCCGCCGTCGACGAGCGCGGCCGGGAGCGGGCGCGCTACCTGATGCTCCGCCTGATCGAACGGGCCCGCGAAAAGCGGGTGGCCGTGCCCGAGATGCGCAGCACGGACTACGTCAACACGATCGCGACCAAGGACGAGCCGTTCTTCCCGGGCAACGAGCAGATCGAACGCAAGATCCTCAACGCGACCCGCTGGAACGCGGCCGTGATGGTCTCCCGCGCGCAGCGCCCCGGCATCGGCGTCGGCGGCCACATCGCCACCTTCGCCTCCTCCGCCTCGCTGTACGACGTGGGCTTCAACCACTTCTTCCGCGGCAAGGACGACGGCCGCGGCGGCGACCAGGTCTTCTTCCAGGGCCATGCCTCCCCCGGCATCTACGCGCGCGCGTACCTGCTCGACCGGCTCACCGAAGCGCAGCTCGACGGCTTCCGCCAGGAGCAGTCGAAGTACCCCGACGGGCTGTCCAGCTATCCGCATCCCCGCTCCATGCCGGACTTCTGGGAGTTCCCGACGGTCTCCATGGGCCTCGGCCCGCTCGCCGCGATCTTCCAGGCCCGGATGAACCGCTACATGGAGGCGCGCGGCATCGCCGACACCTCCGGATCGCATGTGTGGGCGTTCCTCGGCGACGGCGAGATGGACGAGCCGGAGTCGCTCGGCCAGCTGACCATCGCCGCACGTGAGGGCCTGGACAACCTCACCTTCGTCGTCAACTGCAACCTCCAGCGGCTGGACGGCCCGGTGCGCGGCAACGGCAAGATCATCCAGGAGCTGGAGTCGGTCTTCCGGGGCGCCGGCTGGAACGTGATCAAGCTGGTCTGGGACCACACCTGGGACCCGCTGCTCGCCCAGGACCGCGACGGCGTGCTGGTCAACAAGATGAACACCACCCCGGACGGCCAGTTCCAGACGTACGCCACCGAGTCCGGCGCATACATCCGCCGGCACTTCTTCGGCGACGACCACCGGCTGCGCGCGATGGTCGAGAACATGACCGACGACCAGATCCTGCACCTGGGCCGCGGCGGTCACGACCACCGGAAGATCTTCGCGGCGTTCTCCGCGGCCAAGGCGCACAAGGGCCAGCCGACGGTGATCCTGGCCAAGACGATCAAGGGCTGGACGCTGGGCCCCAACTTCGAGGGCCGCAACGCCACGCACCAGATGAAGAAGCTGACGGTCGACGACCTCAAGCACTTCCGTGACCGGCTGCACCTGCCGATCTCCGACCGGGAGCTGGAGTCCGGCCCGCCGCCGTACTACCACCCCGGCCGGGACACGGAGGAGATGCAGTACATGCACGACCGGCGCTTGGGGCTCGGCGGCTATGTGCCGACCCGGGTCGTGCGCTCGAAGCCGCTCGCGCTGCCCGGCGACGCGACGTACGCGACTGTGAAGAAGGGCACCGGTCAGCAGTCCGTCGCCACCACCATGGCGTTCGTACGGCTGCTGAAGGACCTCATGCGGGACAAGGAGATCGGCCGGCGGTTCGTGCTGATCGCACCGGACGAGTACCGCACGTTCGGCATGGACTCCTTCTTCCCGAGCGCGAAGATCTACAACCCGCTCGGCCAGCAGTACGAGTCGGTCGACCGGGATCTGCTCCTCGCCTACAAGGAGTCGCCGACCGGCCAGATGCTGCACGACGGCATCTCGGAGGCGGGCTGCACGGCCTCGCTGATCGCGGCCGGCTCGGCGTACGCGACCCATGGCGAGCCGCTGATCCCCGTCTACGTCTTCTACTCGATGTTCGGTTTCCAGCGCACCGGCGACCAGTTCTGGCAGATGGCCGACCAGCTGGCGCGCGGTTTCGTACTGGGCGCGACCGCCGGGCGTACCACCCTGACCGGCGAGGGGTTGCAGCACGCGGACGGCCAGTCCCAGCTGCTCGCCTCCACCAACCCGGCGTGCGTGGCCTACGACCCGGCCTACGCGTACGAGATCGCGCACATCGTGCAGGACGGGCTGCGCCGCATGTACGGCGGTGACGCCGAGCACCCGCACGGCGAGGACGTCTTCTACTACCTCACCGTCTACAACGAGCCCATCCAGCACCCGGCCGAACCGGCGAACGTGGACGTCGAAGGCATCCTGAAGGGCATCCACCGGATCGGCGAGGGCACCGCGGGCTCGATCCCGGCGCAGATCATGGCGTCCGGGGTCGCGGTGCCATGGGCGCTGGAGGCGCAGCGGATCCTCGGCGAGGAGTGGAACGTCCGCGCGGACGTCTGGTCGGCGACCTCCTGGAACGAACTGCGGCGGGAGGCCGTGGCGTGCGAGCGGCACAACCTTCTCCATCCGGAGGAGGAGCAGCGCACGCCGTATGTCACCCGGAAACTCAGCGGTGCGGAGGGGCCGTTCGTGGCCGTGTCCGACTGGATGCGGTCGGTGCCGGACCAGATCGCGCGGTGGGTGCCGGGGACGTACCAGTCGCTGGGCGCGGACGGGTTCGGCTTCGCCGACACCCGGGAGGCGGCGCGGCGCTTCTTCCATATCGACGCGCAGTCGATCGTGGTGGCGGTGCTGACCGAGTTGGGACGGGAGGGGAAGGTCGACCGCTCGGTGCTCAAGCAGGCCATCGACCGGTATCGGTTGCTGGAGGTGGCGGCGCAGGCTCCGCCGGCTTAGCCGCTTGGCTCCGCCGGTTTGGCCACTTGGCTCCGCCGGTTTGGCCAGGGGGTTGGTTTTCGGGTGCGGGTGCGTTGTGGGATTTTGCGCGGGCCCCTGCGGGGGGCGTCGGCCGTCTTTCGGGTGCGGGAACGTTGTGGGATTTTGCGCGGGCCCCTGCGGGGGGCGTCGGCCGTCTTTCGGGTGCGGGAACGTTGTGGGATTTTGCGCCGTTCCCCGCGCCCCTATCGGGGGGCGTCCGCCGTCGATTGGGTGCGGGTGCGTTGTGGTGTGTTGCGCAGTTCCCCGCGCCCCTATCCGGGGCGGTATCCGCCGTCGATTGGGGGCGGGTGTGTCGTGGTTTCTTGCGCTGTTCCTCGTGCCCCTGTCCGGGGGCTCCCGGGGAGTCAGTCTGAGGGGCTGACTCCGCCGGGATTTCCGTGGGCTGCGCGGGCTCAGATGTGGCCTACGCCCGCGCCCGCCTCCGCGTTGTCGCCGCGCTTGGTCAGGAGCGCGACCAGGACGGCGACGACCGCCACGCCCGCGGCCACGAAACAGGCCAGGCTCATGCCGGAGATGAACGTGTCGTGCGCGACGGCGGTGATCTTCCCGGCGATGGCCGCGGGCGTGCCCTCGGGCACCGGGGCCACGCCCACCTGCACCGCCTCGGACGCCTGGGCGAGCTGTTCGGAGGAGAGCTTCGGCAGCCCCGCGTCCGTCCAGTTGCCCGGCAGGGCGCTGTCGACCTTGGACGCCATCACGGCACCCAGCACCGCCGTACCGAGGCTGCCGCCGATCTGCATCGCGGCCTGCTGGAGACCGCCGGCCACACCGGACAGCTCCATCGGGGCGTTGCCGACGATGACCTCGGTGGCGCCGACCATGACGGGCGCGAGACCGAGGCCCAGCAGGGCGAACCAGATCGACATCGCGGCGCTGCCGGTGTTGGTGTCCAGCGTCGACATGCCGTACATCGCGATCGCGGTGGCGGCCATGCCGCCCGCGAGCGGGATCCGCGGGCCCAGCTTGGTGATCATGGCGCCGGCGAGCGGGGAGCCGACGATCATCATGCCGGTGAGCGGAAGCAGATGCAGACCGGCGTCGATCGGGCTCATGCCGTGCACGTTCTGGAGGTAGAACGTGACGAAGAACAGGCCGCCCATGAAGGCGATGGCCATGAGGACCATCAGCACCACACCCGCCGACAGCGGAACGGAGCGGAACAGGCCGAGCGGGATCAGCGGCTCCTTCACCCTCGTCTCCCAGAAGGAGAAGAGCCCGAAGAGCAGGACAGAACCGACGATGAACGCCCACGTCAAGCCGTCGCCCCAGCCCCACTCCGGCGCCTTGATGAGCGCCCAGACGAGGCAGAACATCGCGCCGGACAGCAGGACGATGCCGGGGATGTCGAAGGAGCGCGGCGCGTTCTCGGCACGGTGGTCCCGGAGGATCAGCACACCGAGGACGAGGGCGAGAACACCGACCGGCACATTGATGAAGAACACCGACTGCCAGTTGACGTGCTCGACCAGCACGCCGCCGAGGATCGGGCCGCCCGCGGTGGAGGCACCGATGACCATGCCCCAGATACCGATCGCCATGTTGAGCTTCTCGGCCGGGAAGGTCGCCCGCAGCAGGCCGAGCGCGGCCGGCATCAGCAGCGCGCCGAACAGACCCTGGAAGACACGGAAGGTGACGACAAGACCGATGCTGTCGGACAGGCCGATGACGCCCGAGGCGGCGGCGAAGCCGACGACGCCGATCAGGAAGGTCTGCCGGTGACCGAAGCGGTCACCGAGCTTGCCCGCGGTGATCAGGGAGACCGCGAGGGCGAGGAAGTAGCCGTTGGTGATCCACTGGACCTGGGCGAAGGTCGCGCCGAGGTCCTTCTGGATCGCCGGGTTGGCGATGGCCACGATGGTGCCGTCGAGGGCCACCATCATGACCCCTACGGCAACGGTGATGAGCGTGAGCCACGGATGGCCGCGCAGGCCGGCGGCGGGGGCCTGGACCGACGGGTCCGACGGTACCCGGTCCGCCTTGTCCCCCGACCCCGCCGCGTCGATGGTGGTCTGACTAGTCATACCTTCGAGGCTAATGACAGCGGCTGACAATTGACAAACCAATTCACAAGTCGGTAACTGTCATGTCACTCACATATAGCCCGAACTGGGAGAACGGTTCGCCCAAGAGGGCCCAAGAGGCGGAGGAGCCCGTGGAGACGCTACGCGAACGCAAGAAGCGTCGCACCCGGGACGCCCTGCTGCACGCCGCCCTCGACCTGTTCACCAGCCAGGGGTACGAGCAGACGACCGTCGACGAGATCGCCGACGCCGTCGAGGTCTCGCAGCGCACATTCTTCCGGTACTTCCCCGGAAAGGAGGAAGCGGCCTTCGCCATCCAGGAGATCACCGAGGCGCACTTCCTCCGTGCGGTGCGCGAGCGCCCGCCGTACGAGCCCCCGCTGGAGGCGCTGCGCCAGGCCGTGCTGGAGGGCTGGGAAACCGTGAACGAGACCATCGCCTCGGTCGTCCCGGTCGAGACGTATCTGCGGATGTTCCGGGTGATCGAGTCGACGCCCGTACTGCTCGCCGCCCATCTGCGCCGCTCCGTGGAGACGGAGGAGGCGCTGGCGCGGCTGCTCGCCGAGCGCGAGGGGGTGGACGTCGAGACGGATCCGCGCCCACGCCTCCTGGTGGCCGTGTTCGGCGCGGTGATAAGGGTCACCGGGCGCACCTGGTCGGTCGGCGACGACATCAGCGTCACGGCGATACGCGACCTCACCAGGTCATATCTGGACCTGGTGGGACCCGAGCTGATCGGGAGCTGGCGGCCGGACTGAACCCGCCGCGTCCGCCGAAACGTGATACCCGTCACTCGGTTAACGCGAGACCGTCTCGTTCTCCTAGTGTGTCCTCCCAGTGACTTCCTTCGACACCTCCCCGCAACTCAACGTCTGGCGCGCGCTGCTCGCGCTGGCCGTCGTGTTCGTGATGCTCACGACCACCGGCTGGACCGCACTGCGCAGCCACCGGGAGGCGAGCGCCCTGCAAGCCTCGCTCACGGCGTGGGAGCACGGCAGCGTGCACGGCCACCGGCTGCCCGACCCGCACGCGGCCCCCGCCGCGCTCACCCGGTTCTTCGCCTCGCTCAGCGCGCGGGAGCAGATCGGGCTGGCGCACCGGTACCCGCTCGCGGTCGGCAACATGAACGGCGCCCCGGTCGAACTGCGCTACCGCGCCAACCGCATCGCCCTGGACGAGGCGCGCAAGGCCGAGAAGAAACGCATGCACGACACCAGGCTCACGCCCGTCGGCCAGCAGCAGGCGGGCCGTCGTATGCACCGCTTCGAGGCACTGCTGACCAAGGGCCGGCACATCCTGGCCTTCGACCCCGCGGGCCCGGGCCGGATCGCCGAGGTGTTCGGCAGTCTCCGCAAGGCGCAGCGGATCTCGGTCGTGGTGCCCGGCGTCGACACCGACCTGCTCACCTTCCAGAAGACGTACAGCCCGTACTCGGCGCCGGTCGGCATGGCCAAGGCGCTGTACGCGGCGGAGCGCGCCCAGAGCCCCTCGACCCGTACGGCCGTAATCGCCTGGGCCGACTACACCTCGCCCAGCGGCCTCGGCGTCGACGCGGCCACCGCGATGCGCGCCGAGGACGGTGCCGTCCGGCTGAACGCGCTGCTGCGGGCGCTGCCCGGCGCCGCGCCCCTGTCGCTGTTCTGCCACAGCTACGGCTCCGTGGTCTGCGGAGTGGCCGCGCACGGCATGCCGCGCCGGGTGACCGACCTGGCGGTGGCCGCGAGCCCCGGCATGCGGGTCGCGAAGGCCGCGCACCTCGGCACGGACGCCCGGGTGTGGGCGATGCGGGACGCCACTGACTGGATCCAGGACGTGCCCTATCTGGAGGTCGGGGGGCTCGGGCACGGCGCGGACCCCGTCTCCGGCGGGTTCGGCGCGCGGGTGCTGTCGGCGCGGAACGCCCAGGGGCACAGCGGCTATTTCGAGCCGGGCACGGACAGCCTGCGCAACCTGGCCGACATCGGGGTGGGCGCGTACCACTCGGTGACATGCGCCCGCGACGACAAGGGGTGCCGGAGGGGCCTGACCGACGGCTCTACGGTCGAACGCGCGTAGAACTTGCAGGAAGTGCGGTCTGCTCGGGGAGGGACGGAGGAGCTTGTGCCGCATACGATGAGCCGCATGGGTGACGTGCTGGCCGGATTTCATGCCGCCTGGGAGTTCGAGTCCGACTCCGTGCTCATCCGTTACGAACGGGGGATTCGGACGCCCAAGTTGTTCCAGGCGCTTGCGGAACGACGTGTTCCGCTGGCCGCGCTGGAGGGGGTGACGCTCTCCCCCGGGCGGCGCGGCACGGTCGTGCTGCGCGCGGAACCCCGGCCCGGCGCCGATCCGTTGATGGAGGCGGCGGCCGGGCAGCTCAAGGAGCACAGCGACCCCTACCGGCTGGTGCTGCCCGCCGAGCGGGCCACTCTCGCCGAGTACTACGCCGACGAACTGCGCGCGCAACTCACCGAGTCCGGCCCGGCCGAGCGCCATCTGGTGGCCGCGCCCGAGGCGCCCCGGCACTTCAAGGCGTACGACGGGAAGGCGTCCTTCGACGGGACCTCGGTGCACTTCCGCTGGTCCTGGACGGGCGCCTCCACCGCGAAATGGAAGGCCGGCGACCAGCGCTTCCAGGTCGCCGACCTCGGCGGCGTCGAATGGCGTTCCCCCGAGGTGTTCGAGGGCCATCTGCGGCTCCTGCACCGCTCCCCCGCCGACGGCCGGACCGTCCAGCCCGACCAGGACCCGGCGACGGTCGTCTTCGGCCTCGGCTACGGGCCCGTCCACGAGTCGCTGCCCTTCGCCGCGGCCGTGCTCGCCGCGGTGCGGGCGCGCGGGTCCGCGGCGGCGGTGCCGACGACACCGCCGCGCCGGCGCGACCCCGCCGACATCGCCGAGCGGATCCGGCACCTCGGGGAGCTGCACGGGGCGGGGCTGGTCACGGACGAGGAGTTCGCCGTGAAGAAGGCCGAACTGCTGGCGGAGCTGTAGCCGCCGCGGTCAGCGGCCGGCCCGTTCCCGCTCGAATTCGCGCCCGGCGTCCGCGTAGAAGCTGATCTTTCGGTCCAGTACGGCGAGGGTGTCCTGGAGTTCCGCGATCCGGGCCAGCACGTCCCTGCGGGTGGACTCCAGCAGTTCGTACCGCTCCAGGAAGGTGTGATCGCCCTCGCGCACCAGCTCCGCGTACCGGACCATGTCCGCCACCGGCATGCCGGTCAGCCGCAGCTTGGTGACCAGGTCGAGCCAGTCCAGGTCGCGGTTGGTGTAGCGGCGCTGGCCGGTGTGCGAGCGGTCGATGTGGGACATCAGGCCGATGCGTTCGTACCAGCGCAGGGTGTGGGCGCTCAGGCCGGTGAAGGCGACGACCTCGCTGATCGTGTAGTGGTCCTGGCCGTCCGGGCGTGGGTGCCGCCGGGGTGGGGCGGAGCAGATGTCGGCGGGGGTCTGGGCTTGCTCGGTGGCCGCGGGCGTGGTCTGCATCACCGTCATGGGGTCCACGCTATGACCTTTGAGTGCGCTCCAGGCAAGCGGCTGCGTCGGGCTTGGGCGGGTGTGACGTCTCTCTCGTGATCTTCTTTCTGGTGCGGGAGGGTTGTGGGCCGTTGTGATCCCCTGGCGGGGTGCGTCTGCCGTTGTTCGGGTGCGGTTGCGGTTGCGGTTGCGGTTGCGGTTGCGGTTGCGTTGTGAGTTTTTGCGCAGTTCCCCGCGCCCCTGGTGGGGTGCATCTGCCGTCCTTCGAGTGCGGGCGCGTCGTGGGGTTTCGCGCAGTTCCCCGCGCCCCTGTCGAGCACATCCGCCGTCGGTCCAGTGCCGCAACGTTGTGGGGTTTCGTGCTGTTCCCTGCGGCCGTGGCTTTGGGGGGCCGGCGTTGGTCGGGTGGGGTGGTGGTGCGTGGCGGGGGCTTTGGCGGAGTGTCTAGCGTTCGGGTATGAGTTTTGTACGCCGTGCAACACCCGACGACGCGCAGGAAGTTCTGCGGCTGCGCCAGGTCATGATCGACTCGATGTTCGGGTCCGACCCGTCCACGGACTGGCACGGGGAGTCCCTGCCGACCCTGCGCAGCCGGCTCGCCGAGCCCGACGGCGACTTCGCCGCGTTCGTCGTGGACCACCCCGAGCGGCCCGGGGCGCTGGCCGCGCTGGTGGCCGGCACGATCGAATACCGCATCGGCCGGACCCGCAACCCGCAGGGCACGGTCGGCTTCGTGTTCAGCGTCGCCACCGACCCCGGCGCACGCCGCCGCGGATACGCGCGCGCGTGCATGGGCGAACTGCTGGAGTGGTTCCGCTCCCGCGGCGCCGCCCAGGTCCAGCTCACCGCCTCCGCCGAGGCCCGCCCCCTGTACGACTCCCTCGGCTTCCGGCCCAAGCCGGACCCTTTGCTGGAGCTGAAACTCTGAGGACCTAAGCTCGGCCGTATGGCGTTGGAGAGTCTTGCGTTGGTCGCGAAGTGGCCCGTGGCGACCGCCGCGGCGGGTGTCGTACGGGCCGACGGTACGGTGCTGGGCACCCATGGACCGGCCCGGCTGCGCTTCCCGCTGGCCTCGGTCACCAAGCCGCTCGCGGCGTACGCGGTGCTCGTCGCGTACGAGGAGGGGGCGATCGAACTCGACGAACCGGCGGGGCCGCCCGGCTCGACGGTCCGTCATCTGCTCGCCCACACCTCCGGGCTGGCCTTCGACGAGCACCGGGTGACCGCACCGCCCGGTGAGCGGCGGCTGTACTCCAACGCCGGCTTCGAGCAGCTAGGCGACCACATCGCCAAGGCGACCGACATCCCGTTCGCCGAGTATCTGCGGCAGGCGGTGCTGGAGCCGCTGGGCATGACGGACACGTCACTGGAGGGCTCGCCCGCGAAGGACGGGGTGTCGTCGGTGACGGACCTGCTGCGGTTCGCGGCCGAGGTGCAGGCGCCCCGGCTGCTGGATCCGCGGACGGTCGCCGAGGCGATGACCGTGCAGTACCCGGGCACCAAGGGCGTGCTGCCGGGGTACGGGCACCAGAACCCGAACGACTGGGGGCTGGGTTTCGAGATCCGCGGCGCCAAGTCGCCGCACTGGACGGGCGGTTCGTCCTCCCCGCGTACCTTCGGGCACTTCGGGCAGTCCGGTACGTTCCTGTGGATCGACCCGGAGGCGCGGGCGGCGGGCGTCGCGCTGACCGACCGTGCCTTCGGTCCCTGGGCGATCGAGGCGTGGCCGGTGTTCACGGACGCGGTGCTCTCGGAACTGCGCGGCTGAGGCCCGCCGGGCGCTTCCCGCGCCCTACGCCGCCGCCATCTCCCACAGCAGCAGCTCCGCCGCCGTCTCCGCCACCGCCTCCAGGTCCCGTGCGTCCGTGACGCGGGCCGAGTCGCCCGGTTCCAGCCGCTCCGCCGCGAACCGCAGCGCTCCGCGCACCATATGCAGGTAGAGGTACGCGGCGTCCGGCAGCGCCGTGCGTTCCCCGGGCCCCAACCGCCGTACGTGGAGCATCGCGCCGGCCTCGGGGACGGCGTACGGGGTGGAGTCGGCGATGCCCCGGACGATCTCGTAGCCGGGGGTACCGCCGGGGGTCCGCGGGGCCAGCCACATCTGGACGAAGGTCAGCGGCACCGGGCCGTCGTTGCGCTCCGCGTGGCGGACACCGGCGGCGGAGCTGAGGCGCTGGACGTCGCCCGGACCCAGCACCGTCTCGTGGCCCGTCGAGTCACGGTGGGTCAGCTCGCCCTCGACGACCCAGGTGACGATCTCGGTATGGCTGTGCGGGTGCTCGTCGAAGCCGGCACCAGGCGCCAGCCGCTCCTCGTTGCACGCGATGAGCGCACCGAAGCGGAGGTTGTCGGGGTCGTAATGCGGACCGAACGCGAAGGCATGCCGCGATTCGGTCCCACCCCCCGCATCCCCGCCCGCATACCGCTCCCCAGCCCGCCTGACATCCATCACACCCCCACGTTAGCCCGCCCCGAAGGGACGCAGGACTTTGTCCACATGCGGCTCCGCCGCGCGGGCGCGATCAGCCACCACGCACCCGCACCCGGCAGCGGACCGAACCGCCCACGGCGAACAGCCCCACTGCCAAGGCGAGCCCCCGGCGACACGTTCGGCCGTCCGGATGAGGCAGTCTTGTCACCGTGCCCGAACCCGAATCCCACAAGCCCGAACCCGCAGCGCACGGAGTGCACCCGCACTCCGCGACCCTGCGGCGGCTGGAGAAGTCGTCCGGCAGCCTCGCCGCCCAGGCCATCGCCCGCATGGACGAGTCCCTGCCGTGGTACCGGGCCATGCCCCCGGAGAATCGATCCTGGATCGGGCTCGTGGCCCAGGCCGGTATCGCCGCCTTCACCGAGTGGTTCCGGCACCCGGACGCCCCGCAGGCCATCTCGACGGATGTCTTCGGCACCGCGCCGCGCGAGCTGACCCGGGCCATCACACTGCGTCAGACCGTGGAGATGGTGCGGACCACCATCGAGGTCATGGAGTCGGCGATCGACGAGGTGGCCGCGCCCGGCGACGAGGGCGTGCTGCGCGAGGCGCTGCTCGTGTACGCCCGGGAGATCGCGTTCGCCACCGCCCAGGTGTACGCCCAGGCCGCCGAGGCACGCGGTGCCTGGGACGCGCGGCTGGAATCCCTGGTGGTCAACGCCGTGCTCAGCGGTGAGGCCGACGAGGGCGCCGTCAGCCGGGCCGCCGCGCTCGGCTGGAACTCCCCCGACCATGTGTGCGTCGTGCTCGGGACCGCGCCGGACGGCGACAGCGAGCTGACCGTGGAAGCCATTCGGCGGGCCGCGCGGCACGCCAAGCTCCAGGTGCTGACCGGGGTGCTCGGCGACCGGCTGGTCGTGGTCGCCGGCGGCAGCGACAACCCGCTGGCCGTCGCCAAGTCGCTGATCGGCCCGTTCGCCGCGGGACCCGTCGTGGCCGGGCCCGTGGTGCCCGACCTGCTGGCCGCGACCCGGTCCGCGCAGGCCGCCGCGGCGGGGCTGAAGGCCTGTTCCGCCTGGCAGGACGCACCCCGCCCGGTCCTGGCGGACGACCTGCTTCCGGAACGTGCCATCGCGGGCGATCCGAGCGCCCGCGAGCAGTTGGTGGAGGAGATCTACAGACCGCTCGAAGAGGCCGGTTCGGCCCTGCTGGAAACCTTGAGCGTCTATCTGGAGCAGGCGAGCAGCCTGGAGGGGGCCGCCCGCATGCTCTTCGTTCACCCGAACACCGTGCGCTACCGGCTCCGACGTGTGACAGACGTCACCGGATGGTCACCGTCCGATGTACGATCCGCGTTCACGCTGCGGATCGCGCTGATCCTGGGGCGTCTGGCCGATGGAGATCCCCAGTCCTAGCCTTTTGTCGGAGACCCACAAAACCCCCTCGTGTTCTTCGTCCTTGTCCTCACGGGCGGCCCCGGCCGTCCCCAAGAGAGAGTGTGAGAGTGCTCGTACTCGTCGCTCCCGGCCAGGGCGCCCAGACGCCCGGCTTTCTGACCCCCTGGCTCGATCTCCCCGGTGCCGCGGACCGTGTCGCCGCGTGGTCCGACGCCATCGGACTGGATCTGCTCCACTACGGCACCCAGGCCGACGCGGACGCCATCCGTGACACCGCGGTGGCCCAGCCGCTGCTGGTCGCCGCCGGGATCCTGTCCGCCGCGGCACTGGGTGACATCGCGCCCGGCGCCGTGGCCGGACACAGCGTCGGCGAGATCACGGCGGCCGCGTTCGCCGGCGTACTGGACGACGCCGCCGCGTTGAGCCTCGTACGCAGGCGCGGGCTGGCGATGGCGGACGCCGCCGCGATCACCGAGACGGGCATGTCGGCGCTGCTCGGCGGCGACCCCGAGGTGTCCGTCGCGCACCTGGAGGGGCTGGGGCTGACCCCGGCGAACATCAACGGCGCGGGCCAGATCGTCGCCGCGGGCACGCTGGAGCAGCTGGCCGCGCTGGCCGAGGACAAGCCCGAGGGCGTCCGCAAGGTCGTCCCGCTGAAGGTGGCCGGCGCCTTCCACACCCGGCATATGGCGCCCGCGGTCGAGACGCTGGCGAAGGCCGCCGCGGACCTCACGCCCGCCGACCCGAAGGTCGTCTACGTCTCCAACAAGGACGGCCGGACCGTCGCCTCCGGCGCCGAGGTGCTGGACCGGCTGGTCGGCCAGGTCGCCAACCCGGTCCGCTGGGACCTGTGCATGGAGACGTTCAAGGAGCTGGGCGTCACCGCGCTGCTGGAGGTGTGCCCCGGCGGCACACTGACCGGCCTGGCCAAGCGCGCCCTGCCCGGCGTCCGGACGCTGGCCCTGAAGACCCCCGACGACCTCGACGCGGCCCGGGAGCTGGTCTCCGAGCACGCGCCCGCCTAAGGAGCCGTACCGACCATGTCGAAGATCAAGCCCAGCAAGGGCGCCCCGTACGCGCGCATCCTCGGTGTCGGCGGCTACCGCCCGACCCGGGTCGTGCCCAACGAGGTGATCCTGGAGCGGATCGACTCCTCCGACGAGTGGATCCGTTCGCGCTCCGGCATCGAGACCCGGCACTGGGCGGGCCCCGACGAGACGGTCGCCGCGATGTCGATCGAGGCCGCCGGCAAGGCGATCGCGGACGCGGGTATCTCCGCCGAGCAGATCGGCGCCGTGGTCGTGTCGACCGTCTCGCACTTCAGCCAGACCCCGGCCGTCGCCACCGAGATCGCCGACAAGCTCGGCACGGACAAGGCCGCCGCCTTCGACATCTCGGCGGGCTGCGCCGGCTTCGGCTACGGCCTCACCCTCGCCAAGGGCATGGTCGTCGAGGGTTCGGCGGAGTACGTGCTGGTCATCGGCGTCGAACGGCTCTCCGACCTGACCGATCTGGAGGACCGGGCGACGGCCTTCCTGTTCGGTGACGGCGCGGGCGCCGTCGTGGTCGGCCCCTCGCGGGAGCCCGCGATCGGCCCGACCGTGTGGGGCTCCGAGGGCGACAAGGCCGACACGATCAAGCAGACCGTGCCCTGGGACCGCTTCCGGATCGGCGACGTCTGCGAACTCCCCCTAGACAGCGCGGGCAACGTCAAGTTCCCCGCGATCACCCAGGAAGGCCAGGCGGTGTTCCGCTGGGCCGTGTTCGAGATGGCGAAGGTCGCCAAGGAGGCACTGGACGCCTCCGGCCTCACCCCGGACGACCTGGACGTCTTCATCCCGCACCAGGCCAATGTGCGGATCATCGACTCGATGGTGAAGACCCTCAGACTGCCGGAGCACGTCACGGTCGCCCGTGACATCCGCACCACCGGCAACACGTCGGCCGCCTCGATCCCGCTCGCGATGGAGCGGCTTCTGGCGACCGGCGAGGCGAAGAGCGGCGACACCGCGCTCGTCATCGGATTCGGGGCGGGTCTCGTCTACGCCGCCACGGTCGTTACCCTCCCCTAGGCACTCCGTGCCGGATCATGCATCCGGTACGGCTCAGCAACACCTGCCGCTGACGCGGCGGGCGCCACCAACCCGTCTGGATATCGAAGAAGGAGCGCCTGACATGGCCGCCACTCAGGAAGAGATCGTCGCCGGTCTCGCCGACATCGTGAACGAGATCGCCGGCATCCCGGTTGAGGACGTCCAGCTGGACAAGTCCTTCACCGACGACCTGGACGTCGACTCGCTGTCCATGGTCGAGGTCGTCGTCGCCGCCGAAGAGCGCTTCGACGTCAAGATCCCGGACGAGGACGTCAAGAACCTCAAGACCGTCGGCGACGCGACGGAGTACATCCTCAAGCACCAGGGCTGAGCCACCGCCCAGTCCCCAGGCTGCAATGCCCCGCCACCCGGCGGTGGCGCCGCTGAATCCCGTATCCGTTGGAGAAAGAATTCCCGTGAGCCCGACCAATCGCACCGTGGTCGTCACCGGTATCGGCGCAACCACACCGCTGGGTGGCGACGCAGCCTCTACCTGGAAGGCCCTGGTCGCCGGCACGTCCGGCGTCCGTCCCCTCGAGCAGGACTGGGCCGCCGATCTGCCGGTCCGCATCGCCGCACAGATCGCCGTCGAACCGGGCGAGATCATCCCGCGCCCGCAGGCCCGCAAGCTGGACCGGTCCGCGCAGTTCGCGCTGATCGCCGCTCAGGAGGCCTGGAAGGACGCCGGTTTCACCGCCAAGGCCGGTGAGGACGGGTCCGTGAACCCCGACCGGCTGGGTGCGGTCATCGCCTCCGGCATCGGCGGGGTGACGACGCTCCTCGACCAGTACGACGTGCTCCGGGAGAAGGGCGTACGCCGTGTCTCCCCGCACACCGTGCCGATGCTGATGCCCAACTCCCCCGCCGCCAACGTCGGGATCGAGCTGGGTGCGCGCGCCGGGGTGCACACCCCGGTCTCGGCCTGCGCCTCGGGCGCGGAGGCCATCGGCTACGCCATCGAGATGATCCGCACCGGCCGCGCCGACATCGTCGTCGCGGGTGGCACGGAGGCGGCCATCCATCCGCTGCCCATCGCCGCGTTCGGCAACATGATGGCGATGTCCAAGAACAACGACGACCCGCAGGGCGCCTCGCGGCCCTTCGACAGCGGCCGGGACGGCTTTGTCCTCGGCGAGGGCGCCGGTGTGATCGTCCTGGAGTCCGAGGAGCACGCGAAGGCCCGCGGCGCCCGGATCTACGCCGAGGCGGTCGGCCAGGGCATCTCCGCCGACGGCCACCACATCACACAGCCCGAGCCGTCCGGCAACGGCATCGCGCACGCGCTGCTGAACCTGCTCGACAACACCGATCTGAAGCCGGCCGAGATCGTGCACGTCAACGCGCACGCCACCTCGACCCCGCCGGGCGACATCGCCGAGATCAAGGCGCTGCGGAAGGCGTTCGGCGACGACCTCGACCACATGGCGATCTCCGCGACCAAGTCGATGACCGGGCATCTGCTCGGCGGTGCCGGCGGGATCGAGACCGTCGCCTCGGTGCTCGCGCTGGTGCATCGGATCGCCCCGCCGACCATCAACCTCAACGATCCCGACCCCGAGCTGGACGCGGACGTGGTCCGCGGGGAGGCGCGGCGGCTGCCCGAGGGCCGTATCGCCGCGCTGAACGACTCGTTCGGGTTCGGTGGGCACAACGTGGTACTGGCGTTTCGATCGATCTGACGTCCCCCTGCGGGGGGGGCTTGACCGGCCGGCTGAGCCCGACGAACGTCTCATGGCCCGGTCTCCTTTGGTGGAGGCCGGGCCATGAGACGTTGGAAGTTCGGTTGTTCGCCGGGTGCGGGTGAGTGGTCGGCTCGTCGCGCCCGCGCGGCGGAGCCGCATATGTGCACAGCCCAGCGCCCCCTTTGGGGCGTTTTACACCACCTGGTGGAGCCAGCGGACCGGGGCGCCTTCTCCTGCGTATCTGAAGGGTTCCAGTTCGTCGTCCCAGGGCTTGCCGAGCAGCTTGGCGATCTCCGCCTCCAGGTCCGTCTCACCGCGCTGGGACCGCGTCAGCGCGGCGCGCAGCCGGTCCTCGGGGATCAGGATGTCGCCGTGGATGCCGGTGACGGCGTGGAAGATGCCGAGGTCGGGGGTGCAGCTGTAGCGCTCGCCCTCGGCCGTGGGGCAGGGCTCGGCGGTGACCTCGAAGCGCAGCAGATGCCAGCCGCGCAGCGCGGACGCCAGCTTGGACGCGGTGCCGGGCTCACCCTGCCAGGAGAACTCCGAGCGCCAGGTGCCGGGGGCGGCGGGCTGCCGGATCCAGTCGAGGCTGACGCGGGTGCCGAGCACCCCGGCGACGGCCCACTCGACGTGTGGGCACAGCGCGCGCGGCGCGGAGTGCACGTACAGAACTCCACGTGTCGTCACCGGTACCTCCGGGCTGAGCGGGACAGGGTGCGGTCTGGCTGGGCGGCTGTGTCACGACGGCCGCGTTGATGGCGAGGCTACCGTGCGGCGACGGGCGGAGTGTGACGTACCGTCCGTCCCGGCGCCAGGAAACGCCGCCATTCACCCAGGGGGACGCTTGTACGGGTGTGAGACGTTGCATGCCGCCCGCCGGGAACCCTCGCGCGTTGTTATGGGTTGGGGACCACGAGGGCACGACGGGCCATGACGGCGCGTCGGCGGCACGACAAGGGGATGGACCAGGGCATGCGAAACCGACGCCGGCGTTCACGAGCCGTCCTCACCGTCGTGCTGGCGGCGGTCCTGGGCGTCGCGGGGTGCGAGGCCGCGGGCGACAACTCCCCCGCACCGGGCGGCACCAAGGCACGGGCGGCCGCGGTGTGGAACCGCAGCCCGGCCTCGATCGCCGCCGTCGGCGACTCCATCACCCGGGGCTTCGACGCGTGCACGGTGCTCTCGGACTGCCCGGAGGTGTCCTGGGCGACCGGCACCGGCACCCAGGTGGACAGCCTGGCGGTGCGGCTGCTAGGGCGGACCCGGGCGGCCGAGAACAGCTGGAACTACGCGGTGACCGGCGCCCGGATGCGTGACCTCGCCGACCAGATGGCGCAGGCGGTGACGCGCGCGCCCGAGTTGGTGACGGTGATGATCGGGGCCAACGACGCCTGCCGGGCCACGACATCGGCGATGACGTCGGTGACCCGTTTCCGCGAGGGGCTCGAGGAGGCGATGGCGACGCTGCGCGCGGCGCTGCCGAAGACACAGGTGTATGTGGCGAGCGTGCCCAACCTCAAACGGCTGTGGTCGCAGGGCCGCACCAACCCGCTCGGCAAGCAGGTGTGGAAGCTGGGCATCTGCCCGTCGATGCTGAGCGACGCGGACGCGCTGGACCTGGTGGCCATGAAGCGCCGGGACAAGGTGCAGGACCGGGTGGAGGCGTACAACAAGGTTCTGTCGCAGGTGTGCGCCAAGGACCGGCGGTGCCGTTTCGACGGGGGCGCCGTGTTCGACTACGAGTTCACCACCGAGCAGCTCAGCCACTGGGACTGGTTCCACCCGAGCAAGGACGGCCAGCAGCGGCTCGCGGCGATCGCCTACCGGACCGTCACGGCACGGACCCCGTGACCTAGGGTTTCCCACATGAGCGAACTTTTCGGCACACTTCCCGACGGCACCCGGGTCCACCGCTGGACGCTGGAGCGCGCCGGGGTGCGGGTGCGGGTCCTGACATACGGCGGGATCGTGCAGTCCGTCGAGGTCCCGGACCGGGACGGGCGGACGGCGAACATCGTGCTGGGGTTCGCCGCCCTCGACGGCTATGTCGCCCATCCGGAGCCGTACGTCGGCGCCGTGATCGGCCGCTACGCCAACCGGATCGCGGGCGCCCGCTTCCCGCTGGACGGCCTGGTCTACGCGCTGGAGCCGAACAACGGCCGCAACTCCCTGCACGGCGGGGAGCGCGGCTTCGACAAGCGCGTATGGGACGCGGAGCCGGTCGAGCACGGCGTACGTCTGACACGTGTCAGCCCGCACGGCGAGGAGGGCTTCCCGGGCCGCCTGGACGTGACGGTGACCTACGCGCTGGACGCGTCCGGGGCGCTGCGGATCGGGTACGAGGCGGTGACGGACGCGCCGACCCTGGTCAACCTCACCCACCACAGCTACTTCAACCTGGCCGGCGGCGGCAACGCGGGCGGGCACGAACTGCGGCTCGCCGCCTCCCGGTTCACCCCGGTCGACACGGACCTGATCCCGACCGGGGAACTGGCGGATGTGACGGGCACCCGGTTCGACTTCCGCACGGCACGCAAGGTGGGCGCCGGCTACGACCACAACCTGGTCCTCGACAAGGGCGTCACGGGCTCCCCGGTCGAGGTGGGCGAGCTGTACGACGCGGCGTCCGGGCGGGTGCTGACGGTGGCGACGACCGAGCCGGGCATCCAGCTGTACACCGCCGACCACCTGGGCGATCCCTTCGCGCCGGGCGACGGTCTTGCGCTGGAGACCCAGCACTTCCCGGACTCCCCGAACCACCCGGACTTCCCGAGCACCGAGCTGCGCCCCGGAACGGTGTACCGCTCGGAGACGGTGTACGGCTTCGGCGTTCGGAGTTAGCGCCAGGGGCGGCCGGCGCGCCCCGGTGGGGGCAATCGGCCGCCCGGCTCGTGCGCGTCGGGGTTGGCGCGCAGTTCACCGTGCGCCTTGTGGGGGCTGCTCGTTCGTGAGGGTGCCGGGTGGCCGGTCGGGGCCATGGCGTGGGGCGCATCCGTCACGCGATACTTCCGCCGTCCCGCAGTACGCGCCCCACAGCGACGGAAGGACTCGAACCCGCCGGGTCGGGCGCTTCGACGTGGAACGCACCAACGGCGCCTGGCGGGGCGGGTTCCCCGACAACGACAACGCGTCGGTGACCGGCACCGTCCCGGTCGCCGACCCGGCGAGCCGGCCGCAGTGGACGGCGACCACGCTGCCGTACGCCGCCGTGGTCGCCGCGGACACCGGCCGCTTCCCGGTGTACGACAACACGACGGTCACCGAGATACCGGCGGGCGGCACCGCTCCCGTCGTACGGCCGGACGGCCCGACGCCCGGCTCGACGGCCCGGGCCGGGGGCGGCGGCGACTATCTGTCCAACGAGATCGCCTACCGGGCGACGCTGCTGCGCGACCGGCTGGGCCTGCACGACACCCTGCCGGGCGGGCATCTGCACACGCCGGTGCTGGAGTTCGACGCCGGGAACACCGACCCGGCGAGCGGTGCGGTCACCGACCCGGAGTTCGTGCGCAACCGGCTGGACATCATCGGTCAGGTACGGGCGATCCTGACGGTGGCGGCGGACGCGGCGCTCAAGAGGTGACCTGGGTCCGTCCGGGCGCGGCCGTGTCGTGCGACGCGGCGTCGTCCGGGTCGTCGGCGTCCGCTGCGCCCTCCGTGATCTCCTCGTCCCGCAGGTCCCGGGCGAGGAGCGTGGCGCCCGCGACCGCGCCGGGCATCAGGAACACGGCGACGAACGGCACCAGGAAGGCCAGGCCGAGGGGGGTGCCGAAGCCCCAGACCAGCAGCTTGCGGGAGCGGAGCAGGGCGAGGCGCTCGCGGAGTTCGACGCCGCGGCGCTGGAGGGCGACCGCGGCGAGTTCCTCGGTGAGGAAGAAGCCGGTGACGAAGAAGCCGATCACCGGGACGACCGTCTGGCCGACGACGGGGAGGAAGCCGAGGGCGAAGAGGAGGACGCCCCAGAGCGCGGCCCGGACCAGGATGCGCAGGCTGTCGCGGGCCGAGATCCACAGGTCGCGCCACAGGGGCAGGCCGGACTCGGGGGCGGTGCCGTCGGGCGACACGTCCCGGTCCACCGCCTCGGAGAGGCTTTCGTAGAAGGGCTGGCCGACCAGGAGGGTGACCGCGGTGAAGGTCAGTACGGCGAGCAGCAGGCCGAGGGCGAAAAGCACGGCGGTGAGGAAGCCGCGGAACAGGCCCTGCCACGGGCTCGACCAGTCGTCGGCGAAGGGGGTGGACCAGGAGATGAAGTCCCCGCCCCAGACCGCGAGCGCGACCAGGGCCGCCGCGTACAGGACGAGGGTGATCAGGCCGGGCAACAGCCCGAACCCGAACTGCCTGCCGTGCCGCGCCACCCACCGCTGGCCCTTGAGGAGATAACCGAAACCCACCCCGAGATCACGCATACCGAGACCCTACCGGGCAGCGGGCAGCGGGCAGCGGGCAGCGGGCAGCGGGCAGCGGGCAGCGGGCAGCGGGCAGCGGGCAGCGGGCAGCGGGCAGCGGGCAGCGGGCAAGCATGACATACACGGCCCGCGCCGACATGGGCGCGCAGTACGCGGGTAGCCGGCAGACACTCGGCGCGCGGCGGAAGTGGGCACGCGAGCAGCCACGGCCGCAGGCACCGGCCGCAGGCACCGGCCGCGGACAAGCGGGCGCGCACGGCAGACGCGCGGCACGCGGCGGATCCAGGGGCGCGGGTGGGCAAGGCGCGGACGGGCCTCACGTTCCCCCTCAGCGCTTCCCGCATCCCGCCCGCCCCTGGCCCCGGACTCCCGGGCTCGGCTCCCCGGCCTTCCGTCTCCCGGATCCCCGGCCTTCCGTCTCCCGGCTCGCCCGGCTGCCGTAGCCGGCCCCTGGCCCCGGGGGCGAATCCCGCGCCCGCCCCGTTGGGGTCAGGCGGCGGCCGGGGTGTCGGGGTCCGGGTGGGTGATTCGGTGGAGGAGGTCGCGGAGTGACTGGCGTTCGGTGGGGCTGAGGGCCGCCAGGGGTTCACGGGCGAAACGGAGGCCGTCGCGGAGGTCGCGGGCGACCCGGCGTCCCTCGTCCGTGGCCGCCGCGAGCTTCACCCGGCGGTCGGCCGGGTCGGGGCGGCGCTCGGCCAGACCGCGGGCCTCCAGGCGGTCCACGATCCCGGTGACGTTCGACGGCTCGCACTTCAGCCGCTGCGCCAGCTTCCGCATCGGCAGCGGCTCCAGCGACAGCAGACTCAGCAGCCGCGCCTGCGCCCCGGTCAGGGCGTGCTCGCCCGCCGCCTCCTCGTAGTCGGCGTAGAAGCGGGCCACGACGTCCCCGATGAGTTCGACGACCTCCAGGGTGAGGGCGTCGGGGCGGTGGGCCTTCGATGGGGTGGACATGGCCTCCAGGGTAACCGTTTGCTTGACACCATGAAATATTCAGGACCATTGTTGTTTCAGTTCCTGAAGTAAATGGAGAGGCGTTGTCATGATCAACCGCGAATGGCACCTGCTCAGCCGCCCGGTCGGCCGGCCGAAGCCCGAGGACTTCGCCCTGGTCGAGACGGAGGCCCCGACGCCGGGCGAGGGCCAGGTGCTGGTGCGCAACGCGTACCTGTCCGTCGACCCTTATATGCGCGGCCGGATGAGCGCTGCCAAGTCGTACGCGGAGCCGTACCGGCTGGGCGTGGCCATGCTGGGCGGCGCGGTGGGCGAGGTCATCGCCTCCAACGCCGACGGGATCGCCGTCGGCGACCATGTGCTGCACCACCTCGGCTGGCGCGAGTACGCCGCCGTGGACGCGGCGCGGGCGGTCAAGGTCGACCCGGAGGCCGCCCCCCTGTCGGCCTACCTCGGCGTCCTCGGCATGACCGGACTCACCGCCTACACCGGGCTGCTGCGCACCGCCTCCTTCAAGGAGGGCGACGCCGTGTTCGTCTCCGGCGCGGCGGGCGCCGTCGGCAGCCAGGTCGGGCAGCTCGCCCGGCTCAAGGGCGCCTCACGGGTCATCGGCTCGGCCGGCACCGACGAGAAGGTACGGCTGCTGGTCGAGGAGTACGGCTTTGACGCCGCCTTCAACTACCGCAACGGTCCGGTGGCCGAGCAACTGCGCACCGCCGCCCCCGACGGCATCGACGTCTACTTCGACAACGTCGGCGGCGAGCACCTGGAGGCCGCCATCGGCGCGCTCAACCTGCGGGGCCGGATCGCGATCTGCGGAATGATCTCCGTCTACAACAACACCGAACCGGCCCCCGGTCCGCGGAACCTGGCCCGTCTCATCCAGACCCGCGGCCGTATCGAGGGCTTCCTGGTCGGCGACCACTACGACCTCCAGCCGCAGTTCGTGCGGGAGGTCGGGCCGTGGGTCGCCGCGGGGCGGCTGAAGTACCGCGAGACCGTCGTCCAGGGCATCGAGAACAACCTGGAGGCCTTCCTCGGCGTCCTGCGCGGCGACAACACCGGGAAGATGATCGTCAAACTCTGAGCCCATTGCGCCGGGTGCAGCCGACGCAGAAGCGCGGGCCCCCTGTCCCCGGGCCATCTGTGAGGACGCGTCAGGGGCAGCCGACCAGTGGCGCGGGGAACTGCGCGCCCAGCCCCCACGCACCCGCACAGGCCCTCGCACCGCACTCCGACGGCGCACGGGCCCCACTGCCCACGAGCGGCAGGCGGTAGGCGGTAGGCGGCGGGTGCGGTGGCCCCGCGGTGGCACGACGCGCGGCGATGTCGCCGTGACGCTCGCCGGACGCCGCTCGTTGCGCATCCCGGAGGCCGCACCCTTGGACGTGGGGTGCGGCCTCCGGCCGTCCGGGTACGCCGGTCAGCGCGCCGGCGCCGACGTGTGCACGGCACTGGCCGGCCGGTCGTTCTCCGGCACCGCCCCGCCCGGGAAGGCGCACCGGCAGCGGATGTAGCCGTACGCGAGACCGCTGCACGGGTCCGCGAACGCCTGGCGGCCGCCCAGGCAAGCCCTCAGGTGCACCACCACAGGAAGCGGTTGCAGGCGGGGGTGGGGGTCGGAGCTGGGGTGGAGGGGGTGGGGGTGTCTGGTGGCGTGATCTGAGGGGTGTGTGCCGGGGGCGTTGTGGGGGCGGGGGACGTTCCCTCCGTGTTGCTGCCCGGTGCCGGGTCGGAGGCGTCCGGGGTCGTGCCGTCGGGGGATTTGGACGCCTTGTCCTTCGGGGAGTTGGGCGCCGACGGGGACGCGGAGGTGTCCGGGGAGCCCGAGGTGTGCGCCACCGCCGTGGCCGCGGTGCCGCGCCCGGGCCGGGCCGATCCCTCCGGGTCCGTCGGCGAGCCGCCGCCGGCCGCCGACTCGCCCCCGGCCGCCGCGGGCCGCGGCACGGAGAACGGGGCGTCCGCACCGAGTTCGGCGAGGCTCAGACCGCCGGCCGCCAGCACGAAGCCGGCGGTGATCAGCAGGATCCGGCGGCGCCGCCTGCGGTGCGCGGCGGCCTTGCGATCGCGACGGCTCGCGTCGCCCGCGGCCGGTGCCTCGTCCGCCGCTCCCCCGGCCCGGCCGCGACCACGGCCGCGCCGCTGCCCCCGGCGCCGCGCCGCCCGCCCGCGCGGCTCACCGTCCGCGCCGCCCTCGCGACCCGCGCCGTCCACGCCGTCCGCGCCGTCATGGCCGTCGTGGCGCTCGTGCAGTTCGTCGACGGGTGTGCCGCACCCCGGGCAGGCGAGGGCGCCGTTGAGGTGCCGTCGGCACGGGTGGCAGTAGTCCATGACGCGGGAAGACTAAGTTCCGCGCTGGTCACGTTCCTAGGGGCGGCTGTGAAAGTTCTGTGGGAGATCGAAAGAACTGTCGAGGGGCTTGCCGAAACTGTTACCTGTTCGACCCATTGACACCCCCGCCGCCCCGTCCTTACTGTCACGCCAACATTTCGAACGTGCGACGAAATCTCGAACAGCTGAGAGGCATCTGCCGTGCGCATCACCGGAATCAGCACGCACGTGGTCGGGACGCCGTGGCGCAATCTGACCTACGTCCAGGTGCACACCGACGAGGGGATCACGGGAGTCGGCGAGACCCGGATGCTCGGTCGCACCGACGCACTGATCGGCTATCTGCGCGAGGCGGAGGCCAACCACATTGTCGGCTCCGACCCGTTCGCCGTCGAGGACCTTGTGCGCCGTATGAAGTACAGCGACTACGGCCGGGCCGGCGAGATCGTCATGTCCGGGATCGCGGTGGTCGAGACGGCCTGCTGGGACATCAAGGGCAAGGCGCTGGGCGTCCCGGTGTGGCAGTTGCTCGGCGGCAAGGTGACCGACCGGGTCAAGGCGTACGCCAACGGCTGGTACACCACCGAGCGCACACCGAAGGCCTACCACAGGGCGGCGCGGGAGGTCGTGGCGCGCGGCTACCGGGCCCTGAAGATCGACCCGTTCGGCACCGGCCACTTCGAACTCGACCACGCGCAGACCCTCTACTCCGTCTCCCTCATCGAGGCGGTACGCGACGCCATCGGCCCGGAGACGGAGCTGATGCTGGAGATGCACGGCCGCTTCTCCCCCGCCACCGCGGTCCGCCTCGCCAGGGAGCTGGCGCCGTTCGAGCCGGCCTGGCTGGAGGAGCCGGTCCCGCCGGAGAACCTGAAGGCGCTGCGGAAGGTGGCCGAGAAGGTGGACCTGCCGGTCGCCACCGGCGAACGGATCCACGACCGGATCGAGTTCCGCGAGCTGTTCGAGAGTCAGGCCGCCGACATCATCCAGCCGGACGTCGGCCACCTGGGCGGCATCTGGGAGACCCGCAAGCTCGCGGCGACCGCCGAGACCCACTACGTACTCGTCGCCCCGCACAATGTGGGCGGCCCGGTGCTGACCGCGGCGAGTCTCCAACTCGGCTTCTCCACCCCGAACTTCAAGATCCTGGAGCACTTCAACGACTTCGCCGACGCGGAGATCAAGAAGGTGGTCGAGGGCGCGCCCGAGGTTGTCGACGGCTACTTCCAGCTGTCCCACGCGCCCGGCCTCGGTGTGGAGCTGGACGTCGACGCGGCGGCCGAGTTCCCGCAGCAGCAGGCCCGGTTCGACCTGTGGGCCGACGGCTGGGAGCAGCGCAGGCCGAAGGGCACGAAGTGAGTGCGCGGGTTGTCGTAGAGGCGCCGGGCGAGCACCGGGTCGAGGAGCACACGCCTCGTGCGCCGGGGCCCGGGGAGGCGCTGGTCGCCGTGCACGCGGTGGGCATCTGCGGCAGCGACCGGGAGGTGTACCAGGGCAACCGGCCCGAGGGGTACGTCCGTTACCCGCTGACGCCGGGTCACGAGTGGTCCGGGACGGTGCGGGCGGTGGGCGCCGGGGTGCCCGTGGCGCTGGTCGGCCGCAAGGTCGTGGGCGAGGGTTTTCGCAACTGTCAGGTGTGCGACCGCTGCCACGCGGGAGACACCACCCTGTGCACCGCGGGCTACGAGGAGACCGGCTTCACCCAGCCGGGCGCCATGGCGGCCACTTTCACCCTGCCGGCCCGGCTGTTGCACGTCCTGCCGGACGCGGCCGATCTGACCGCGGCGGCGCTCCTGGAGCCTGCCGCCTGTGTGGCCGCCGCCGTGGTCAAGGGCGGCGCCCGGCCGGGCGAGCGGGTGGCGGTGGTCGGCACGGGCACGCTCGGGATGTTCGCCGTGCAGTTCCTGCGGGCCCTCTCGCCGGCCGAACTGCTGGTGGTCGGCACGGGGCGGGACCGGGAGCCGCTGGCCCGGCGGTTCGGCGCCACCGGCTTCCGTACGAGGGACGAGCGGCTTCCCGACGACCTCGACGACTTCGACGACTTCGATGTCGTCGTGGAGGCCGCCGGGTCCGCGTCCGCGGCGCGCACCGCCGCGGCGCTGCTCAGGCGCGGTGGACGGCTGGTGCTGACCGGCATCCCGGCGCCGGGCGCCGACGGCCTCGACCCGACCGACCTGGTGGTGCGGCAGCTTGAGGTGCGCACCGTCTTCGGGGCGCCGCCGGACGCCTGGGCGCACACGGTGCGGATGTTCGGGGCCGGGCTGCTCGATCCGCTGCCGCTGATCACGCACGAGCTGCCGCTGACCGGATTCCCCGAGGCCATCGAGCTGGTGGGGTCCGGCGATCCGAAGGTGGGCAAGGTGCTGCTCCGTCCCTAGCCATACGCCGGTCCCGGCGTGACCGGACGGCGCCAGGGACCGGCGTACCCCCGGCCGGCCGCCCGGCCCTTTTCACACCCAGAGCCGCGAACCTTGCCCGAGATATCGAACGCTAAGGACAGCTTGTGACCGACGCATCCGCCACGGCAGCCCGCAGGCCCGGTGAGCACGCGCTCACCGCGCTCGGCCTGGGCGCGCCCGCCCTCGACCCCGCCGACGCCTCCGCCCACAGCTTCCCGGGCGGCGGCCGCTGGCGCACCGAGATCCCCTCCTGCGAGGGTCCCGAGGCGCTGGCGGTCGTGCTCAAGGAGTCCTCCCGGCTCGACGTGCCGATCCACCGCATCAGCCAGGGCAGCGGCGTATGGATGCTGACCGACGCCGAGATCACCGAGATGGTCGGGGCCACCGCCGAACGCGCCATCGAACTCTGTCTGTTCACCGGTCCGCGCGGCACCTGGGACATCGGCGGCTCGGTTCGCTCCGGCTCGGGCGGCGCGGGGCTGCGCGCCCGCGGCCACGACGCGGTCGCCGGCTGTGTCGAGGACGCCGTCCGGGCCACCGAACTGGGCGTCACCTGCCTGCTGGTCGCCGACGAGGGCGTGCTGTGGACGCTGCACCGGGCGCGCACCGCCGGGATCATCCCCGCCGACACCACGCTCAAGGTGTCCGCGCTCGTCGGGCCGGTGAACCCGGCGTCGTACGCGGTCTTCGAGCGGCTGGGCGCCGACTCGGTCAATGTGCCCAGCGATCTGACGCTCGATCACCTCACCGAGATCCGCCGGGTGTCCGCCGCGCCCATGGACATGTACATCGAGGCACCCGACGACCTCGGCGGCTATGTGCGGATGTACGAGGTCGCCGAGCTGATCCGGCGCGGCGCACCGCTCTATCTGAAGTTCGGCCTGTCCAAGGCCCCCGGCATCTATCCGTGGGGCGCCCAGCTGCGGGACGTGACCCTGGACACCGCGCGGGAGCGGGTGCGGCGCGGCCGGCTCGCCCTCGACCTGCTCGCCCGGCACGGCGCGGACGGCGACATGGCGCCGCTCGGCTCCCGGCTGCCGGGGTCTCTCCGCCGGTTCCCCTCCGAAGGTGCCACCGGATGACCGTTGGGGGGTGCGGGCCGGTCGTGGCTGGTCGCTCCCCCAAGTTCTCGGCTTCGCTCGAACAGGGGCCCCCGTCGCGGCGGAGCCGCACATCGACACAGCCCGCGCCCCTTACGGGGCGCTTCACCGACCTCGCTCACATACTCAACGACGAGAAGAACAGGGACCGATCACCATGCGCACTCGTAGAAGCTCCCTCACCCTCATCGCCGGCGCCGCGTCCCTCGCCCTCACGCTGTCCGCCTGCGGGCAGAACAGCGAGGGCGGCAGCGAGGAGGACAAGGGCAGCGCCAAGGGCGGCACCATCGGCATCGCCATGCCCACCAAGTCCTCCGAACGCTGGATCGCCGACGGCGACAACGTCGTCAAGAACCTGAAGGCCAAGGGCTACCAGACCAAGCTGGTCTACGGGGAGGACGACCCCGACCAGCAGGTCTCGCAGATCGAGAACCTGATCACGCAGGGCGTCAAGGGCCTGATCATCGCGGCCATCGACAACAAGTCGCTGAACAACGTGCTCCAGCAGGCCGCGGACGCCAAGATCCCGGTCATCTCCTACGACCGGCTGATCCTCGGCACACAGAACGTCGACTACTACGCGTCCTTCGACAACACCAAGGTCGGCGAACTCCAGGCCGGCTACATCGTGGACCGGCTCGGCCTGAAGAACGGCAAGGGCCCGTTCAACATCGAGCTGTTCGCCGGGTCCAACGACGACAACAACACCAAGTACTTCTTCAACGGCGCGATGAGCGTGCTCCAGCCGTACATCGACGGCAAGAAGCTCGTCGTCAAGTCCGGTCAGACCAAGCTCACCCAGGTGACCACGCTGCGCTGGGACGGCACCACCGCGCAACGGCGCATGGAGGACATCCTCACCTCCTCCTACAAGAACGGCCGGGTCGACGCGGTGCTCTCGCCCTACGACGGCATCTCCATCGGCATCATCTCCGCGCTGAAGTCCGACGGTTACGGCTCCTCCGGCAAGCCGCTGCCGGTCATCACCGGCCAGGACGCCGAGCTGGCATCGGTGAAGTCGATCATCGGAGGCGAGCAGACGCAGACCGTCTACAAGGACACCCGAGAGCTGGCCAAGGTCGCCGCGACCATGGTCGACGACGTGCTGAACGGCAAGAAGCCCGAGGTCAACGACACCAAGACATACGACAACGGCAGCAAGGTCGTGCCCGCCTATCTGCTCCAGCCGGTGAGCGTCGACAAGACCAACTACACGAAGGAACTGGTCGACACCGGCTACTACACGGCGGGCGAACTCAAGTAGTCCCCACGTCGGTTCACCCACGGACTGAAAGGGCACGACCATGGCGGGACCCGTCCTGGAGATGCGCTCGATCGTCAAGACCTTTCCCGGCGTCACAGCGCTGTCGGACGTCACACTGACCGTCCGTCAGGGCGAGGTCCACGCCATCTGCGGTGAGAACGGCGCCGGGAAATCCACCCTGATGAAGGTGCTCTCCGGAGTCCATCCGCACGGCAGTTACGAGGGCGAGATCCTCTTCGAAGGCGAGGAGTGCGCCTTCAGGGACATCCGGGCCAGCGAGCAGCGCGGCATCGTGATCATCCATCAGGAGCTGGCGCTGGTGCCGTTCCTGTCACTCGCCGAGAACATCTTCCTCGGCAACGAACACGCCTCGCGCGGGTTCATCAACTGGCGGGACACCCTGCGGCACGCCACCGAGGTGCTGCGCCGGGTCGGTCTGACCGACCACCCCGAGACCCGGATCTCCGACATCGGCGTCGGCAAGCAGCAGCTCGTGGAGATCGCCAAGGCGCTCTCGAAGAAGGTGAAGCTGCTCATCCTGGACGAGCCGACGGCGGCGCTGAACGACGAGGACAGCGGCAAACTCCTCGATCTCATCCTGGAGTTGAAGAACCAGGGCATCACCTCGATCATCATCTCGCACAAGCTCAACGAGATCCGCCGGGTCGCCGACTCGGTGACGATCCTGCGCGACGGCCGGTCCATCGAGACCCTGGATGTGAAGGCGCCGCAGACCACCGAGGACCGGATCATCTCCGGGATGGTCGGCCGCGACCTCGACCACCGCTTCCCTGAACGCACCCCGTACGCGGGCGCGCCGCAGGCGGCACCGGCGCTGGAGATCCGCGACTGGACCGTGCGCCACCCGATCGACCAGCAGCGCAAGGTGGTCGACGGCGTGTCGATCCAGGTGCGGCGCGGGGAGATCGTCGGCATCGCCGGGCTGATGGGCGCGGGCCGCACCGAACTGGCGATGAGCGTCTTCGGGCGCACCTACGGCCGGCACGCGGGCGGCACGGTGCTCAAGGACGGCGAGGAGATCCGCACCAGGACGGTCGCCGAGGCGGTCCGGCACGGCATCGCCTATGTCACCGAGGACCGCAAGCACTACGGCCTCAACCTCATCGACACCATCAACCGGAACATCTCGCTGACCGCGCTGAACAAGGTCGCGAAGCGGGGCGTCGTCGACGAGCACGAGGAACGGCAGGTCGCCGAGGGCTTCCGCACCTCCATGAACATCAAGGCGCCGACCGTCTTCGAACCGGTCGGCAAGCTGTCCGGCGGCAACCAGCAGAAGGTCGTCCTCAGCAAGTGGATCTTCGCGGGTCCGGACGTGCTGATCCTGGACGAGCCCACGCGCGGCATCGACGTGGGCGCCAAGTACGAGATCTACACGGTCATCGACCGGCTCGCCGCCGAGGGCAAGGCGGTCGTCTTCATCTCCTCCGAGCTGCCCGAACTGCTCGGCATGTGCGACCGCATCTACACCATGGCCGCCGGGCGGCTCACCGGTGAGGTACCGCGGGCCGAGGCCACACAAGAAGTGCTGATGCGCCGGATGACGAAGGACCCACAGGACAAAGAGGTGACCCGATGAGCACGGATGTGACCGACAAGCTCCCGGCCTCGGCGCCGCCCGGCAGGGGCGGGGGCCCGGCCGCCGGGGGCGGCCTGCTCCGGCTGATGCTGAACGGCCTGCGCCGCAACATGCGCCAGTACGGCATGCTGATCGCGCTCGGCCTGATCGTGGTCCTGTTCCAGGTGTGGACCGGCGGCGACCTGCTGCTGCCGCGCAATGTCTCCAACCTGGTACTGCAGAACAGCTACATCCTGATCCTCGCCATCGGCATGATGCTGGTGATCATCGCGGGCCATATCGATCTGTCGGTCGGCTCGCTGACCGCGTTCGTGGGCGCGTTCGCGGCCGTACTCACGGTGCAGCACGGTCTGGCCTGGCCCGTCGCTCTGCTGCTGTGCCTGCTGGTCGGCGCGGTGGCCGGTTCGGTGCAGGGCTTTCTGATCGCGTATCTCGGCATACCGTCGTTCATCGTGACGTTGGCGGGCATGCTGCTCTTCCGCGGTCTGACGGAGATCCTGCTGAAGGGCCAGACCCTCGGCCCGTTCCCGAACGGCCTGCAAAAGCTCGGCAACGGCTTCCTGCCGGAGACCGGCCCGAACACCAACTACCACAACCTCACCCTGCTGCTGGGCCTCGCGCTGCTGGCCTTCGTCGTCTTCCAGGAGGTCCGGGACCGCACACGGCAGCAGGAGTTCTCGCTCGAGGTGCTGCCGCGCAACGCGTTCCTGCTGAAGCTGGTCGCGATCGCCGCGGCGATCCTCGCGGTCACCCTGCTGCTCGCCAGCTACAAGGGCGCCCCGATCATCCTGATCATCCTCGGGGTGCTGGTGGTCGGCTACGGCTATGTGATGCGCAACGCCGTCTTCGGCCGCCACATCTACGCGATCGGCGGCAACCTGCCGGCGGCGAAGCTGTCCGGGGTCAAGGACAAGAAGGTCACCTTCTACGTCTTCCTGAACATGGGGGTGCTCGCGGCCCTCGCGGGTCTGGTGGTCGCCGCCCGTCTGAACGCGTCCTCGCCGAAGGCGGGCCTGAACTTCGAACTGGAGGCCATCGCCTCGTCGTTCATCGGCGGCGCGTCCATGAGCGGCGGTGTCGGCACCGTACTCGGCGCGATCATCGGCGGTCTGGTCCTCGGCGTCCTGAACAACGGCATGAACCTCCTGAGCGTCGGCACCGACTGGCAGCAGGTCATCAAGGGCCTCGCCCTGCTCGCGGCGGTCGGCTTCGACGTATGGAACAAGCGCAAGTCCGGCTCGTAGGACCAAGGCCACGTAGGTGTGCCGTGGACGCAACCTGTCAACGGGCACCCACCACGATGAGCCGGGAGCCGCGCCCGTCTTCGACTCGCCACGTCGGCTGGATGACGGCAAGGTACGGGGGCGTGACGTCTGCCCGGCTGCCCCTGAGCGGCCGGGCAGACGTCACGCTATTGGTGCGGGAGGTTTACTACCATCCGCCGGCGCTGGAGTCGCCGAAGCCGGCCCCGGCGTCCCAGCCAGAGCTGTCACCCCAACCGGAGCTGTCCCCGGTGCTGGCACTGGCGTCCCAACCGGAGGTGTCTCCCCAACCGGCGCTGGAGTCCCCGGTGCTGGCGCTGGTGCCCCAGCCGGAGGTGTCGCCCCAACCGGTGCTGGAGTCCCCGGCGTTGGTGCTGGTGTCCCCGGTGCTGGCACTGGCGTCCCAGCCAGAGCCCCAATCCCAGCCAGTGCTGGAATCCCCGACGCTGGCGTTGGAATCCGCGGTGCCGGCACTGGCGTCCCAGCCAGAGGTGTCGCCCCAACCGGTGCTGGAGTCCCCGGCGTTGGTGCTGGTGTCCCCGGTGCTGGCACTGGCGTCCCAGCCAGAGCCCCAATCCCAGCC
>NZ_JBEPAP010000003.1:345613-365551 GCF_040298665.1 Streptomyces sp. NPDC001508
CAGTGCTGGAATCCCCGACGCTGGCGTTGGAATCCGCGGTGCCGGCACTGGCGTCCCAGCCAGAGGTGTCGCCCCAACCAGTACTGGCGTCCCCAGTGCTGGCGCTGGAATCTCCGGCGCTGGCACTGGAGTCCCAGCCAGAGCCCCAATCCCAGCCAGTGCTGGAATCCCCGGCGCTGGCGTTGGCGTCCCCGGCGCTGGTGCTGGAATCTCCCGCGCTGGCGCTGGTGTCCCAGCCAGAGCTGTCACCCCAGCCCCAATCAGCTCCGGAATCCGCACCGTTGGCGCTGGAATCCCCGGCGCTGGCGCTGGTGTCCCCGGTGCTGGCGCTGGAATCCCCGACGCTGGCACTGGAGTCCCAACCAGAGCTGTCGCCCCAGTCCCAATCAGCTCCGGAGTCCGCGCCGTTGGCGCTGGCGTCCTCGGCGCTGGAATCTCCGGTGCTGGCACTGGAGTCCCAACCGGAGCTGTCACCCCAGCCCCAATCAGCACTGGAATCCGCACCGTTGGCGCTGGAATCCCCGGCGCTGGCGCTGGTGTCTTCGGCGCTGGCACTGGCGTCCCCGGTGCTGGCACTGGCGTCCCCGGTGCTGGCGCTGGAGTCCCCGGTGCTGGCGCTGGAGTCCCCGGTGCTGGCGCTGGAGTCCCAGCCGGTGCTGGAATCCGAGGCAGAGCTGCCGTCGCCGTCGGCCGAGGAGGTGTCGGCCGACTGAGACGTGTCCTCTTCACCGGCAGGGGTGGAGGAGGCCGAGTGGTCCTCCCCTTCCGTGTCGGTGCCTGCCCCTTGCTTACCGACCAGCGCGCCCCAGGTTTCCGGGCCCACCTCACCGTCGACCGTCAACCCGTGGGCCCGCTGGAAGTCCTTCACCGCCGCCTTGGTGGCGGGACCGAAGTCGCCGTCGACCGTGAGGCTGCTCCCCTGGCCGTTGAGCAGTTCCTGGACGGTTTTGACACTGGTGCCCGTGCTGCCGAAGCTCACCGGCGGCTGAGACGAGGTCGAGCCCTGCGACGAGGCGGCCGGGCCCTGCGACGAGGTGGCCGGGCCCTGCGACGAGGTGGCCGGGGTGCCGGAGTCGCTGATGTTCACCGGGCGGTACGGCTTGTACTCACTGCCGGCGTTCAGCCCGTAGGTGCGCACACTGTGGTCGGTCCCGTGATGGCCGCGCTGCTCGTACGCGCGGTACGCGGTGTGCGTGGAGTCCGTCCACCCATCGAAGATCACCACGTGGCGCGTGTTGTTGTTGCCTTGGGCGTCGATCAGAAGATCGCCGGGCTGCAGGTCCTTGACGCTGATCGGCGTGGTGAGGTTCCGATTGGTCGCCAACCCCACGGTGTTGGGCGAACTCTCCAGCCCGAGAGCCATGGAGACGAAGCCGGAGCAGTCCTGGCGGTAGCCGTCGGACCAGTTCTTGGCCTGGCTGTAGGGCACCTGGGAACCGTTGTTGGCGGTGAGCCAGCTGGCCGCGCGGTTCAGGACCTCGGAGCGGCTGATGGGGGCTGCGGCGGCTGTGGCCGGGGCGGCAGTGAGGGCTGTGATACCGGTCAGAGCGATGCTACCGGCGACCGCCGAGGCCAGGACTAAGCGTGTTCTGCGGCTCGTTCGTGAGCGCAGCGACATGTGATGCCTCCTGCAATTGTGGGGGATGTGTGATGGGGCAGCCTGTGAGCGCGTTCAGCAACAGCTGATATCTCTCGCGGGGTTCCTGGTTCTCGCCACGATTAGTCGGTGCGGAATCCGATGGGGGTGTGGGGGTTAGGCGCTCGTTCGGCGAAACGGCATGATGGCATGTACGCGTCAATCATGCAACCGTTGAATCCTGGATAAGGCTCAGGAACTTGCGCCGGGGTGCCGCTTCTCGCCATTCCGTCAGACCGGATCCGATGATCGGCTTCAAGGTAGCGTCGACCTGGAGGCGCCTTCTTCTCTATGGGCTTCGGGACCATTCCGAGGGGGGGTGATTGTGTGGCAAGGAACCGTGACGCGAGAAGAGACGACCGCCTATGCATCGCGCGCACCAAAGGGCATGAAGGGCGATGAATACGAATTCATGTGGATCACGTAGGCGCATTCATACGTGGGCACTCCGGGCGAACAAGCCATGGCCACCCTGAAGGTCTGGCGTCTCCTCCGGAAATTCCGCTGTATCCCAGTTGCCAGTGATCAAGTACGCCTGGGAGTTCACCCGTTGCGGCGGCCGAGCCCCAACAGGAAAAACCTCAAACTGCATTTAGCCTCAATGCCGGTGACTTAGTGCACTTTTGTTCGCATGACCCGTTTGGTGTGGTGGCAGGAGGCGTTCCAGGAGTTCAGCGTGGGGGGCTTTTGATTGCGTGGGTGAGTCCGCCGGGCGGGAGACGCCGCCTGGTCGGCGACCTGGCGGCGCACGACGCGCGGTGAGCGGGTGAAGGAGAGCCGGTCGGGATCGCGATGATCACCTTGTCGCGCGGCCCGGCGGATCGTGGTGATGACGCGGTAGCCGCCCTCGTGGCCGACGATGGTGTGCTCCACCCTGCGTACCGGTATTCATGGACACGCAGGGCAGGCGGCGTGGTCCTCGCAGCGACAAACTCGGCGGTCACATCTTGCGGGACGCGGCGGCCGGAGTGACCACCGGCGGAATCCATACGCCGGAGAGCGCACCGCCGAAGGCCGCGCCGGTCACGGTCACCACCAGGACGACCCACGCCTGCCAGGCCGCCGCCGATCAGGTAGCCGGCCGACCGCCAGAGCCAGGAGGACAGCGGACAGCGGACAGCGGACAGCGGGGCGACGGCAGGACCTGCCACACGGTGCGGGGGGCCGATCCTGGTCGGCGTCGACCACCTTGGCGGCGGCGCCTAACAGATCGCCGGCCTCGGCCACCCCACGGACGTCCGCCGTGTCCTGGTTGAAGCCGACGGTGCCGGACACCCACCGAGGAGGGGATCACGTCCGAGCCCAGCACGATGCCGCTTCCACAGCGTCGACAAACTTCTTTCACATGAGGTGAACAGCGCCACCGCCGTCTCCGTATCCAAGGGTGGCCCGCGCCCCCCCGCGCGGGCCACCCACAGACGACGAGCCCGGTCGTCCCCGCGGGCTCGCCCCCTACGGAGGTTCCATGGCCGACAACGTCACCTCGTTGTTCCGCGGCACAGCGGCACACAGCCCGTCGATGGCGGCGCTGACACGGGAGGGCGGCGACGGGGTCGGGCCGGTGGACTTCTGTATCCCCTGCAACCCGTACTTCCCCACCCCGGCGATGTTCGAGGAACTGGCGGGCCGGCTGCGGGACATCATCACGTACTACCCGAGCAGCGCCGACACCATCACGGCCGAGCTGTGCTCCCTGCTGCAACTGCCGCCGCAGTGCGTGGCGATGGGCAACGGCTCCACGGAACTCATCACCTGGATCGACCATCTGCTGGTCCGCGAGTCCCTGGCCATCCCGGTCCCCACCTTCGGCCGCTGGACCGACCAGCCGATGGAGACCGGCAAACGGGTCGACATGTTCCCGCTCCAGGAGTCCGGCGGCTTCGCCCTGGACCTCGCGCAGTACGCGGAGTTCATCCGGGCGCGCGGCACCCGGGTCGCCGTCGTCTGCAACCCCAACAACCCCGACGGCGGCTTTCTGCACCGGCACGCGCTCGTGCAGTTCATGGACGCCATGACCGACCTGGACCTGGTGGTGATCGACGAGTCGTTCCTCGAATTCGCCGACGCCGAGGCCGAACCCAGCGTCGTACAGGAGGCGATGCTGCGCCCCAACGTGGTGGTGCTGCGCAGCCTCGGCAAGAACTTCGGGCTGCACGGCATACGGTTCGGCTATCTGGTCGCCAATCCGGCGCTCGCCGGCCGGATCCGTTCGATGCTGCCGAAGTGGAACCTCAACTCCTTCGCGGAGCACGTGGTGTTCATGCTGAAGGAGCACGGCGCCGAGTACGCGCAGAGCCTGCTCCAAGTGCGCCGGGACCGGCTGGAGATGGCGAGCCGGCTGTCCGCCCTGCCGGGTCTCACCGTCTATCCCTCCCAGGGCAACTTCCTCTTCGTACGACTGCCGGTCGGCGCCGAGGGCACCGTGGTCCGGGACCGGATGCTCACCGAGCACCGGATCCTGGTCCGCGAGTGCGGCAACAAGATCGGTTCGTCCAGTCGCTTCCTGCGGCTCGTGGTGCGCCCCCAGGTGGACGTGCGTCGCCTGGTGTCCGGCCTGGAATCGGTGCTCTACGGGTCCGGGAGGGGAGCCGCCGTGCCCGAGCTGGGCGCCCGGACCGGCTACAGCTCGGGCACGGCGGCGGTGGACCGGCTGGTGAGCGAGACCAACGGGGCCGGACTGCACGGGCTCGCCGCCCAGGCACTCGCCGCCGGCCCGGCACTCAGCGCGGCCCCCGCCCAGGCGCTCGGCACCGCCCCAGCACTCGGCACCGGCCCCGACCAGGCGCTCGGCGCCGGACCCGCCCCGGCACCGGCCGCCGCCTCTGCCGCCGGCATCGGCATGCCGCTCCCCGCCGCCGGTCAGCCGACCGGCGCCGGGATGCCGATGCCGGCGGCAGCTCAGCCGATGATGCCGGCGGCAGCCCCGGCGATACCACAACAGCCCCCGGTCCCCGCCCCGGTCCCGACCGTGGCACCGCCCCAGGCGGTCCCGTACCCCCCGGCCCCCACCCCGGTTCCGGTCCCCGCCCCCACACCGATCGCCACCCCGGCCCCGGTGCCCGCACCTCTGCCGGCGCCGGTGCCCGCCCCGGCCGCCGCACTCGGCCCGACGCCACCCGGCGTCCCGGCGCGCGGGGGCCTGACCGCGGCGCAGGTCCGCGGCATGACCGCCCCGCCTCCCACCCCGCCCCTGACCCCGGCCCCGCCCACCGGCTGGCCCAACGCCCAAAGCTGGCCCAACGCCGCAGGCATGAGCCAAACGGGATAACCCGAACAGGCCCCCGCCCGTCCCGGGACACCGCGCAGGGGGCGATCGGCGCGTTCGCCCCGCGATCGACCACACTTCGCGTCCGCGGGTGACCACACGCCCCGGCCCACCGCCGCGCCCGCCCCGCCCCCGCCCATCGTCCCGACCCACAGCGACCTGACCCCGGCCACCGGCCACCGGCCGGCCGAACGCCGCGGGCGGCGGGGGCGAGGCCGGACGGCCCCGAGCAGGCCCGCCCCCCAACGCCCCGCGCGGGAACCATCCGCGCGCTCGCCCCGCCGTACGGGCGCAGACACCCGGTCCGGCGCCGGCCGCACCGGAACAGTCGTGGCGAATCCCCGGTGGGGCAGGTCAGGGGTTCTGCCAGGACGCCGGGTCTGCCGCCAGGTGGTCCACCAGGGGTGGGAGTCGGGCCGTGGCGAGGTCGGACAGGGTGACGCCCTCCAGGATCTTGCGGACGTTCGCGCGCAGCGCGATCCACAGCGGCAGCAGGGGCTCGGCGGTGCCGGTGTAGGTGAGGCTCGACGGGCGTTCTCCCCGTACCGAGACGATCGGGCCTTCCACGGCCCGGATGACGTCCGCGACCGTGATCTCCGCCGGCTGCCCGGCCAGCCGGTATCCGCCGCCCCCGCCGCGCCGGCTGGACACGATCCCGGCGCGCCGCAGGTCACCCAGGATGCTCTCAAGGAACTTGTGGGGGATGTCCTGTACAGAGGCGATTTCCTCTGCCTTCACCGGGCCGTTACCCTGCCGTACGGCCAACTCCAGCGCCGCCCGCACCGCGTAGTCCGCCCGTGCCGAGATCCTCATGGGTCCATTGTGGGGCGTACCGCCGGGGAGAATGGCCGGACCGCGCCCCCGTAAGATCGCCCGGGAGGAACCCCTTGGCGCTCAGCAGACGTACCTTCAGTGCCCTCGCGGGCTCCGCCGCGCTCGGCTTCGCCCTGGGCGGCAGCGGCGGCCCGGGGGCGCTTTCGGCGTACGCGGCGCGCAGTGTGCCGACCGGTCCGGCACCGGCCCCGCCGAGCGCGGACCGGCGTCGGCACACCATCGGCTACGACCGCCACTCCCTGCTCGTGGACGGCAGACGGCTCGTGGTGTGGTCCGGCGAGATGCACCCGTTCCGGCTGCCGAGCCCGTCCCTGTGGCGCGACGTACTGCAGAAGATGCGGGCGCACGGCCACAACACCGTCAGTGTCCGCGTCGCCTGGAACTACCACTCGGCCGCCCCCGGACGCTACGACTTCAGCGGCGTCCGCGATCTGGACCTGTTTCTGCGCACGGCCGCCGAGACCGGGCTGTACGTCATCCTGCGCCCCGGCCCGTACATCGACGCGGAGGTGGACGGCGGCGGCTTCCCCGGCTGGCTCACGGCCACCGGGGGAACCGCGCGGACCGCCGATCCGGCCTATCTGTCGCATGTCGACGAGTGGTTCACGGCGGTGAACCGGATCGCCCGCCGGCACCAGTTCACCGACGGCGGCGGCACGGTCCTGCTGTACCAGATCGAGAACGAGTACGACGCCCACGCGGACCGGCCGGCCGGCCGCGCCTATATGTCCCACCTGTACCGGAAGGTGCGGGCGGACGGCATCGACGTACCGCTCTTCCACAACGACAGGGTGCCGAGCGGACAGTGGGTCCCGGGGTCGTTCGACACCGGCGGCGACAAGGGCGGCTGGCTGTACGGCTTCGCCGGGTATCCCGACCCGTCCCAGGCCCCGCAGGACTGGGGGCGCTCCGGCACCGCGGGCAAGGCGGCCGGCGCCGGTGCGAGCCCGCGCACGCCGGGTTTTGTGGCGGACTTCGGCGACGGCCGGTCCGACCCATGGGGCGGCGCCGCCTTCGACGGCAAGGGGTACGCCGAGGCGCGACGCACTCGGGACGCGGCCTACGAACGCCGCTTCCACCTCACCAACCTGGCCAACGGACTGACCCTGCACAACGTTCGCATGGCCTTCGGCGGCACCTCCTGGGGCTGGCTGCCCGCGCCGGTCGTCTACACGTCGTACGACTACGGGGCGGCCATCGACGAGGCCCGCAACGTCACCTCCAAGATGGCCCCGATGCACCAGCTGGGTCATCTCCTGCAACGGGTACCGGACTTCGCCAAGCTGGACCGGGCGGCGGATGTGACGGCGAAGGGCCTCAGGGTCTACCACCTCACCAATCCGGACACCGGATCCCATGTGTATGTGGTGCGCAACGACGGCGCCGAGGCGGTCACCTCGACCCTGCCGACCGCGGCGGGCGGCGTGGAGGTCACCGTCCCGGCCCGGGACGCCCGGCTGCTGACCACCCAACTGTCCCTCGGCAGTCGGACCTTGCGGTACAGCACCGCCCAGCCCGTGTTCCGGCTCACCGTCGGCCGCCAGGACATCGCCCTGTTCACCGGGCCGCGCGGCGAGATGGCCCGCCTGGTGCTGGACTGCCCGAGCGAGCCGCTGGTCAACCGCCTGGACCCGGAGGCCGCCTGGGTGTACGAGCGGGGCGCCCTGCATGTGTCCGTGCCGCTCGGCGAGGGCGGGCTCACCCGGGTGCTGGTCGAGCACGGCGAGAGCGAGACGCCGCTGCTGCTGCTGTTCGCCGACGAGGCGACCGCCGTACGGCTGTGGCCGTACGACACCCCGTCCGGGACGGTGCTGGTGTACGGCCCGGCGCTGCTGCGCGAGGCCGTCCTGGACGGCTCCACGGTCCGGCTGACCGGCGACACCGTCGAGGAGACCGGTCTTGAGGTGTGGGGGCCGCGCGGGATCGACGCCGTGGAGTGGAACGGGCGCCCGGTGAGCACACATGTCACGCCGGCCGGCAGTCTGACGGCGCAGGCGCTGCTGCCGGGGGTGCCGGAGGTCACGCTGCCCGCGCTGGGCGGCTGGCGCCGGAAGGCGGAGAACCCCGAGTCGGCGCCGGAGTTCGACGATTCGGCATGGCGGGTGGCCGACAAACGGACGTCGCACAGTACGACGCCGGTGCCGAAGGGCGGCCCGGTCCTGTTCGCCGACGACTACGGCTTCCACTACGGCGATGTCTGGTACCGGGGGCATCTGACGGGCACGGCCGGCCTTGGGAAGGTGTCCCTCGGCTACAGCACCGGCACCCAGGGCATGCTGATGGCCTGGCTGGACGGCGAGCCGCTGGGGGTGCACCGGATGCCGGTGCCGGACGACGGCACGTCCGGCCGCGGGACCTGGACGGACACGGCGGTGTTCGCCCTGTCCGCGCTGCCCCGCCACCGGCGTGAGCGGCTGCGCCGCAGGCTGGCGGCGCCCGGCGGGCATGTGCTGTCCGTGCTGGTCCGGCGCATGCAGCACGACCGGGACGGCGGGAACGAGGACACACACAAGGCGGCGCGCGGGCTGACCCGGGCCGGCTTCGAGGGGGCCGCGCCGACGGTGAAGTGGCGCATCCAGGGCGCGCTCGCGCCGGACCCGGCGCGCGGGCCGATGAACAACGGCGGACTGTACGGGGAACGGGAGGGCTGGCATCTGCCGGGGTTCGCTGACGGCGGCTGGCGTCCGGTCCAACTGCCGTACCGCCGCCAGGAGCAGGGCGTGGCCTGGTACCGGACCACGTTCCGGCTGACGGTGCCCGGCGGCGTCGACGCCTCGGTCGGTCTCGTCCTGGACGACGACCCGGCCCGCGCCTACCGGGCGCAGGTCTTCCTGAACGGCTGGAATCTGGGCCAGTACATCAACGACGTGGGCCCGCAGCACACCTTCGTGCTGCCGAACGGCATCCTGAACACCCGTGGCACCAACACCCTGGCCCTGGCCGTGCTGTCCGACGGCACCACGGAGTCGGGACCGGGCGAGGCACGGCTGACCCTCCTGGGCAGCGCGTCCGGCGGCGCCCCGGTGACCCAGGTGGCCTCCCCGGGCCGCTGAGGTTCAGGCAATCAGTAACCCAGTGCCGCCTCCCGCGCGGCACGTGACCAGATGGCCTGTTGGCGGGCGTTGAAGCCCATGCGATTCCAGTGGAAGAGGAGGTGGCGGGCCAGGACGCCGCGTAGTCCCAGCCCTAGGCGCCCATCGCGCGCAGCGTCCGCGAACTGCCTGATACATGGCTATGCCTCCTTGTTGATCGCGGTGGTGCGGGGCCGGGCCGACCGTCAGGGGCTCGGCCCGGCCCCGCACCTGGTGCGTCAGCCGCCGACGCAGGTGCTGTTGGAGCAGGCGGACTGGCAGGTGGATCCGCAGCCGTCGCCGGTGTCGTTCAGCAGTGCGCCGACGATCGGGGCGGAGGCGACGGTCTCGATGTTGAGGTCGAAGTCCGAGTTTCCGTCGACCGTGAAGTCCGTGGCGGTCTTCAGGAGGGTGCCGTTGATCTGCGGTGCCATCTCGTTCTCCTCGCTACAGAGAGTGGGTGGATGTGCGTTGCTGACCTGGTCGGGACGCTGGAGGCGTCACGGCCAGGCGATCGTGACCCGCGTGTGCGGCCGGTCGATGATCCGGCCAGCGGGAAGCTGGTCGTCCGGCGTTCCGGCCGGGTAGACCTCGATGCGCGCCCTGTCCTCGCGGTGATCCCGGTCCCAGGACTGGATCTCCGAGAGCAGGCACTCGGCGACCTTCTGTCCTTGGGGTCCGTGGCCGATCGCGCCCAGCTCGAACCGGTCGGGGTCGTCGGTGGCGCGGACGGTCCGGTAGGCGAAGCTGTCGCCGTCGACGAGTGTCGGCACGCCGAGCGGTGAGGCGGAGGCGACCAGGCCGCGCTGCCGGGCAGCGGGCTTCGCGGCCATCAGGGGGAGGTTGTCCAGGGCGGTCGTCAGCCACAGGTCCAGGTGCTCGTTGGACTCGTCACCCGCAAGGGTCACACCGGACCAGGCCGTGGTGCGGGGAGTTTGCAGGGCGGCGCTGAGGGCTTCGGTGTCGGGTTCGGGGTGGCCGTCCAGGCGCAGGCCGATCTCTTCGCGCTCGGTGTCGTGGATGAGGGCCACGCGCATGCGGTTCTCGCCGGCGCCCTGCATCGGTACGAACCCGCACAGCTCGAACCCGTCGCTGACCAGTCGCTCGCCGTCGCGTACGAAGGCGATGGTCCGGGTCATGCCGCGCATGCGCAGCGGGACGACGAGCCGGCCGCCGTCGGTGAGCTGGTGGATCCAGGCGGGCGGGATGTCAGCGGCCTGCACGGTGACGAGGATCCTGTCGTACGGGGCGTGTGCCGCGTCGCCGTTCTCGCCGTCGGCGGTGATGACGGTGACGTTCCGGTAGCCGGTCGTCTTCAGGAAGTCCTTCGCGCGTTGGGTGACATCGGGGTCGATGTCCATCGTGACGACGTGGCCCTGCTTACCCACCAACTCGGCGAGGTAGGCCGCGTTCACACCGCCGGAGCCGATCTCCAGAACGCTCATCCCCGGCTGGATGTCGGCCTGTTCGATCTGCATGGCCTGGATACGCGGGGCCGACACCGAGCTGATGTGCGTGCCGTTGGCGTCGGTCTTGGTGATCGCGGCCTGTTCGGGCTCGTAGACCTTGGCCATGTCCTCATCGGGCGTGGCCAGGTGGCGGGGAACCGAGCGGAATGCAGCCACGACGCGGGCACTGCGCGCGGCGCCGCGTGCAATGAGCTGCTCCACCATCCTGTCGCGCAACTCCTGCTCGGAGGCGGAGGGCTTGTTGCTGTTGTCAGTCGTCATGCTGGTGACGCTATCCACGAACGATCTCCTTCTCGGCGCCTGCGTGCCGAGGCGGTTGGGGGGTGATGTTGACGCAGGTCGGCGGGCCCGGGCGGGACAGACCTGCCTCGGGGCGGCATGGGCCTATGCGGCCGTCAGGCGACCGCCGTCAGCTCCGCGACCCGGGCGAACTCCTCCTCCAGACGGTCACGGCCGAGGGCCGCGAACTCCCGGTCCAGGTCGGCCGGTGTCACTCCGCGGAGTTCCACCATGGTGCGGGCGGCACGGACCCAGGGAGCCCACTCCGACCCGTACTTCACCTGCTCCATATGGCACCCCGGGATCGGCTGGAGCGTCACGGGATGATGAACGGGACCGACGACACCCCACGCGGGCACACGCCTCGCCCATGCCGCCACGAACCGCCCACCCCGCAGGGCGTTGCAGAGCTGGATGGAGATCCCGGCGCAGGGCACGCACACCGGCGGACTCGTCGTCCGCTCCCCCTCCCGGACCGCACCACAGGAGTCACGCAGGAGAAACAGATGCGGGCCGTGCGGGTCCGCCGGCATGCGGGAGCAGACCTGGCACATCATGTTCAGCATCGCCCGGCGCTGCCGGTAGGGGTGGACGTTCCGCAGCTGCGGGCTGCCCCGGCGCTGCTTAGGGCGGAGGGCATAGCGGGCCCAGAGCACGCCGAAACTGTCCCGGTCGTACGGCGTCTCATCCACGTACGCGACTCCCGGAGCCACGCGGCGGCGGGTGATCGGACACGACAGGAGTCTTTCCTCACTCCAACCGGCGATGTACGGAACGACACCTAGCGGAGCCGGAGGCAACACGATCGAGAACCTTCCTTCGTCGGGACGAAAGTGACAGCCCGGCAGATCGCGGGGCATCACGGGGTCGGGTGCGGCGGGCCGGGCCCGCCAGTCCTCGCGGGGCGAGTCAGGAGCGGGAAACCGGCGGGCACCTGGGGGCTCCGGTCGCCCCCTGGGGCGCAGGCGACCGGAGCCGGTCATGGGGTCAGCGGCCGATTCCGACCACGAGGGCACCTATGAGGGCGGCAAGGACCAGCGCGTAGAAGAACGGGCCCTCCGGACTGTCCGGCCTCATGGCCATCGCCGCCGCTCCTCTCGGCCCGTCTCGACTGAAACGAGCTAGCGCTCCAGGAGCGCGCCTGCCGGTATCACCTCGGCGGAGCGGCGTGCCCGTCTCCGGATGGCAGGGCGGGATGAGCAGCAGCCCGCGGCCCGGCCGCCCGACTGCTGCGCTTCGGCCATCCGTACAGCCGTGCTCCTCTGCGGCATCAGCGTTCTCCCTGGACGGGCTGGTCGGTGAGCGAGACCAGGCGGCGCCTTCCGGCAGGGGCCGGAGCCCGCTTCCACGGCCTGGATGGGCCGGATGTCGTCGGCGAGCTGCTTGCACCAGGAGCACAGGCTGTAGCTGCCCGCGGGCGACGCCTCTGTGGCGGTCGAGCCGGTGGTCATCGGCGGCAGTCCCTCACGAGGCGGTACAGGCCGCGGCCGACGATGCACTCGGCGGCCGCCTTCTCCGTCTCGCAGAGGTCGCAGGCCACGGTGTGGGTGAACAGGCCGCGGTGCGCCCTGCCAGCGACGCACTTTCGGCAGGCGCGCGGGTACCACTTCATCCCGGAGACGGACGATGAGCTGCTAAGAGGGGAGCGCCGCTCGCCGAAGTCGACGGCCGTCTCAGTGGTCAGCGTCTCGGGGCACCAGAGGCATTCGGCGCCGCGTGTCTTCGCGTCGGCCAAGCCGTCCAGGCCGGGCAACGCCAAGACCTTCAGCACCTCGGGGGGTGGCACGCTTACGGTCTTGCTCGACATGGTCACGCCTCCACGGTCACGGTGATCCGTCTCACACCCGTGACCGTAGAGGCGACGAAATAGAGGGAACAGACACGTTCCATGGCCTTCGCAGGGGCAGGCACCCCACCACAGACACGGAACGTGCCCCTTCTACTGAGTCCCGAAGAACGCAGCCAGATCCCGCTGCTTCGACGTCAGCCGACGCCGCCTGCTCTTCTCCAGCACGTCATGGAACGTGTCCGCCGCCATCCGCTGATGCCGAAGCCACTCCGGCGTCTCATCCTGCAACGCCCACAAAATGTCCGTCGCCTCATCAGGCTGCCGCAGCATCGCGTGCGCCTGCGCAACATCCAGCAGATGCCTCCGCATGAACAGCCGCCCCTTCCGATCCGGCGACGCCGGCACGCGCTGCGAAAGCCTCAGCACCCGATCCGGCTTCTCCGCCACGAGTTGGTTCTCGATGCCCTGGAAGGCCACCGTGCGCCAGTCGAACCGCCCCCAGGAGGACTCCGCAACCGCCTGCCTACCGCCGAGTGCGGTGCCCGCGGTGCGGCCCAGCCGCAGGATCTCCCGCGCTTCCTGCGGCCGGTTGTTGCGGGCCGCTGCTGCGCTTCCGTGCACCAGCAGCTTCCCCCAGGCTCCGAGAGAGTGCCGAGTCGCCTGGGAGATCCGAGGTTCGACAGCATCCGCAGTCGTAACGCTCACCTGTTCCGCCTCGTCGAGGCGTCCCTGCCGCATCAACAGCCAGCCCTGCTGGTACACAGCCGCGGCGACGGAGTTCATGTCGCCGATCCGGGTCGCGTCCCCGATGGCGTCCCGCAACGCGGTCTGCGCGAGGTCGTAGGCGCGTACCTGGGTGAGGTAACGGCCGGCCATCTGGAGTACGTCGGAGCGGATCCCGATGGCGTCGGCGTGCTCGGGGCCGTTGTCGAAGTGCGTGACTGCCGCGTGGGCGGCGTGAACGAGCGAGGGCAGGAAGGTGGCGACGTGGCCGTAGTTGTCGCGGTGGTAGGCGGTGGCGACTTCGGCCGCGGTGGAGCGGAGCCTCTTCAGGTCTGGCTCTACGCCGACGGTGGGGGTGAGACGTCCGGTGTAGGTGACGGGTGGGGCGATGGCCTGCCGTAGGGGCATGAGGTCGATGTTGTCGTCGTCGCCGCGGGTGGTGGAGTGGGGGCCGCCTGGGTCGAAGAGGACGGAGGTACGGACGTGAAGGGCGCGGGCGAGCGCGTGGTAGGTATCGAGGCGTGCGGTGCCGCCGCGTTCGAGTTTCTTCACAACTCCGATGCTGAGTCCGGCTTGTTCGGCGAGACGTTCTTGAGTGAGTCCGCTGGCGAGTCGGAGTTCTTTGAGCCGGTCGCCTGGGTGCGTGGGTGCAGTGCCTGTGGGCTCGGGCATGCTGGGCTCCCGTTCTGAACTGGACACTCAGAACGCTACTCCTCCGGGCCTGGTAGGAGTCGTGGTTGCGCCCTGATTCAGTTCTTGAAACCTGGTCAGGGGGCCGAGGCGGTTGAGCCGGTCGGCAAGGTCTTCCACGGGGCGTGTCCTGGCATGAAGAAGGGGCCCTTGCCGCCCGAAGGCGGCAGGAGCACTCGTGTTTGCGGGCGGGGCCCTTTCGCGGCGCGGCGGAATCGGCGATCGTTTCCCGTTGAACCATGCTCGTCCGATCACCTGACGCGGACGCGGCCGGGCGCGTAATCTCGGACGAGCCGCTGTCCGGCGGTGCGAAGGGGGAGGCGATGGACATCGCGGGCACGCGGCAGCGGGCGGCCCGGATCGCCACGCGGCTGCGGAGCCTTCGGCCCGGCTCGGCCGAACGCACGCTCGCCGCCGCTCTGGCCCGAGCGGTCCGCGCCAGACCCCATCCCCCCTGCGACATCGGCGAGTTGTGCCGGGCGCTGTGCGAGGAGATGAGCGCACGGCGCGGCGGCCGACCCGTCGAGCTGCGCTTCGAGCGGTTCCCCGACGAGATCGAAGTCACCGGACTGTGGGTGGAGTTCGCCGACTTCGACCTGGTCATCGTCGAGGAGCGTGCCGAGGCGGTGCAGCAACTCGTCATCCTCGGCCATGAGTTGTGGCACATGCACGCCGGGCACCGGCACCACAGGCTGCCCGGCCCACAGGCGGCCCGCGCCCTCGCCGAGACGCCGGGACTGCGCGACGCGGCCCTGACGGTGGCCGCGCGCAACGGCTCCCGGGAGGCCGACGAGGCCGAGGCCGACGACTTCGGACACCGGCTGGCCACCCTGTGCCGCCCCTGGGTCGCCGGCACCGGCGCCGCCCCGGACCCGCTCCAGCGGTCCCTCGGCTACCGTGGCCGCCGCGGAGCGCACCGGTGACCCCGCTGGCGCTGAACCCCTCCGGATTCCTGGGCGAGTTCTACATCTCCTTCTGGATCCCCACCACGGTGCTGACCGCCGCCCTGCTGATCAAACTGCCCACGATCATCCGGCTGTGGCGGGACCCGCTGCTGCGCGCCGTCGGCGGTCTGCTGCTGCTCGCCTGCGCGGTGTTCGTCTTCGTGGCGCCGTCCACGATCGCCTGGACCAACCGGGTCACCGGCGTGCCCAACATCTCGGCGCCCTGGTGCTATTCGCTGATCACCGCGTTCTGCGGCTCCTGTCTGCTGCTGATCATCGCCTGGCGCAACGGCCTGTCGGAACGCTCGGCCGCCAGGCGCCGCGCGATGCGCTGGGTGGTCCGCGCCTACTGCGGGGTGATCGTGGCCCTGTGGGTGCTCTTCGCGCTCGCCGACGCGCCCGTGGAGCGGCTGCGGGACCTGGACACGTACTACGCCACCACCCCGTTCATGCGCGAGGAGATCCTGCTCTATCTGCTCGCGCACTCCGTGGCCTGCCTCATCACGTCCAGGCTGATCTGGAACTGGGTGCGCACCGAGGGCCTGGACGCCTGGCTGCGCTGGGGACTGAAGCTGCTCGGCGCCGGCTATGTACTGAACCTGATCTTCGACGCGTCCAAGCTGACGGCCGTCACCGCCCGCTGGTTCGGGCGCGACCTGGACTGGCTGAGCACCGACCTGGCGCCGCCGGTCGCGGCCCTGTCCGCCATAGTGATCGCGGTCGGCTTCATCCTGCCGCACGCCGGCCAGTATCTGCACGACCGCTGGCGGGTCCGGCTCGCCCACCACGAACTGCGCCCGCTGTACCAGCTGATGCGGACCGTCAGCGGTGACGGTGTGCGCCACGCACTGCGCGCGACGCCCGAACTCAGGCTGACCCGCCGGGAGACGTTCATCCGGGACGTACTGCTGCAACTGGCCCGGCGTATCGACGTGGACCTGGGCGCGCGGGCGTACGACGCCGCACTGGAGCTGGGCAATCCGCCGGCCGGGGCCAGGGCGCTGGCCGCCGCGGTGAGCATCCTGGACGCCGTCGGCCGACAGCGCGCGCCCGACCCGTACGACACGGCCGCCGGGCCCGACACCACCCATCTGCTCCAGGAGATCGAGGCGGTCTCCCGAGCCCTCCGCCGGCCCGACCAGATCGAGGCGGTGCGCGCGCGTGCGTCCGCCCCAGCAGAGAGCGTTCCCGCACATGAGTGATCGCAGCACCGTCGCCGTCGTCCTCGGCGGCTCCCTCGCCGGACTGCTTGCCGCCCGTGCGCTGACCTCGTGCGCCGACCGGGTCGTGGTGATCGAGCGGGACACGCTGCCCGCCGGGCCCGAGCCGCGCAAGGGGCTGCCGCAGGCCCGGCATGTGCACCAGCTGTGGTCGGGCGGGGCCCGGGCGCTGGAGCGGCTGGTGCCGGGCGTCGGCAACCGGCTGCGGGCGGCCGGGGTGACCCGGCTGCCGGTGACCACGGACATGGTCGTGCTCTCGCCGCACGGCTGGTTCCGGCGCTGGGCCGAGTCGGCGTACCTGCTGCCCGCGAGCCGCGACCTGCTGGACTGGGTGGTGCGTACGCGGATCCTCGCCGACCCGCGGATCGAACTGGTCGAAGGGGCCGAGGCGCTGGGGCCTGTGGGCACCGACACGGCCGTCACCGGGGCGCGGATCCGGGACCGGGACGGAACCGAGCGCACCCTGCCCGCCGACCTCGTCGTCGACGCCACCGGGCGCGGCTCCCGCGCCCCGCAGTGGCTGGCCTCGCTGGGCCTGCCCGCGCCCGAGCGGCGCGAGGTCAACCCCGGCCTGGCGTACGCGACCCGCCTGTTCCGGGCGCCGGAACAGGCGCGGGACGGATTCCCGATCGTCAATGTGCAGGCGGACCCCCGGGGTCCGCGGCCCGGGCGGGGCGGTGTCCTGATGCCGATCGAGAACGGCCGGTGGATGGTCACCCTCCATGGCAGCCGGGGCCATGAACCGACCACCGACGCCGCCGACTTCCTCCGGTACGCCCGACAGGAGCTGCGGCACCCGATCATCGCCGAGCTGCTGGCGCGGGCCGAACCGCTCGGCGAGGACGTCGCGTTCACCAGGACCACGGCCAACCGCCGGCACTACTTCGAGCGGATGCCGATGTGGCCGGAGAACTTCGTGGTGCTCGGCGACGCGGTGTGCGCGCTCAACCCGGTGTACGGGCACGGCATGGCGGTGGCGGCCCAAGCGGCGCTCGCCCTACGGGAAGTGATGGTTCGTCAGGGCCTGGGCACGCCGGGGCTCGCCCGGCGTATCCAGCAGGCGGTGAGCCGGCCGGTGCGGGCGGCCTGGGACCTGTCGACCGGCGCGGACGTCTTCTACCCGGGGGCCACCGAGACCGGACCGACGCTGTGGGAACGGATCATGGCGGCCTACGTGGGCCGGCTCATGCACACCGCGACCGGCAACGGGCGTATCGCGCGCCGGGTGACGGACGTGACGTCGCTGTCCTGCGGGGCGGGGGTCCTGCTGGCGCCCAGCGTGATGGTCGCGGCGGCGGTGGGTCCGTTGAAACCGGCGTTGGGCTCGCCGCCCCTGACGGCGGAGGAGTTGAAGGCCGTCGGCCTTCGCTGAGTGGGCTGTGTTGTCGGTCGTCTGCGGCTGCGTCGTGGTTGCTCGCGCAGTTCCCCGCGCCCCTGATGGGGCGCTGCCCCTCGGCGGTGTTTCAACCGGCGAAGGAAGGGTGCGGCAGGCCCTTGCCTGCGTTTGGGATCACCAGTAGGGAGCCTGACAGCGGGTGGGGGCGGTTCAGACCCGTGCGGGCCGTGGTGACGTACAGGTCCGTCAGGTCCGTGCCGCCGAACGCGCACGCCGTCGGGCGCGCCGTCGGCACGATCAGTACGCGGTCCAGGACGCCGCCGGGTGTGTAGCGGCGTACCGCAGCCCCGTCCCACAGCGCCACCCACACACAGCCGTCGGCATCGACCGTGAGGCCGTCGGGGAAGCCGGCGCCCTCCTCGATCTCCGCCAACGGGCGCCGGTTCAGGGCCTGTTCGCCGTCGAAGTCGAAGACGTCGATCCGGCGCGTAGGACTGTCGACGTAGTACATCAGACGGCCGTCGGGGCTCCAGCCCGTGCCGTTGCTCACGGTGACGGACGGCAGGACCGTACGGACCTCACCAGCGCCGGTGACCCGGGACAGCGTGCCGCCGCCCGCCGCCTCGTCGTAGCGCATCGTGCCCGCCCACAGCGTGCCGTCGGGCGCGACGGCGGCGTCGTTCGCACGGCGGCCGGGCACCGGCTCATGGTGCAGCCAGCAAAAGGCGCCGTCCGGGTCCAGCAGGCCGATCCCGTCCCGGAGGTTCAGCACCAGACCGCCGCCCGCGCGCGGCTTCACGGCGCCGACATGCTGCTCGGTCGTGCGGACCGTACGGCGGCCGGATGCCGGATCGTAGCCGTGGACCCGCATGCCGAGGATGTCGATCCAGAGCAGCCGGCCCGTCACCGGGTCCCAGGTCGGTCCCTCACCGAGCGTCGCCTCGGCCCGCACCGCCACCTCGTACCCCGTCATGCCACGCTCCGATGTCCCAGGCGCTCCGACAGTTCGACCGCGCCCTTTGCGGCCAGCTGCGCCAGTTCGGCCAGCCGCTCGTCGCTCCAGCGGATCATGGGCACGGAGATGGACAGCGCGGCGACCACCTGGCCGGTGCGGTCGCGGACCGGGGCCGCGACACAGCTGACGTCCGGATTGGACTCGCGGCTCTCCACCGCGACGCCGCGTTCCCGGATCCCCGCCAGTGCCGCGCGCAGCGCGCCGGGGTCCGTGATGCTGTTGGGGGTCATGGCGGTCAGCTCTGCGCCGTCCGGGATGCGCGCGGCCAGCTCCGGCTCGGGCAGCGAGGCCAGCAGCATCTTGCCGACCGACGTGCAGTGGGCGGGCAGCCTGCGGCCGGCCGCGGACACCATGCGCACCGCGTGCGTGGAGTCGACCTTGGCGATGTAGATGACGTCCGTGCCGTCCAGGATCGCCACATGCACGGTCTCGTCGCAGGTCTCGGCGACCGAGCGGGCGACCTGCTGGCCCTCGGCGGCCAGGTCCAGCTGCTCGGCGTAGCGGCTGCCGAGTTGGTACGGACGCACCCCGAGCCGGTACCGTCCGGGCTGTCCCGGTACGGGCACGATGTACTGGCGGGCGGCGAGCGTCGTGACCAGCTCGTGCACGGTGGTGCGCGGCAGTTGGAGCCTGCGCACGATGTCGGGGGCGGAGAGCGTCCCGTCCCCGTCGAGGAAGAGCTCAAGTATGTCGAGAGCCCGGGTCACGGCGGGTACGAGGCGTCCCATCCTCCGGCCCCCTCCCTTGATCAGCGCCTGCGTTCGAGATTTCAACAGACGATCGGCATGACGAACAACGAGCACAGGCTAGTCATGGAGGATCGCTCCGGGCAATGGGTGCGTACCGGGCCGGTGGGCGACGATGGTGCCCATGCCGTCCTCCGCCGAACGCCCCGCCCCCTTCACCCCGCTCGACTTCCAGCTGGTGCTGCTGCGCCGCATGGCCGACCACAACCCCGGCCTGGTCGAGGACGCCCGGCGCGAGCTGGGCGTGTCCCTCGCGGACATGCGCGAGGCCAACAAGCGCTGGCAGGCGATGGTCCGCTCCCCCAGGCCGCGCCCGGCGGCCTCCCGGTACCGCTCGGTGCTCGGCGCACCCGAGTCGGAGGGCAAGCGCACCATCGGCGACCTGGAGTGCGCGGTGTGGCAGTGGCCCGTCCCGCTCTGGCCCGACCTGCGCTTCGAGGTGCTGGTCGCCGCCACGGGCGCGGTCTGGACCGAGTGGCTGGTCCGCGCGCCCGGCGCGCCCGCGCCGCGCCTCGCCCGCCTCGAAGACCTCACCCCCTGGTCGTGCACGGTCGACGAGGCGGCCCGCGCCTTCGCCCCGGCCCGCCCCCTGGAGGGCACGGCCCCCACCCGCTGGGGCCTCGCCTTCACGGCCCCCGACGCGAGCGGCGAACGACGCGAGGTCGTCGCCGAGTTCACGTGGGGGCTGTTGCAGCGCACAGCCGTCGTGCCGTGAGGGGTCGTCAGTCAGGTGCGGGTGCGTTGTCGGCGGCGCCCTGGGGGTGACGCGCCGGCCGTCGGGTGCGGGTGCGTTGTCGGCGGCGCCCTGGAGGTGACGCGCCGGCCATCGGGTGCGGGTGCGTTGTCGGCGGCGCCCTGGAGGTGACGCGCCGGCCATCGGGTGCGGGTGCGTTGTCGGCGGCGCCCTGGAGGTGACGCGCC
>NZ_JBEPAP010000004.1:0-303066 GCF_040298665.1 Streptomyces sp. NPDC001508
GCCATTCGTGCTGGTCATCTGGGGTGGGGCTCCTGTCTCGCCCAGGAAGGATAACCCGGCATACCGGGTGTCTCATCACAGACTGACAGGGAGGGCCTGGACGCTGGATGAAGGGGAACGGGCCATTGGTGCTGTGCGTTCTCAGATCCTGTAGCGTTCGTGCGGAACGGCCCGGTCCCAGACGGCTTCGAACGCCGAGGCGCACAGCTTGACCACCTCGGCGCGGTCGTCCACTTCGTCGCCGAGGTACACGCCCTCACCGGAGAAGTAGCCGAATCTCACCAGCTGGTCATCGAAGCACCAGAAGTCATTGCCAGGGAGTGCCAGATCCGACGCGTTCCGCCGCGGAAGCCAACGGATCTGCTCACCAGCGGCGATGTTGGTGAACGTGCCGTCGTAGAGGTACCGGGTGTACTCGCTCACCGGCTCGGAGACGATCCGGGAGCGGCGGATCACGACACCACGGGAAACCGCCTCGGACACCATGTCGAGCCAGGGGCGCCACCAGGACGCGCGGTCGTTCGGGTCCGGCCGATGCCCGGCCCTCCACGCGGCCACGCGTGGAGCCTCGTCCGGGTCGTCGTAGAAGTCGCGCATCTCCAGATGCACGGCAGACCGCTGGCAGTTCGCCAGCAACTCACTGAACGGTGGGGCCGTCTGCGGCATCACAAGCCTCCCTGATGGCGGCGACCATACGCACAGGCAGCCGGATGACGGTCTCACTGTCCGGGATGGGGCCGGTCTTCAGGCACTCGGCGCGCGTCACCTCGTCCACCGTCCAACCCTGCAACACGATCTCTTGCTTCTCCTCGTCGAGCCAAACCATGGGGCAGTTCGCCCCGTCCGTGTTCGGGTCCTTGGCGATGAACCGTAGCGACACAGCAGCCTCCCGGGCTACGCGGATTGCACGGACTTCTACGCACGGGCCCTCCCGATGCTGCCGTGCTGGCGTCAAGGGTGCGCTTCAAGCCACGGGAGCGGGGGAGCCCATAGCGCCACCCACGGACAGCAGCAGACCCCCCGGCGACGCCGAGGGGTCCGTGAGGCGCTTACGGGATGGCTCAGGCCAGGCCAGGACCCCGCACCGGGATGCTGGTGAACGTAGGCTGGTCAGGTTCCCGCGAAGTGAAGAAATCGCTGCCCTTGTCGTCGACGACGATGAAGGCCGGGAAGTCCTCGACCTCGATCTTCCAGACGGCCTCCATGCCCAGTTCCTCGTACTCGACGACCTCGACCTTCTTGATGCAGTCCTGGGCGAGCCGGGCCGCCGGACCACCGATGGAGCCGAGGTAGAACCCGCCGTGCGTGCCGCACGCGTCCGTGACCTGCTTGCTGCGGTTGCCCTTGGCGAGCATCACCTTGGAGCCGCCCGCGGCCTGGAACTGCTCGACGTAGGAGTCCATGCGGCCGGCCGTGGTGGGGCCGAAGGAGCCGGACGCGTAGCCCTCCGGGGTCTTGGCCGGGCCGGCGTAGTACACCGGGTGGTCCTTCAGGTACTGCGGCATCTGCTCACCCGCGTCCAGCCGCTCCTTGATCTTCGCGTGCGCGATGTCACGGGCCACCACCAGCGGACCGGTGAGGGACAGCCGGGTCTTGACCGGGTACTTGGTCAGCTCGGCGAGGATCGCGTCCATCGGCTGGTTGAGGTCGATCCTGACGACGTCGGAGGACTCGTCCAGGTGCTCGTCCGTCGTCTCCGGCAGGAAGCGAGCCGGGTCCGTCTCCAACCGCTCAAGGAAGACGCCCTCGGCGGTGATCTTGGCGAGCGCCTGGCGGTCGGCCGAGCAGGACACGGCGATGGCGACCGGGCAGGACGCGCCGTGCCGGGGCAGCCGGACCACGCGGACGTCGTGGCAGAAGTACTTGCCACCGAACTGCGCGCCGATGCCGATCCGCTGGGTCAGCTCGAAGACCTTCTGCTCCAGTTCCTTGTCCCGGAAGCCATGGCCGAGCGGCGAGCCCTCGGCGGGCAGGTTGTCCAGGTAGTGCGCGGAGGCGTACTTCGCGGTCTTCAGCGCGTATTCCGCGCTGGTGCCGCCGACCACGATCGCCAGGTGGTACGGCGGGCAGGCGGCCGTACCCAGCGAACGGATCTTCTCCTCCAGGAACTTCATCATGGAGGCCTCGTTCAGGACAGCCTTCGTCTCCTGGTACAGGAACGACTTGTTGGCGCTGCCGCCGCCCTTCGCCATGAAGAGGAACTTGTAGGCGCCGCCGTCGGTGGCGTACAGCTCGATCTGCGCGGGGAGGTTGGAGCCGGTGTTCTTCTCCTCCCACATGGTCAGCGGCGCCATCTGCGAGTACCGCAGGTTGAGCTTGGTGTAGGCGTCGTGGATGCCGTGCGAGAGGGCCTTCTCGTCCTCACCTTCGGTGAGGACGTGCTGCCCGCGCTTGCCCATCACGATCGCCGTGCCGGTGTCCTGGCACATCGGGAGCACGCCCGCCGCCGCGATGTTCGCGTTCTTCAACAGGTCCAGGGCGACGAACTTGTCGTTGGCCGACGCCTCGGGGTCGTCGATGATGCGGCGCAGCTGCGCGAGGTGGGCCGGGCGCAGATAGTGCTGGATGTCGTGGATGGCCTCCTCGGCCAGCTTGCGCAGCGCCTCCGGCGCGACCTTGAGGAACGTCCGCCCGTCGGCCTCGAAGGTGGAGACGCCCTCGGAGGTCACCAGCCGGTACGGGGTGGTGTCCTCGCCCTGGGGGAGCAGATCGGTGTACGCGAACGCAGGGCGGTTCGGGGGGGAACTCTGTGGCATCTTCGCCCATTCCTCACTCGACAGGCAGCGTGTCCGGGCGACTCGCCTCCTCGGCGTGCTGGCCGCGGGGCGGTCGCCTGCGGCCCGCCGGCGTCGGCGGGCCTCCCCAGCGTAGAACCTGGCGGTGACGGCCGGACTGTGAGGTCGGGCTCAGCCCGCCCCACCTCGCCCCGGCACCGGCCCGCCACGCCTCGTTCCGGTCCGATCCGTCATGCCTCAGTCCGACTTCGGTCCACCACACTCCGGTCCGCTCGTAGGCCATCGCGCGGTCCGGTCGGCCACGCCACGCCCCGGCCCGCCAGGCCACGCCTCCGTCCGGCCCCGGTCATGCCACGCCTCGGCCCGCCAGGCCACGCCTCCGTCCGGCCCCGGTCATGCCACGCCTCGGTCCGCCAGGCCACGCCTCCGTCCGGCCCCGGTCCGCCACGCCCCGGCCCGCCAGGCCACGCCGCGGTCCGGTCCGCTACGCCCAGTGCGCTACGTCCGGTCCGCTAGGTCATGCACCGGTCCGCTAGGTCACGCCTTGGCCGGTTCGCCACGCGCGGGTCGTCCACACCCCTAGTCGCGATCTATCGCGTTTCGGTACGCTGCCGTCGTGGACCTTCAGAAGCACGCCCAGCGGCAGGACGCGGCAGCGCGCGTCACCGAACTGCGCGCCTCGGACGCGGACCGGGACCGGATCGCCGACATCCTGCGTGACGCCCTCGCCGAGGGGCGCCTGACCGCCGACGAACACGCGGAGCGCGTGGAGGGGGTGCTGAACGCCAAGACGGTCGGCGAGTTGGAGGTCTTCATCCGCGACCTGCCCGCCGCCCACGGCCGCCCGGCCGCCTCGGCGTACGCGCAGCCCCGCCCGGCCCCCGGCGCGATACCGACGGAGGCGGACACCAACATCGTCGCGGTGTTCAGCAGCGCGGTACGCAAGGGCCGCTGGCGCGCCGGGCGCCGGATGCACGCGTACTCCGTCTTCGGCAGCGTCGAGATCGACCTCAGCGAGGCGATCTTCGAGTACCAGCAGGTCGTCATCAAGGCGGTGTCGGTCTTCGGCGACGTCCAGATCCGCGTGCCGGAGAACGTGTCGCTGCGCGGCACCGGCGGTGGCGTGCTCGGCAACTTCGAGGTGCACACGCTGGATTCGGCCGAGCCCGAGGCGCCCGTGGTCTATGTGGACGGGTGGGCCGTGCTGGGCAACGTCGAGGCCCGGCCGAAGCGGGGGAAACTCGTCGCGGACATCCTCGACCGCGTGCACCACAGGGTCGACAGGACTTTGCGCAAGCATCTCGGCCATTGACGGCCGCGAATCGGGCCGGATCCGGAACGGCGCGGTCCCGGGCCGCCCGGCGCGGGGGGTCGTGAACCGGCCGCCACGCTCCCGTGGATCGGGACGCAGTGCATAGGCGCGCGCACAGCGGGTAGGGCTTGCTGCATCGTCTCTCGCTCGCGAAGCCGTCGTCAGGAGTAGACCGTGCTGCAACCGCCGCATTCGTCCCTGCAGGTAGCTGCCGTTCCGGCCCAGCGGGTGCCAGCGCAAGAGCGGGACCAGGATGCCCCCTGGCACACCGAGGCGGTGTGCCGGCGGGACGAGGCCGGCCTGTTCTTCGCCCCTTCGAAGGAGCCGACCGCCGCCCGGCTGTCCCGCGAGGAGGCGGCCAAGCGGGTCTGCGCGCGCTGTCCGGTGATGGTCGAGTGTCGCGAACACGCGCTGCTCCAGCCCGAGCCGTACGGCGTGTGGGGCGGCCTCACCGCTGCCGAACGCCGTGTGGTGCTGGCCCGGCGCCGCCGCCGTGACCTGGAACTGAAGAAGACGGCCCGAGCAACAGGCCGCATAGCAGCAGCAGGCTGACCCCAAGCTCCGTCCCGAGCCGAGCTTGGCCCGGACCGCGTGCTTCGGCCCGACCCAGAGCTTCGGCCCGATCCCGAGAGCTTCGGCCGAGCGTGCGCTTGGCCCGAGCCGGGCGCACATCCGACGCCGAGCCGCTGCCCGAGCCCGAGCTTCGGTCCGAGCCGGGCTTCGATCCGCCTCCGAGCCTGCGCCCGGGCCTGAGCTTTCGTCCGAGCTGGGCTTGGACCCGCCTCCGAGCCTGCGCCCGAATCCGGGCTTCGGCCGAGGCGTGCGCGAGCCGGGCTTGGATCCGCCTCCGAGCCTGTGCCCGGGCCTGAGCTTCGGTCCGAGCCGAGTTTGGACCCGCCTCCGAGCCTCCGCCCGAATCCGGGCTTCGGCCGAGCGTGCGCGAGCCGAGCTTGGACGCGACTCCGAGCTTCCGCCCGGCCCCCAGCTTCCGCCCGGGCCTGAGGTTCGGTCCGAGCTGGGCTTGGATCCGCCTCCGAGCCTGCGCCCGGCCCCCAGCTTCCGCCCGAATCCGAGCTTTGGCGCGAGCCGGGCTTAGATCCGACGCCGAGTCTGCGCCCGAGCCCGAGCTTTGGGGCGAGCCGGGCTTGGACCCGCCTCCGAGCCTGCGCCCGGCCCCCAGCTTCCGCCCGAATCCGGGGTTCGGCCGAGCCTGCCCCACCTGGAGAGCCCGGGCCTTGGTCCGGGGCCGAGCCTCGGCTCAGCGACCGTGCGTGGACTCCCGCGCCTTGGACCCCGCACCGAACCCTCACAATGAGCCCAGGCCCCCCTCGGCACGCTCCGGGCCCCGCCCGAGCAGCGCGCTGCGCCGAGTCCGCGTCGTGGCGTTGGACGTGCTGCCCCGCCCCGGGCCGCCCCACCGGGCGCTCGGTGCCGTGAGTCCTGGTCGAGGGCGCGCGCTGCTCCGGGTGCGCGCCCGGCGCTGCGCGTCCTGAACCCGGTTCGGGTCCGCGCCCCAGCGGTCGGTGGCGTAGACCTTGGGCGGGTCGTCGGCGCCCCCTCCGCACCGGGGGCGCCGGCTGATGTGGGCTACTTCGCCCGGTCGAAGTCGATCGCGCTGTAGGCGCGCAGCTTCCTCAGGCGGTGTTCGGAATCGATCCGGCGGACCGTTCCGGACCGCGAACGCATCACGATCGAGTCGGTCGTCGCGGTCTCGGAGCGATACCGCACCCCGCGCAGCAGTTCGCCGTCCGTGATGCCGGTGGCGACGAAGAAGACGTTCTCGCCGGTAACCAGGTCCTCCGTGGTCAGCACCCGGTCCAGGTCATGCCCCGCGTCCAGCGCCCGCTGCCGTTCCTCGTCGTCCTTCGGCCACAGCTTGCCCTGGATGGTCCCGCCCAGGCACTTCACGGCGCACGCCGAGATGATGCCCTCGGGGGTGCCGCCCACGCCGAGCAGCAGATCGATGCCGGTGCCCTCACGCAGGGCGAGGATCGAGCCGGCCACATCGCCGTCGGAGATCAGCTTGATGCGCGCGCCGGTCTCCCGGACCTCCTGGATGACGCCTTCGTGCCGCGGCCGGTCGAGGATGACGACCGTGACGTCCTCGGGCGTGGACCGCTTCGCCTTCGCGACCCGGCGGATGTTCACCGACACGGGCGCGTCGATGTCGACGAAGTCCGCCGCCTCCGGTCCCGTGACCAGCTTGTCCATGTAGAACACGGCGGACGGGTCGAACATGGAGCCGCGTTCGGCCGCGGCGAGGACCGCGATCGCGTTCGGCATGCCCTTGGCGGTCAGTGTCGTGCCGTCGATCGGGTCGACGGCGATGTCGCACTCGGGCCCGGTGCCGTCGCCGACGCGCTCTCCGTTGAAGAGCATCGGGGCCTCGTCCTTCTCGCCCTCGCCGATGACGACCACGCCGTTCATCGAGACGGTCGAGACGAGGGTGCGCATGGCGCGGACCGCGGCACCGTCGGCGCCGTTCTTGTCGCCGCGCCCGACCCAGCGGCCGGCGGCCATCGCCGCGGCCTCGGTCACCCGGACGAGTTCCAGGGCCAGGTTCCGGTCGGGAGCCTCGGAGGGGACGTCGAGTTCTGACGGCAAATGATGATGCTCGGTCATCGGAGCGCACCTTTCTGATACGACGACGGCCGGATGAGGGTGTTCGTCCCGACTCTACCGTCAGGGGTACAGAATGAGCAGGGGCCCCCACGGATGAGCACGCTGGGCACCTGCGACGATAGGGGCGTGGCAGGTTCGAACGGCAAGCAGAAAACGGTCCGGGACATGATTCTCTCCCTGGGCCTGATCGGGATGGCGGCGGCCGTCATCTACGTCTTCATCCCGCACGACGACCACGCCCCCGACCTCAAGCGGGTCGACTACCGCGTGGAACTGCTCACGGCGCAGCGCGCCGCTTCTTACCCGGTCGCCGCGCCCGAGGGCCTGCCGGGCTCCTGGAAGGCGACCTCGGTCCGCTTCCAGGGGGCGAACTCCGAGCGCTGGCACCTGGGCTTCCAGGACCCCGAGGGACAGTACGTGCAGATCGAGCAGTCCACTCAGCAGCGCGCCGAGTTCATCGACCAGGCCAGTCAGGGCGCGCGGGCCACCGACGTGACCGAGAAGATCGGCGGCCACACCTGGAAGCGCTACACCGGCGGTCGCTACGACGCCCTCGTGCTGGAGGACACGCCCGGCTCCACCACGGTGGTCGCGGGCACGGCCTCGTTCGAGCGGCTGGCGAAGCTGGCGGAGTCGCTGAAGCTGTCGTAACCCGCGGACCCCGCGCCGGGGAGCCCCAGCGTTGTCCACAGGCGGCCGGGTCCGGTAGGCGAACCCGGCACGCGCGGGGGAGCCTCCGCACCACGGCCTCAGGCGTGCGGTCCAGCAGCGAACCCGGCACGCGCGCGGGGGAGCCGCCGCCCGGCTCGCCGATGGCGACGCCCCTCGGCACCCGCTACTCGCCGGTCTCCCGCGAGCCCTCCGCGTCCGCTGCCGCCTCCGTTTCCTCCTCCTCGGCCAGGGCGGCGTCCAGCCGCGCCCGCGCGCCCTCCAGCCAGCGCCGGCACACCTTGGCCAGTTCCTCGCCGCGTTCCCAGAGGGCCAGGGACTCCTCCAGGCTCGTCCCGCCCGCCTCCAGCCGCCGTACGACCTCGATCAGCTCGTCCCGCGCCTGCTCGTAGGAGAGCGCCTCTTCCACCTTGCCGGTCATCCGTTCACCCTAAGCGTCGACTCGTACCGTGAACTCGCCCTCGGCGACCCGTGCCCGCAGCGCCTCGGCCGCCGTCACCTGCGCCGGATCCCGCACCACGTGCCCGTCGGCCCGCTGCAGCACCGCGTACCCGCGCTTCAGCGTCGCCGCGGGGGAGAGGGCCACCACGCGCGCGTGCGTGTGCGCCAGCTCGGAGTCCGCGCGGTCCAGGAGATGGCCCAGGGTGCGCCGGCCGCGGTCGACCAGCGAGGCGACATGGTCCGCGCGCTCGTCGATCATCCGGTGCGGGTCCTCCATCGAGGGCCGGGCCAGCGCATGCGCGAGCCCTCGCTCCTCGCGCTCCACCAGCGCCTCCACGCACCGTCGCGCCCGGCCCCGCAGCATCCGCACCCGCTCCAGTTCCTCGCCCACGTCCGGTACGACCTTCTTCGCCGCGTCCGTCGGGGTGGAGGCGCGCAGGTCGGCGACGAAGTCCAGGAGCGGATGATCCGGCTCGTGGCCGATCGCGGACACCACGGGCGTACGACAGGCCGCGACCGCGCGGACGAGTTGTTCGTCGGAGAACGGCAGCAGGTCCTCCACGCTGCCGCCGCCCCTAGCGACGATGATCACGTCCACGGCGTCGGTCTCGTCCAGTTCCTTGACCGCCTGCACGACCTGGGGCACCGCGTGCACGCCCTGCACGGGCACGTTGCGCACCTCGAAGCGGACGGCGGGCCAGCGGTGGCGCGCGTTCTCCAGAACGTCCCGCTCCGCGGCGGAGGCGCGACCGCACACGAGGCCGATCAGCTGCGGCAGAAAGGGCAGCGGGCGCTTGCGCTCGGGCGCGAACAGCCCCTCCGCGGCCAGGGCCTTCTTCAGGTGCTCCAGCCTGGCCAGCAGCTCGCCGACCCCCACCGGCCGTATCTCGGCGGCGCGCAGCGACAGCTGCCCGCGCGGCGCGTACCACTCCGGTTTGGCGTGCACGACGACGCGGGCGCCCTCGCCGACGACGTCGGCGACCGCGTCGAACACCTGCCGGTAGCAGGTCACGCTCACCGAGATGTCGTACGAAGGGTCGCGCAGCGTCAGGAAGACGACGCCCGCGCCCGGCCGCCGCGACAACTGCGTGATCTGCCCCTCGACCCACACCGCCCCGAGCCGGTCGATCCATCTCCCGATGAGCCGCGACACCTCGCCGACGGGCAGCGGGGTCTGCGCGGACGTGTTCACAGCCATGCCGCGAGACTAACGGGCCCCTCCGACAATCCCCGGCCGTGAGCAAGGCGATCGGGGCGGCGTTCGCGGCGCCGGGCGGGCAGGCGGCGGCGGGAGGCCTGCTGTTCGCGATGAGCCGGGACCGCCGGCTGCCGTGGGCACGGGCGAGGACGGATCCCGGGGTGCCGCGGGCGGCCCCGCCGTGCGCGGCCGTGAATCACCCTGGTCGCCGCGGTGTGGGCGGCCCGGCGGCCAGTGCCGCATCGCCGTCCGGCAGGCGACGAAACCGGCGCCGTCGCCGAGCCCCACGCGCGCGTAAAGCGAACAGCGGTCGGTACGACAGACGCTCACGACGGCGAACCGAGCCGGTAGGCGAACACCTCGCCACCGCCAACCAGGCGGCAGGCCATCTCCGACGCCCCACGCGCGCGTAGGCGGACACCGACCCGCGAGCGGCAGCGCCCTGCACCATCCGGGCGTAGCTGTGGCACCTCCCGGTCGTCGCCCGGTCTTCCCGTGGAGGTACGGGCACGCGATCTCCGGTCCTCCGGAGGCGGCCTTACGATAGGTGCCATGACTGCCCTTCCTGGCCGCCGTGTCCTGCTCGCCGCCCCCCGGGGCTACTGCGCGGGCGTGGACCGCGCCGTGATCGCCGTCGAGAAGGCCCTGGAGCAGTACGGGGCCCCGATCTATGTCCGGCACGAGATCGTTCACAACAAGTACGTCGTCCAGACCCTGGAGAAGAAGGGCGCCGTCTTCGTAGAACGCACCGAGGAGGTGCCGCCGGGCAGCATCGTGATGTTCTCGGCGCACGGCGTGGCCCCCGTCGTCCACGAGGAGGCCGAGCGCGGCCGGCTCGCCACCATCGACGCCACCTGCCCGCTGGTCACCAAGGTCCACAAGGAAGCCGTCCGCTTCGCCAAGGAGGACTACGACATCCTCCTGATCGGTCACGAGGGCCACGAGGAGGTCATCGGCACCTCCGGGGAGGCCCCGGACCACATCCAGCTGGTCGACGGCCCCGAGGACGCCGCAGGGGTCGAGGTCCGCGACCCGTCCAAGGTGGTCTGGCTGTCCCAGACCACGCTCTCCGTGGACGAGACCATGGAGACCGTGGACGCGCTGAAGGAGAAGTTCCCGCAGCTGCTCTCCCCGCCCAGCGACGACATCTGCTACGCCACACAGAACCGCCAGCTCGCCGTGAAGCAGATGGGCGAGGAGGCCGACCTGGTCATCGTCGTCGGCTCCCGCAACTCCTCCAACTCCAAGCGGCTCGTGGAGGTCGCCAAGCTGGCCGGGGCGCGCGCGGCGTACCTGGTGGACTTCGCCGCCGAGATCGACGAGTCCTGGCTGGAGGGCGTGACCACGGTCGGCGTGACCTCCGGCGCCTCCGTTCCGGAGGTCCTGGTCGAGCAGGTCCTGGACTGGCTCGCCGAGCGCGGCTACGCGGACGTCGAGATCGTCAAGGCGGCCGAGGAGTCCATCACCTTCTCGCTCCCCAAGGAGCTGCGCCGCGATCTGCGCGAGGAGGCGGCCGCGCTGGCCGCCGCGCGCGGCGGTTCGGGTACGGCGGACGTGTGAGCAGGGCACAGCCCGGCGCGTGACTGTCAGTCGTGCGTCGTACGGTGGGGCCATGCAGATCTTCGGCGTGGACATCGGCGGGTCCGGGATCAAGGGCGCACCCGTCGATCTGGAGCGGGGCGACCTAGCGGAGGAGCGCTTCAAGGTGCTCACTCCGCACCCGGCGACGCCGGACGGGGTGGCCGACGGCGTGAAGGAGGTCGTCGAGCACTTCCGCTGGACAGGCCCGGTCGGACTCACGTTCCCGGGCGTGGTCAGCGGCGGGAGCACCATCCGTACGGCCGCCAACGTGGACCCGAGCTGGATCGACATGGACGCGCGCGCGTTGTTCAGCGAACGCCTCGGCGGCCATGACGTCACGGTCGTCAACGACGCGGACGCGGCCGGTGTCGCCGAGATGAGCTTCGGCGCGGGCCGCGGCCGCGGCGGCACGGTCATCCTGCTCACCTTCGGCACGGGCATCGGCAGCGCCCTGTTCGTCGACGGCACCCTGGTCCCGAACACCGAGCTGGGCCATCTGGAGCTGGGCGGTCACGAGGCGGAGAAGCGGGCCTCCAGCAAGGTCAAGGAGGACCACCAGCTGTCCTGGGAGCACTGGGCGCGCCGCGTGCAGAAGTACCTCGCGCACGTGGAGATGCTGTTCTCCCCGGAGCTGTTCATCATCGGCGGCGGCGTCAGCCGCAAGGCGGACAAGTTCCTGCACCTCATCGAGGGTGTCGAGGCGGAGATCGTGCCCGCGCAACTGCAGAACAACGCGGGGATCGTGGGCGCGGCGATGCACGCCTCCAAGGACGGCTAGCGGTCTCCACGGCCGGCCGCCCGTGCCGTGGGCCCGGTGGACGTCGGTCAGGCCTGTGCCGCGGGCCTGGCGGGCCCGAGCCGCCGTCGGCGCCTGACCCGCCGGATCCGCCGTACGATCACGGTCACGCCCGCGATCAGCGTCCCCCCGTACAGCCACCCGGCCTGAGTGGCGAGCGCGGTGACCAGACCCATCAGCCGGCCCGCCACCCCGCCGCCGCCGTCGGCGACGGCCAGCAGCCCCACCGCGAACCCGATCGGCACCAGGACGGGGGCCGTCAGCAGGTCGTTCTCGCGCACCCACAGCGCGGTCAGCGCGCACACGGGCAGGAACAGCACCCCGTACACGGTGAGGGACGCCCCGAACAGCAGCTGGTCGATCAGGGCGAGCAGGAACATCAGGGCCGCGCAGAACAGGCCCCCGCCGAGCCCGGTGAGCCGGGGGCCCGTTCTGTGCGGCGGCTGCGCCGGACCCGGACGCACCGGCCGCTGGGCCGCCGCCTGCCCGCCCGCCGGACCGCGCCTGGCCTGTGGCGGCAGGGGTGCCGGTGGCGTGCCGCGTCGCGGTCCGTGCTGCGGGGGTCGCGTCCTGGGTTGCTCCATTGGACCAACTTAGGTCGGCTTATGTGCCGAATGGCCCTACAGACACGCCGTGGAGCGGAGCGTATCCAGGTGTTCGAAGCTTCAGCCGGGGCGGTGTCCGGCACGCCGTAAACTGGGGGATCGGCCGGTCTGCTGGCCCCCTGGCCCTCCTCCTCACGTACGGGAAGTCGCAACGTGTCGCTCACGATCGGAATCGTCGGCCTGCCGAATGTCGGCAAGTCGACCCTGTTCAACGCCCTGACCAAGAACGACGTGCTGGCGGCCAACTACCCGTTCGCCACGATCGAGCCGAACGTCGGTGTGGTCGGCGTCCCCGACGCGCGCCTGACGAAGCTGGCCGAGATCTTCAACTCGCAGCGCATCCTCCCGGCGACCGTGGACTTCGTGGACATCGCGGGTATCGTCCGCGGCGCCTCCGAGGGCGAGGGCCTGGGCAACAAGTTCCTCGCGAACATCCGGGAGTCCGACGCGATCTGCCAGGTCATCCGCGCTTTCAAGGACGAGAACGTCGTCCATGTCGACGGCAAGGTCTCGCCCAAGGACGACATCGAGACGATCAACACCGAGCTGATCCTCGCCGACCTGCAGACCATCGAGAAGGTCCTGCCGCGCCTGCAGAAGGAGTCGCGGATCAAGAAGGACGTCGCGCCCAAGGTCAAGGCGGTCGAGGAGGCCAAGGAGATCCTGGAGAAGGGCGACACACTCTTCTCCCAGGGCATCGTCCAGGGCAGCGAGCGCGCCGAGCTGCTGCACGACCTGCACCTGCTCACCACCAAGCCGTTCCTCTACGTCTTCAACGTCGACGAGGACGAGCTGACCGACGACGGCTTCAAGGACGAGCAGCGTGCCCTGGTCGCCCCCGCCGAGGCGATCTTCCTCAACGCCAAGCTGGAGGCGGACCTCGCCGAGCTGGACGAGGCGGACGCGCTGGAACTCCTGGAGTCCGTCGGGGCCGAGGAGCCCGGCCTCGCCACCCTCGCCCGCGTCGGCTTCGACACCCTCGGCCTGCAGACGTATCTGACGGCCGGCCCCAAGGAGTCCCGGGCCTGGACCGTCAAGAAGGGCGCCACGGCCCCCGAGGCGGCCGGCGTGATCCACACCGACTTCCAGAAGGGCTTCATCAAGGCCGAGGTCATCTCCTTCACGGACCTGGTGGAAACCGGCTCGGTCACAGAGGCCCGCGCGAAGGGCAAGGCCCGCATGGAGGGCAAGGACTACGTGATGCAGGACGGGGATGTGGTGGAGTTCCGCTTCAACGTGTAGGCGCAAATCCACCACGTCGGCTTCGTTTAATGCGCAGGTCAGAGGGGCTGGACTCATCGGAGTCGAGCCCCTCGCTCCTTCCCGTGCTGGGACGGTGCTGGGATTTCTGACGGGTTGTCACTCATTTAACCCCCGCTTCGGGCGGTTATTAGTGGTACGTTATTCGGTACCACATGATGGAGGGAGTCAACCCGTGTCGATAACTGCGAGCGAAGCCCGTAAGGCTCTCTTTCCGCTGATCAAGAAAGTCAACGACGATCACGAGGCCATCGAGATCGTGTCCAAGCATGGCAACGCTGTGCTCGTCTCGGCCGAGGACTACGCGGCACTGCGTGAGGGCTCGTACCTGCTGCGCTCGCCTGCGAACGCACGGAGACTGCTCAAGGCGTACGAGAATGCCCTGGGCAACATCAACGTGTCGGAGCGCGAGCTGATTGATCCAGATGTGGCGGACTCTGCTGTGGGTGCTGAGTGAGGCTCGTCTTCGAGGACCAGGGCTGGGAGGACTACACGTCCTGGCTCAAGAACGACAGAAAGATGCTCGCTCGGATCAACAAGCTCGTCGAAGACGTCAAGCGTGACCCTTTCACGGGGATCGGCAAACCCGAACCGCTCAAGTATCACTTGCCTGGGGCTTGGTCGAGGCGGATCGATGACGAGCACCGCCTCGTCTACCTGGTCACGGACAAGGAGATCGTGATCCTCGCAGCCCGCTATCACTACTGACCGGAGGATCGTCCGTACTGGGTCGGCGCTCTCATGCCGGATTGATGCTGGGCGATCGAAGGGGAATTTCCGCAGAGGAAGACCAGGATCCGACGGGCAGTATGTGAGATTCTCGAACACAGGCCATACCCATAGCCTGGCGCATGAACTTCTGGGTTCCTCGTCTCAGGCGCTGACCACCGCGCCATACCTTCAAAGGCGTCGAGCGTGCGGCTGTGCCCCGGACCGAACCAGGTGCTGCAGTCCCGGCCGAGACGGTCGTACAGTTCGGCCGCTCCACGCGCGAGGTCCGACAGGCCCTGGCTGGCGTCAGAGCACTGGGAGACATCCTTGGCACGGACCTACGACAGGTCATCGCCAGGTACTGACGTCAAGCGCCGGCTTCGCTACGCAGGACCACTCGGGAACAGAAGCTCGTACGGCAGGTGATCGTCGTCCGGTACGCGCGGCACGTAGTCGGGGGCCGTGCGTGCAGCCACGGCCAGCAGCCGAGCGGTAGCCTCCTGCTCGGATATGGGAGCAAGCCCCAGGGCGTGCAGAAGGCGGTCGCGCTCGGTGTCGAAGTCCGGGTGGTCGGCCCGAAGGTCCGAGCCGAGCTCGCTGATCGCGAAGCCCTTCGCCAGGTCGCGCCAGAAGGGCAGTACGGCGATGAGCGTGATGGCCTCGACGAGGTCGGCGCCGATCAATGTGGCCTGGCCCTCAGAATCGGCATACAGGACAGGCCGCTCCTCGGCCTCGGCTTCCCCGCAGAGGAAGTACGTGCCGCCGGCGCCGCATCCGGCTACCGGGCGCAGCGGCCTGCCAGATGGGAGTACGAGATCCTCGACGGGATCCCGGCGATCGATGTCGAAGTCGCCTGGCCAGGCCAGCGCGGCAGCCAGCGACGAGTCTTGCTCGAGGCGGCGTAGCAGAGCGTCTGATGCGGTCATGGGCGGAAGATAACAGCGCCCTCGGACAGTGGGTCTGGTCGCATGCTGCGTGACGCCGAAGGCGCGCTGTCATGGGCGTGTGCCACAGTGCGGCCATGAGCTACGACCTGGCAGTTCGGCAAGGCGAAGAACCCGCTGACAATGCGATAGCGGGAGAGGTCTTCGCCCAGCTGTACGACCGCTACATCGACACGGACGAAGCGGTTCCACCGTCACCGCGTATCTCCGAGTACGTCGCAGGGCTCCTGGCGCGATGGGTGGATCTCACGGAGGACGAGGAGGACACCTCTCCCTGGTCGACCGGGCCGTTGAGCGGTGAGGCGGCCGGCCCGTTGATCTACTTCCCCATGCGCTACAGCATGGCCGAGGAGGCTTCGGCCTACGCCGCGGAACTTGCGGCATGATGGGGCTTGTGTGCTTCGACCCGCAGCTCCGGCTGCTGAGGCCGTGACTGCCTCCGCTGGTACGCATGTGTAGCTCGGCAGGGAGACAGCCAGTCACCCGCTCACTCGTGCTGGTGGGTGGAACAGCACAGTATGGAATTCTGCGGTTCTCGCTGCCGTGCTGGAGATTGCGAAGCACGGTGCGCAAAGTGGCAAGAAGGCTGTCTCGTTGTAGTCCGCTCTTCTCGTGCCGGCGTGCTCGCCGGCCTGTCGCGTGGCGCACCTCGACGGTGTAACGGCCGCGTGCGTCCTGTACCACGCAGACCGAGACTGCCTTCGCCGTGTTGGTGGCGTCCCCTTCAAAGCACTGGTCGTGACCGTCGTGGGCCCGGACAGGTGGTCGTCGATGACCTCGGGGCGCCCGCCGTGCCGGCCGTGTTCGCGGGCTTCGATGTCGTGGTGCCGCAGGTCCTCGGCGATGGCCAGCAGCTCGGCGGCGCCGCGGCCGAGGCGCTTCACCTCGTGGACGGTGTCCGGGCCGAGGGGGGTGGTTCCGTGTCGGATGCCGATGCACCCGGCTCAGCCCGTGGAATCCCGGGCTGAAGCAGGTGGCGACGGTCGCGCCGTCCGCTGAGGCGTCGAGGGCTACGGAGGACGGCGGGGCGGTGAGCGGGTGAGGTCGCGGCTCACTCGAAGGCGGGAGCACTCTTCTTCCGGCTGGCTGTTGCCCATGGGCCGAGGGCGAACCTGTCACTGTCACGTCGTACTTCCAGGGCCCCTGCGCCACCGAAGTGCGCGGGAACGAGCAACTCCCGTTCGTCAGCCGCCCGCCCGAGAATCCGACGGCGGCTGGCCATCGCTTGTTCCGGGGATGGCTTGCGGAGACAGAGCCGCGAACCCAGCCCGATCGCTACGAGACAGAGATGCTCTGCGGCAAGTACTGGCTCGACTGCAGCCGTATGCATCCGCTCATGGCAGAGCTGCCTGAGGTCGTCCACCTTTCCAGCCGAGTAAGCAGCCACCTCGAACTCCGTGCCGCCATCGATCTGCTCGCCGGTGAGCTGGATGAGATGCGACCCGGCTCCTGCGTGGCGCTCCCGAGCCTGCTCGACCTCCTGCTCGTCTACATGATCCGCGCCTGGATGACCGAGGCTCCCAGCGGAGCCTGGCCCCGCGTACTGGGCGACCCGGTGGCGGCCGCCGCCCTGCGGGCGCTGCATTCGAACCCGGCCGCGCCGTGGAGCAATGACCGTCTGGCGGCGGAGGCGGGTGTCTCCCGTCCCACCCTGGCGCGCCGGTTCACCACCCTGGTCGGCCGCCCTCCGATGGCGTACCTCACCTGGTGGCGCGTGATCCGCGCCGCCACCCTGCTCCGGGACACCCCGGACACCCTGGCCACCATTGCAGGCCGAGTCGGCTACGGCAGCCCGTACGCGCTCTCCCACGCCTTCCAACGGGAGTTCGGCACCACACCGGGGCGGTATCGAGCGCAGGCCGCGGGACGATCCGCTGACGTCGAGACAAACTGACAGCAGGCACCCGGTCAGGCAGTGACGCTCACAGTCATGGTGAAATGGCATCCGCAGTCGCGGTTGCCGATGCACACCACGGCGTCGAGTGGTCCGAGCGCGTCCAGGAAGGGCACGTGCCGGGAAAACGGCATCGCCTGCTCGTACGCGGCCAGGAAGTCCGCGGGGGGCCGCTCGCCAATCAGGCGGGTGGCAGCGTCGGTCAGGGCCTGAGTGCTTGCTCGCCTCGCGCCGGCGGTCGAGGTCATGCCGAAAGGTCTCGTTCTCCCGGCACCAGTCGCCCAACCACGCGAGCCGGCTCGCCTCCGTGCGCTTGGTGATTCCGGACGTGCCGTGCAGGCTCTTCCCCGAGCCGTGCCCCTTTCGCATCGCCTGGTGCCAGTGCCGTCGGGGGACCGGTGCAGCAGGAATCCAGAAGCCTCATTGATTGGCGAGCGACCCCGGGGTGTCGGGGGTGTGCCTCACGGCGTTGCGGCAGTCGCTGTTACGACGGTGGCCTCCGTGTGGTCGTCGAGCTGCGGAGGGCATCGGCGATGATCTGCACGAGGTGGCGGCTGTCGAGGCCGGCGAGGTCGCGTACCTGGGTGCGGCAGGAGAATCCGTCGGCGAGGATTTGCCGGTCGGGGCTCGCGGATGCCCTGGCGAGGATGCCGTCCTGTGCGATCTTCTCCGAGACTTCGTAGTGGCCTTTTTCCATGCCGAAGTTCCCAGCGAGGCCGCAGCAGCCCGCGGAGGTCTCGACATCGCAGCCCATGGTCTCCAGGAGCGCCTGGTCCGCGTCGTATCCCATGACCGAGTAGTGGTGACAGTGGGGCTGGACGAGGAGCTTCTCGGCTGCTTGCGGCGGGGTCCAGCCGATGGAGGCCATGAACTCGGCGACGGTCTTGACCGAGTTGGACAGTTCGGCGGCGCGGGGGTCGTCGTGGAGGAGTTCCACGAGGTCCGAGCGGAGGGTGGCGATGCAGCTGGGCTCGATGCCGACGACGGTCCGCCCGTCACGGACGTGTGGGACGAGGAGGTCGAGGGTCTTGCGGAGCTTGGCTTTGGCGGCGGTGAGCTGGCCGGTGGAGACGAGGGTCAGGCCGCAGCAGGCCCTGGAGTCGGCGATCTCGACGTCGCACCCGGCGGCGTGGAGGACGTGAAGGGCGTCCCGGGGGATGCCCGGACTGATGGCATCCGAGAAGGAGTCGACCCAGAGCAGGACTTTGGGCCCGTCCGTCCGTTCTCCGGTGGTCCTTCGTCGCCTGCTCCGGCGGAACGGTGTCCGGGGCAGTGTCGGGAGCGAGCGGCGGGGGTCGGCTCCCATCATCGTCGTCATGGCTCTGCGCAGCAGCGGGGTGCGGCCGGCGAGGTTGATGAGGGGGGCGAGCGGTGCGGCGAGCCTGAGCCATTGCGGAAGCCGGCCGAGGGTGTAGTGGCTGAGTGGGCGCAGGCGTCCCTTGTATGTCTGGTGGAGCGTCTCGGACTTGAACGTGGCCATGTCGATGCCGGTGGGGCAGTCGTTCGCGCATGCCTTGCAGCTCAGGCACAGGTCGAGAGCGTCGTGGACCTCGGGGGAACTCCAGCCGTGGGTGACGACGCCGCCGTTGAGCATCTCCTGGAGGATCCGTGCGCGGCCGCGGGTGGAGTCCTTCTCGTTGCGGGTGGCGGTGTAGGAGGGGCACATGAATCCGCCCTGTTCGCGCAGGTCGGCCCGGCACTTGCCGACCCCGACGCACCGGTGGACGGCATCCGTGACGTTCCCGTCGTCGTGGGCGAAGGCGAAGCCGTCGGTGGCGTGCAGACGGCGGGCCTGGGGCCGGCGCAGATCGGCGTCCACCGGTGCCGGGCGGACGACGACCCCGGGGTTCATGAGGTCGTCGGGGTCCAAAAGGGCTTTGAAGGTCTCCATCGCGCGCAGGGCGTCGGGGCTGTACATGGCGGGCAGCAGTTCGGAGCGGGCGCGGCCGTCTCCGTGTTCGCCGGAGAGGGAACCGCCGTGCTGGGTGGCGAGGGCCGCGGCGCGTTCGAGGAATCTGCGCATCGGGGTGCCGTCGGTGTCCAGGGGGAAGTCGATGCGGACGTGGACGCAGCCGTCGCCGAAGTGGCCGTAGGCGAGCCCGGAGACGTTCTCGTCGGCCATGAGGGCTTCGAGGCCGCGCAGATAGTCTCCGAGGTGTTCCGGGGGGACGGCGGAGTCCTCCCAGCCGGGCCAGGCCTGCTTGCCGTCGGCGGTACGTCCGGCCAGGCCGGCACCGTCGGCGCGGATCTGCCAGAGCCTGGTCGCCTCGGGGCCGGCGGGCAGCACCACGGCGTCCGGCGAGCGGGAGGCGGCGACGAGTTCGTGTGCGGCCGCGACTGCCTCTTCGGAGGTGGCGCCGGCGACTTCGGCGATCAGCCAGCCACCGCCGACGGGCAGGGCGGGGACGCTGGTGCTGCCGTGTGCCCGGCGGACGACGTCGACGAGTTGGGCGTCCAGGCCCTCCAGGGCGAGCGGGTGGAAGGGGAGCAGGTGGGGGACGTCGTCCGCGGCGGTGGGCATGTCGCGGTAGCCGAGGACGGCCAGGGCCGGCGCGGGGGACCGGGGGACGAGTCTGACCGTGGCTTCGAGGAGGATGCCGCAGCTGCCTTCGGTTCCGGTCAGGGCGGCCGCGAGGTTGCGTCCGTTCTCCGGGAGCAGGTGTTCCAGGGAATAGCCGGAGATCTGGCGTCCGAAGCGTCCGAACTCGGTGCGCAGTACGGCCAGGTTCTCCGCCACGAAGGTGTCCAGACCGGGCACCACCGTGAGCGCGTCGGTCCCCGAGCCGACCGTGATGACGTCGCCGTTGCCGGTCAGCCAGGTCATGGACACCACGTTGTCGGCCGTGCGCCCGTAGGAGAGGCCGTGCGGACCGCACGCGTTGTTGCCGATCATCCCGCCGATCGTGCAGCGGGTGGCGGTGGAGGGATCGGGGCCGAAGCGCAGCCCGTGGGGCTGGGCCGTGTTCTGGAGGGTGGCCAGGACGGTGCCGGGTTCGACGACGGCCGTGCAGGCGTCGGGATCGATCGCCAGCACACGGTTCATGAAACGGGAGAAGTCGATCACGAGGCCGGGGCCCACGGCGTTGCCGGCGCAGGAGGTGCCTGCTCCTCTGACCGTGACCGGCACCTTGTGGGCGCGGGCGATGCCGACGGCGGTGATCGCGTCGCTCTTCGACCTGGGCGTGAGCACGACCTGGGGGGTGATCCGGTAGTTGGAGGCGTCCGTCGAGTAGAGGGCCCTGGTCAGGGACGAGTCGTCGACGAGGTCGCCGAGGCGTCCGCGCAGGGCGTCGAGGAACGCCTCGGCCTTCGGATGGGGTGCCATGATCGCGTCCATGTCGTGTTGCTCCTGAGGGGCCTTCGGGTGTGCTGGGGGCCGGCCTTGGGTCTGTGTTCGACGGCTGTTACGGGAGGACGAGCCGTCTGGGGATGTCGGCGGCGGCGTCCCGAAGCCGGCCGGGGTCCAGTCCTTCGGCGGCGAGCGCGGTGATGAGCTGTTCGAGGGCCGCGGGAGGTTCTGGGCTGTCGGGTTGTCCCGCGTCGGAGGCGAGGACCAGACGGGAGCCCGCCGCCCGGGCGACGGCTGCCAGCCGGGCGGCGGTCATCCCGGGCTGGTGGAAGAGCTGGTAGGCGGTGATCTCGACGTGCGCGCCCCGCTCGGCGAGCGCGGCGATCTCATCCGGTTCCATGCCGGGGACGGTGTAGGAGGGGTGGGTGAGCAGGAACCGGTTGATGCCCCGGGCCTCGGCCTGGTCCAGCAGCCATCTGCACTCGGCACCGCTGACGTGTCCCGTGCACAGCACGGCGTCGTGCTCGGCGATCAGGTCGAGAACGAAGGCGACGTCCTTTGCGGCCGGGTCGCCCGGGGAAAGGACCGGCGGGACGGCGAGCACGGCGCGGTCCAGACGCCCGTCCAGGTCTCCCAGCCGGGGCAGCCGGGCGCTTTCCTGGGTGTGGGAGTCCGCCGTGGGGAACCACACGACCCGCCCGCCGGTGGTCAGGGCCGCGAGGACGGCCGCCGGGTTGATCCCGCCGACGGCACGGTTGAGGGCGATGCCGCCCACGACCTCGAGTCCGGAGGAACGGCTGAGGGCGCTGGCCCGGCCCACGGTGGATTCGTGGTGGGCCTTCAGGACGAAGCCGCTGTAGCCTGCCGCGGCGTAACCGGCCCCGATCTGGTCGTCGTATCCGATCCGGTCGAGGACGTCGGGGGCGGCATGGACATGTACGTCAAACACGGAGCTGCTCCCCTTCGCAGTCATCGCCGGTTCCGAAGGTCCCGGTGAGCAACTCGGTCCGGGCTTCCGCGAGCAGGGGGACATCTGCGCGCAGCCGACGCAGGGCTGTCAAATCGAGTTCGGCGAAGGCGGTACCCGGCTCGTCCCCGAGGTGGGCGAGGAGGCTGCCGTCCGGGCCCAGAACGCGTGAGCCGCCCCAGAACCGGTATCCGCCGTCCGTACCGCAGCGGTTGACGAAGACGACGTAGCACTGCAGCAGTACCGCGGTGTGTTCCAGGATCACCTCCCACGTGCGACGGATCCTTGCCGGGTCGGCGCCTTCGATGCTGGCCACGGGCACGATCAGGACTTCGGCACCGCGTCGGGCCGCCAGCCAGGGGACGAAGGGATGCCACATGTCGTTGCAGATGGCGGTGGCGATCCTGGCCGCGGGGAAGTCGGCGGTCCGCAGCTCCGTACCCGGCTGGAACGACAGGTGCTCGTTCCACGGGGCGTAGGAAACGGGCTGGAGCTTGCGCTGGAGGTGCCGGGTGCCGGTCAGCGGGTCGGCCAGCAGATAGCTGTTCCAGGGCAGCCCGTCAGGGTTCTTCTCGGCGAAGCCCACCGCGACACCTGCGGACACAAGGGCGGCGAGCCGGGGATCGTCGCTGGTGAAGAGGGCTGTCTCCGCGTGCGGGGTGAATCCGTAGCCGTTGACCGAGAGTTCCGGGGTGAGAGCGAGGTCGACAGGGCCGAGGCCGTTGTGCAGCTCGGCGATGCGGGCGAGGTTCTCCTCGACCGCGCCGAAGACCGGCGCGGTCTGGAGGAGTCCCACGCGAAGCGTGCGGGTCTCCTCCACGCCTGCTGTCACTTCAGCTTGTTGGCGCTGAGCCACTGGCTCGCGACCTCCTCGGGCCTCTTGCCGTCCACGTCGATCTCCGCGTTGAGCTTTTGCAGTGCGGTGGTGGTCAGCAGCTTGCTCACCGGATCCATCACCGTCTGGATCTTCGGGTACTTCTTCAGGACGGCGCCTCGAACGTTCAGGGACAGGTTGTAGGGCGGGAAGAACTTCTTGTCATCCTTCAGGACGGTCAGCCCGAGCGCGGAGATCCGGCCGTCGGTGGCGAAGACCTCACCGAAGGGGCAGGGGTTTCCCTTGGCTATGGCGTTGTAGATCGGGCCTTCGGCCAGCTCCGCGACCTCACTCTTGGGAAGGCTGAAGCCGTACGCCTTCTGCAGCCCGGGCCAGCCGTCGTCACGGCCGAAGAACTCCGAGGCACCGCAGAAGCCGGCGCTGCCCGGTTTCTGCGCGGCGAGCTTGGCGTACTCGGAGAGCGTGGAGACGCCCAGCTTCTTCGCCGTCTGTGTCTTCACCGCGACGGCGTACGTGTTGTTCGCCGCGGCGGGCGGGAGCCACACCACGTCGTTCTTGGCCTTGTCCAGGGCGCTGACCTTCTTGTACATGGCCTCCGGGTCGTTGACGGTGCCGTGCTGTTGCAGGGCCAGCCAGCCGGTACCGGTGTACTCCCAGTACATGTCCACGTCGCCGCCGGCCAGCGCCGCGCGGACGGCGTTGGTCCCGCTGATGCCGCAGGTCCGCTTGACCTTCGCGCCCTGCGACTCCAGCCGCTCGGCGGTGATCTCGCACAGCAGCAGTTGCTCGGTGAAGTTCTTGGACGCGACGTTCACAGTGACCCCCTTGAGGGGGCCGCTCTCGGCCGGGCCGCTGCCCTCGGCGGCGCCACTGCTGCCGAGAGCACAGCCGCTGGTGAGCGCGAGGCTGAGCAGGCTTGCCGCGGCCATCATGTTTCTGCGCATGCTGAAGTCCTTTCCTGGTGCTTGACGGCGTTGGGGTGGACGTTGGGGTGGATCAAGAACGACGGGCGGTCTCAGATGCCGCGCGGACGCAGGACTCGCTCGGCCAGGCCGGCCAGCCAGTCGACGGTCAGGGCCAGGGCCATCGTGAGGGCGCTGCCGACGACGAGGACGGGTGTCCTGTCGAGGGAGATGCCGGCGGAGATGACCGAGCCGAGGCCACCGGCGTTGGTGAACGCGGCGAGGGTGGCCACGCCGACGTTGAGGATCAGCGCCACGCGGATGCCGGCCAGCATCACCGGGACCGCCAGGGGCAGTTCGATGGTGAACAGCACCTCCCGGCCGCTCATCCCCATGCCGCGGCCCGCGTCGATCAGGGCGGGGTCGACATGACGGATCCCGACCATCGTGTTGCGCAGTACGGGAAGCAGGGCGTACAGCACCAGCGCCAGCACAGCCATCCAGAAGCCGACACCGAAGACCATGGCCAGCACGACCAGCACGCCGATGGACGGCACCGCCTGGCTGGCGTTGGCCGCCGCGAGCACGATCACGCCCGCCTTGCTGATGCCGGGCCTGGTCAGCAGCACGCCCAGGGGAACACCGATGGCGATGGTCAGCAGCGTCGAGGTGACGACGAGCTGGATGTGTTCCCACAGGGCGGTCATGACGACGTCGGAGGCCAGGCTGCGGGTCTCGATGGAGTCCAGCCGGAGCGAGCCGACGTAGGCCCAGAGGGTTCCCAGCAGGACGAGGACGACCACCGGCAGCACCCATGTCCGGGAGCGGCGTGTGTCGGATTCCGTGATGGCCTCGACGGCCCCGGCGCTCACGAGAGGACCTTCGCCGGCTGGGCGGCCGCGGTGAGCAGGGTCTGCAGGTCGAGGAAACGGCCGGTGTCCCCGGGAACGCTGACCTGTATGCCCTCCGCCCTGGCGGCCAGGACCAGTTCGAGCGCCCGGTGCACGCTTTCACCGGCGTCGACCGTTATGGCGTTCGCCGTGGCGGGCGTGCCGGTGGGGGCGGAGGCGAGGACGTCCGAGACCTTCAGGAGCGACAGCCGCCGCACCGGGGCGCCGGATCCGACGAAGTCGCGCACGAAGTCGTCGGCGGGGTTGGTGAGGATCTCCAGCGGGGTGTCGAACTGGGCCAGGCGGGAGCCGGGGCCGAAGATGGCGATGCGGTCGCCCAGCCGCAGTGCCTCGTCGATGTCGTGTGTGACCATCACGATCGTCTTGCGGATCCGCTCCTGTAGCCGCAGGAACTCCATCTGGAGCTTCTCCCGCGCGATGGGGTCCACGGCGCCGAACGGCTCGTCCATCAGCATCACCGGCGGATCCGCCGCGAGCGCGCGGGCCACGCCGACCCGCTGCTGCTGGCCGCCGGACAGCTGGCGGGGGTAGCGATCGGCGTAGACGGTCGCATCGAGCCCGACCATCTCCAGCAGGTCCTTCGCCCGCTGACGGCGCTCGGACTTCTTCACCCCGAGCATCCTGGGCACGAGGGCGATGTTGTCCGCGATCGTCAGATGGGGCAGCAGGCCGATCTGCTGGATGACGTAGCCGATACCGCGCCGCAGTTCGTCCACGTCGGCGTGGGTGACGTCCTTGCCGTCGATGAAGATCCGCCCGGCGGTCGGCTCGACGAGTCGGTTGATCATCCGCAGGGTGGTGGTCTTGCCGCAGCCGGACGGGCCGACCAGGACGACGAACTCTCCCCGCTTGATCTCCATGGACAGCTCGGAGACGGCCGCCTTGCCCTGGCCGGGGTATCGCTTGGAGACCTCGTCCAGAAAGATCACGGTGTCGGGGCTGGGGGTGGGTCGGTCAGACATTCAAGCCTCGCAGAGCAGTGATCTTGGCAATACCGATGAACAGCAGGTCGAGGACCAGAGCGACCAGCACCACCCCGATCACTCCGCAGAGGGCTTCCTCCAGCGCGTTCGCTCCCCCGATGCGGTCAAGCCCCCGGAAGATCAGCTGTCCCAGGCCGGGGCCGCGTACGACGGCTCCGATGGCCGCCGTCGCGACCAGCATGATCGTCGCCGTCCGGATCCCGTTGAGGATCACCGGCCAGGCCAGCGGCAGTACGACGGTGCGCATCCGCTGCCGCGCCCCCATGCCCAGGCCGCGTGCCGCCTCGACGGCGGCCGGGTCGACCCCTTCGAAGCCGGTCACCGTGTTGCGCAGGATCGGGAAGACCCCGTACACGGCCAGAGCGGCGATCGTCGGGGCCACCCCGAGTCCCAGGACGGGGATCATGAGGGCGAACAGGGCGAACGAGGGGATGGTCAGCAGGGACCCCGTCAGGGACAACAGGGCCTGGCGCAGGCCAGGAGCGGACTGGGTGACAAGGGCGAGCCCGATCCCGACGACCGTGGATATCGCGACGCTGACCAGGACGAGTTCGATGTGCTGTTCGGTCAGGAACACCAGATAGCTCGCGTTGTCGGCCATGTACGAGACGAGGTTCATGGGGTGACCGACTCTCCGCACGCACAGTCGGCGGGAGCGGGCAGGACACGCTGCCGGGGGCCGGCGAGACCGGACTGGGGACGGGGATGAGTGAGATATCGCATGGTGATCTCCGGTTCTCCGGGGCTCGGAATGGGTGTCGGTACGCTTCGGCGGCCGTCAGCAATCGCTCGGATCGGCGCCGGGGCGCACGTCGGAGCAGAGGGAAGCCTGCAAGGCCCGCACCGTCGACAACAGGTGCCCGCCGAATGCCTGGATGTGCGGCTCGATCCTGAACGCGGGACCGGAAATGTTCACCGCGGCTTTGATCCGGCCGGTGAAGTCCCGGACCGGTGCCCCGATGCCCAGCAGTTCCGGGTCGAAGATCCGGTTCGCGACCGTGTATCCGCGTCGGCGGGACTCCTGCACCTGGGCGAGGAACTCGCGTGCCTCGCGGTCGGAGACCCTGTTCACGCTGCGCCGGACCGTGTCCAGGATGTGCTCGTCCTCGTAGTCCATCAGCAGTGCCATGCCACTGGAACTGCGGTGCACCGGGATGGTGCGGCCCACCCAGTTCACGGCCTCGATCGACCGGCGGGAGCCCTCCGACAGTACGGTGAGCACCTCGCCGTCGCTGAGAACGCTCAGGTAGGTGCGCTCCCGGACGGTTTCGGTCAGCTTGAGCAGCAGCGGGGCCGCCATTTTGGTCAGCCGCTGGTCGCCCGCCCGGACCGCCAGCGCGAAGAGCCGCCAGCTCAGCTCGTACCGCCCCGAATCACGGCGGGCGACCATGCCGGTTTCCAGCAGGCTCTTGAGCTGACGGGACACGACGGACTTCTCGCGTCCGAGCACCCTGGCGACATCGGCCACGCTCAGCCCGTCCGGGAAAGCGGCCAGATCCGCCGACGCGAGCGCGTCCAGGATCGCCATCACGCGCGAAGCACCGCTCCGCGCAGCGTGGGTCGTCTGTTTCTGCTCAAGAGCCATACCGAGTCCTTGGTAGCGGTATGAATAGCTAGATGGTGGGCGATGTCACATGCAACACGGTGTTGCATTTTCTGCACCGCCTGGCCGGGCAGTCAGGCCGAGATGCTCCGGACGGGAGCGGCGGAGACACTGAACGCCTCGTCGAAGAAGCTCCGCAGGCGGTCGCACAGCAGCACGAACTCCGGGTGGTCGACAAACATGAAGTCGTTGTGCCGTCCGTCGATCGTGTAGAGGTTCTTGGGCGAACCGGCGGCCGCGTACAGGGATTCGGCCTCGGCATACGGGTGCAGCGAGTTCTGCTTGCCATGGGCGATGAACAGAGGTGTCGGGGCGAGGTTCGCCACCACGTTTTCCACCTTCAGGTCCAGGATGGACTCCGTGAACTGTAGCCGGGTGGGATGCCCGAACCCATAGACCTGTGACAGTTCCTTCTCGACGTAGTCGCCGGTCGCCGGGTCGAGCGGGTAGTGGGCGAAGGTGTCCGCGAGCTTGGATTCGCCGTGCAGGACTCGGTTGACCCGGTCCTCGGCCACCTCGTCGACGATCTTGAGGAATTCGTCGTAGGTGTGGATGGACTGGAGCCAGCGCTCCCCGTCGTAGAAGCCGTTCAGGGCGGCGACGCCCGCGATGTCGCCGGCCTTCTCCGCGGCCAGGACGACATTCGCGGCGCCCATGCCCCAGCCGATCAGGCCGACGCGGCGGGGGTCGATGTCCTCCTGCGAGCGGATGAAGGTCGCCGCGTTGCGCACGTCCTGGACCTGCTCCTCGATCAGGACCCGGCCCTTCTCCCCCTCGCTGTCTGCCATGCCGCGGTAGTCGAAGCCCAGGCAGACGAACCCGCGCTCGGTCATCCGCTGGGCGAACATCTTCGGGTAGAACTCGTTGAATCCCTGGTAGCCGGAGTTGATCACCAGCGCCGGGTGCTGTCCGCCCTCCGGCATGTCGTCGGGGTAGTAGATGGTGGCCTTGAGACGGCTGCCCTCGCTGTAGAACGCGGTTTCCTTCTGGATCACGATGAGTCCTTGTGTTGGTCCGATGGGCCGGCTCAGCCCCGCTCGCTCGGGCTGCCTCCACCGCTTCTGCTGGCTGGGATTCCTGCGCAAATGTCGAGAGTGTGCCGCAGGTCTCAGGGGGCCACTTTCACGGCGTGATGTGGTGAACGCAACAGAGGAGTGCAAATTCTGCAACGCCAGGGTGGCCATCGGTTGTCGGGAGATCCTGCCGAATGCCATGCGGCCGCCTGGTCTACTAATGTAAGTGTTAGTAACATCGACGTTGGTGTCATGGGTGGAGGTCGGCAGGAATGGTCGAATTCGTAGGCCGTCGGCAGGAGCTGGCGACGTTGGAGCGAGAGTTCCAGAAGGTGGCGGCAGGGCTTGGCAGGGAGCGGCCCGGTCGGTGTGTGATGTTGCGCGGGCGGCGCCGGGTGGGCAAGTCGCGACTGGTCGAGCGGTTTGCGGAGCGCTCCGGAGCCCCGTTCTTGTTCTACGCGGCGACCGGTGCGTCCCTCAGGGACGAGCTGGCACGGCTGGCCCGGGATGCCCGAGCGTCGACGCTGCCGTTGGCGGGGCTGGTGGCCGCCGCCCGGCCGGAGAGCTGGGATACCGCCTTCGATGTGCTGGCCGCCGCGCTGCCCGCCGACCGGGCGAGCGTTCTGGTCATCGACGAGGTGCCGTATCTGATGGATGCCGGTGGTGTCTTTGAGGGGATGCTGCAACGGGCCTGGGACCGGGTGCTGGAGACCAAGCCGGTGCTGCTGGTCCTCATCGGCTCCGATCTGTCGATGATGGAGGCACTGAACAGCTACGGACGACCGTTCCATCAGCGCGGCCGGGAGATGGTGCTGGGACCGCTCAACCCAGCCGAGGTGGGGCGGATGCTCGGACTGGAACCGGCGGAAGCCTTCGACGCCGCGCTCGTCACCGGCGGGCTACCGCTGATCTGCGCGGATTGGACGCGGGGCGCGGGGCTGTGGGACTTCCTCGGTGAGGCGCTGAGCGACCCGGTCTCGGCCCTGCTGGTGTCGGCCGAGCGCTCGCTGGCTGCCGAATTCCCCCCGCAGGCTCAGGCGCGTACGGTGCTGGCGGCCATCGGAAGTGGCGAGCGGACCTTCACCAATATCGCCCGTGCAGCCGGCGGTATCGGGGCCACACCGCTGCAGCGAGCGCTGGAGCTGCTTACGGACAAACGGATCGTCGCCGGCGAGCTGCCCGTATCGCTGCGCCCGTCGAAGGATCGCCGCTACCGGGTGACAGATCCCTACCTGCGGTTCTGGCTGCACCTGCTCGGCCCGTCGATGGAGGAGATCGAGCGGGGGCGCGGCGATCTGACGTTGGCGCGCATCCGGGAGAACTGGACCAGTTGGCGCGGCCGGGCCGTCGAGCCCCTTGTCCGGGAGGCCCTGGCGCGGATACTGCCCGACGACCGGCTGCCCGCGGCCCCCGCAGTGGGCGGCTACTGGACCCGTACCAACGATGTCGAGATCGATGTCGTCGGGGCGGACCGCGCCCCCATTGCCAAGGAACTGTTCTTCGTCGGCTCCATCAAGTGGCTGGAACAGTCGCCCTTCGACCGGCACGACCTGGCCGCTCTCCACCGCCACCGCGCCGCCCTCACCGGCGAACCCGTTCCCGTTGTGGCGGTCTCGCGCAGCGGAGTCGACTGTCCGGGGTTGGACGCCGCGTACGGCCCCGGCGATCTGCTGACCGCCTGGCGGCTGTGAGTGCCGGATGGCAGGCGCGGCACGGGAAGAGCCGGGGAGCGCGATCAGGCTGAACGGACGGTGCGGATGAGTCCCTCGACCTCGGCCCCTTACTGCCTGGCGTGACGGCAGGAGTTTTCAGGTGCCGTGGACGGTGGAGCGATGTCCGACGTGTACCCCCCAGACCACCAGCTCGCCGTTGTCGATCGTGTGGATCACGCGACAGTCGCACCCGTAGGCGGCAGGACGTGGCGCGGTCCGTGTCCCACGGGCGACAGCAAAATCGGGCGGCGCCCGCGGGACGTTTCGATGCTGCCCCGGCGGTCGGCTTCGGGGTGGTAGCGGGAGGCCAACTGCCGGTGCGATTCGGTGACTTGCGCGGCCGTGAGGTGGCGGGCCGTCAGCCGCTCTGATCAGGTGCCGCCATGGGCGGTGTCGTGCTGTCTAGGGGATGGGGTGGGCAGGTCCTCCAGGAGCAGGGTTTGGAGTTGGGACATGGTCGGGGAGTGCATTGCCGCCAGGCGGCGGGCCTGGCGGGTGGCCATCTGTTCGACGGTCTGCCGGGCCAGTCGCGCGTTGCCGAAGGAGCGGTCCCGGGGCTGGGCCTTGAAGAACGCGAGCAGGGCCTGCGGCACGTCGGGGGCGCACTCGAAGCCGGAGGCGGCGGCGTGCTGCTGGACGATGGTGACGAGTTCCTCCGAGCTGTAGTCGGGGAATTCGACGTGCCGTGAGAAGCGGGAGGCGAGGCCGGGGTTGGAGCCCAGGAAGCGGTGCATCTCGTCGGTGTAGCCGGCCACGATCACCACGACGTCCTCGCGGTGGTCCTCCATCAGTTTCAGCAGCGTGTCCACCGCCTCCCGGCCGAAGTCCGAGGGGGATCCGGGCGGGGTGAGGGTGTACGCCTCGTCGATGAACAGCACGCCGCCGAGCGCCTTTTCGAACACCTCCTGGGTGAGCTGGGCGGTGTGTCCCACATAGCGTCCGACGAGGTCGGCGCGGGCCACCTCGACGAGTTGGCCGCGGGGCAGCACATCCAGCGAGCGCAGCAGCTTCCCGTACAGCCGGGCCACCGTGGTCTTGCCGGTGCCGGGCGGTCCCGCGAAGACCAGGTGCCGGTTGATGCGGGAGGCGGGCAGCCCGGCGGCCTGCCGTTGCCGGGACGCCGACAGCAGGTTGATCATGTCGGTGACCTCGTGCTTGACGGTTTCGAGGCCGACCATCGCGCTGAGTTCGTCCAGCGGTGAGGTGGCCCGGTGACCGGACGAGGCGGCCCTGACGGCGGCGGCCGCGGCCTCGCCGACGTCCTCGGGCAGCAGGACCGTCAGATCCACTTCCCCGGCCTCCGGGAGCGAGGCCAGCCGGAACGCCTGCCGGTCCACCATCTCCTCGAACACCTGCCGGGCCACCCGGCCGTTGCCGAAGTTGGGGCCCCGGTGCATATCGGCGAAGTGCGTGGCGAGCGCGTCCCTGGTGTCGGGGGCGAGTTCGTAGCGGTGCCGCTCGCACAGGCTCTCCACGATGGTCACCAACTCGTCGACCGTGTAGTTGACGAACTCGATGGTGCGCGCGAAGCGGGACGCCAGACCGGGGTTGACGGCGAGGAAGGAGTCCATCTCCTTGGAGTAGCCGGCCGCGATCACCACCACGTCGTCGCGGTGGTCCTCCATCAGCTTGACCAGGGTGTCGACGGCCTCACGGCCGAAGTCGGCCCCGGAGTTCTTGCTGTCGGAGGCCAGCGTGTACGCCTCGTCGATGAACAGCACGCCGCCGAGCGCCCGGTTGAACGTCTCGGTGGTCTTGATCGCCGTACCGCCGACGACCTGGGCGACGAGGTCGGCCCGGGAGACCTCCACGAGGTGGCCGGAGCGCAGCCCGCCCAGCTCGGCCAGGATGGAGCCGTACAGGCGGGCGACCGTGGTCTTGCCGGTGCCGGGGGCGCCCGCGAAGATCAGGTGCCGGCTCATCGGCGGGGCCGGCATGCCGAGGCTGGCCCGGCGCTGGGCCAGCCGGGTCAGATTGACCAGGCTCTTGACCTGGTGCTTGACGCCTTCCAGTCCGACCAGGGCCTCCAACTCCTCGACGGGGCCCTGTGGTTCGGCCGGCCCTTCGTCCTTGGCGGCCGGTCCTGCGGGGTCCGCTGGGGCGGGCGGCGGTGCGCCGTCCCAGGCGTCCCGGGCGCCGTTCGCCACGCTGGACAGCCGGTCCACGGTGAGCATGCCGTCCCGGACGGTGTGCCGCAGCCCGGCGCCCCGGTTGTCGCTGACCGTGCAGTCACGGACGGAGACCCGCTCGGCGGTCTCGACCCGGATGCCGTCGGCCTGACCGCTGGAGACCTCGCAGCCGCCCAGCGCGGCGCGCGCCCCGGCGGCCAGCAGCACGCCGTGCGATCCGGAGGAGGTGATCCGGCTGCGCACCAGGGACGCCTCGCCGCCTTCCTCGACCCGGACGCCCTCCGCGGTGCTGCCGTCCACGACGGTGTCGCGGAGGTCGGCCAGGCCGCCCGGCGCGACGAGGACGCCGGGTCCGGCGGCGTCCGACAGGCTGCTGTTGCCGAGGTGCGGGCGGCCGTCGTCGGCGACCCGCAGGGCGGCGTCGCCCGCCTTCTCGATCACGCAGTCCTCCAGCCGGCCGCGTCCCCCCTTGACGACCTCCACGCCGTGGCCGCCGGCCGACACCACGCGGGCCCGCCGGATCAGCGGATTGGCGCCGGAGAACACGGAGATGCCGACACCGGTGGCCGACGTCACCTCAAGACGGTCGAACTCGGCCGCCGACTCCCCGGTCAGCAGCACCGCGGACGCCGCCGAGCAGTCCCGTACCACGGTCCGGGTCAGCATCGGCGCCGCGCTCTCGGTGGCCAGCACGGCGGGTCCCGCGCAGTCGGTGAACGCGCAGTCCTCGTACGTCCCCCGGGCCCGTCCGGTGACGGCCAGGCCGCTGCCCTTGGTGCGGCTCACCCGGCAGTGGCGCAGCACGGGCTCGGCGCCGGAGGAGACGAGGATGCCGTGCTCGGCGGTGGCCAGAACGTCGAGTTCGGTCAGCTCCGGGCGGGAGGCGCTGGTCACCAGGGCGCCGATCGCCAGGTCGTGCACCCGGGTACGGAGCACCCGGGTGGCGCTGTGCTGCTCCAGCGCGACACCGGGCTTGTCGGTGGCGGAGATGTCGCAGTCCTCGACCGATCCGCGGGCCTGGCCGTTGGCGAGGACGCCGTTGCCGCGGCTGTCGCGCATCGTGCAGCCGCGTACCGTGGTGCGGGCCTTCTCGCTGATGACGACGGCGGAGCTGCCCAGGTTCTCCAGCACACAGTCGGCGACGACGCTCTCCTCGGACGAGGTGTCGACGACGCCGGCGCCCTCCGGGTTGGTGATCCGGCAGCCGCGCATGGCCAGTGAGCCCGTGTTGCGGCTGAGCACCGCGGTCCAGCCGGTGCCGGCGATATCGCATCCGTCGAGGGCGACCTGGCCCTGGAAGGCGTCCACGACCGGGACGTCGTCGCCGTCCGGGCCGCGCAGCACCAGATCGGTGAGCATCACGGCGTCGGCCGCCAGGGTCACGGCGGAGCCGGAGCGGGGCGCGATCTCCACGCTGCCGCGCGAGCCCTCGGCGACGATGGTGACCCGTCGGGAGATCCGCAGGTTCTCCTCGTATCGCCCCGGCAGGACGCTGATCACCGCGCCCGTACGGGCCTTGGCCAAGGCTTCGCTTATCGTTCGGAAGCTGTCCGGCCCATCGGGCCTTTCGGGACCGACCGAGAGCAGCTGGCGTGCCACGCTCGAATCTCCTCCTCGTCAGCGACGTCAGGGCGACGGCAGTCAGGTGGGGCGACAGGGGACAAGTAAACAGACTGTAGGACCGGGCGGTGAACAGCGGGCGGCGGCAGAGCGTCGCGAGGGCTGCGCTGGATCCTCCCCGGGGCGGTACGGGTCGTGGTGCTGGGGCCATCATGCCCGCTCGAACGCCCGCCCGAGTACGCCGGGGGCTTCCCCTTATCATGCGCCACATGAGGCAATCCCGGTTTCTCCGGTCCCCACGGCTTCCCCAACCCCCCTGCTCCCGCTTCCACTTCAGGCTGTCCGCGGGGCTGGGCGCGCTGGCCGTGACGGCGGTGTGCGCCCTGTACGCCCCGGTGCCCGCCCTGGCCGCCTCCCCCTCTCCCGCCCCCTCGTCCTCGGCGTCCGCGGGCGACGGCAGCGGCAGTACGAGCCTGCCGCCGATCCCGCTCACTCTGGGCGACGACGACCCCTGCACCGCCGCCTCGAACCGTACGGCGCGGGCCGCGACCTGGGCCCAGCGGAGCCTGTCGCTGCCCCACGCGTGGCAGCTGTCCCGGGGCGCGGGCATCACCGTGGCGGTGGTGGACACCGGGGTGTCGGGCACGGCGGCGGCGCTGTCCGGGCGGGTCACCGCCGTCGGGGACGCCGCCGACGACTGCGTGGGGCACGGCACCCTGCTCGCCGGCCTCGTCGCCGCCGCGCAGACCGACGGCACGGACGTCCACGGCGTGGCACCGGGCGCCCGGATACTCGCCGTGCGCGGCACCGACGAGCGGGGCGACGCCACCGCCGAGCGGGTCGCCGACGGCATCCGAGCGGCCGTCGACAACGGCGCCCAAGTCATCGCCGTGTCCGCGGCGTTGACCACCGGGGAGGCCGAACTGACGGCCGCCGTCCGGTACGCCACCGATCACCAGGTCCTCGTCGTCGCCGCCGCGGCGCCCGACATCGAGCCCCGGGACGGCGAGGGCGCCCCGCGGTACTGGCCGGCGTCCGCGCCCGGCGCCCTGTCGGTGGTCGGGGTGACGGCCGACGGCGGCATGCTGGACAGCGCCGCCGGTCTCGCCGGGGCGGACCTGGCCGCCCCCGGCGGCCCGGTGGTCGGCATCGGGCCGCGCGGCTCCGGGCACTACATCGCCGCGGGTTCCTCCGCGGCCGCCGCGTTCGCCGCCGGTGCCGCGGCCCTGGTGCGCGCCTACCACCCCGACCTGACCGCCGCCGAGACCGCCGCCCGGCTGACCGGCTCCGCCGCGCCGACCGGCGGTGCGCCCCGGCTCGACCCGTACGCGGCGGTCTCCATGGTCCCGCCCGGCTCCGGCACCCCCGCCGCACCGCCGAGCATCGCCCCGCTGCACCTGCCCGCGGTGTCCACCACCCCCCGGGACCGGGCGCTGCTGTCCGCCGGTGTCATGGCGGTGCTGGTGCTGGTGGTGGCCGCGGCGGCGACGGTGATCCCCCGCGGCCGAGCACGCGGCTGGCGCCCGCCGACCTGAGCGTGAGCCTGCGGCGCGGTGGCGGGTGCTGCCGGGTGCCGGGTCGGCTTTGCCTGCGGGCGTGCGCCCACGATTGGGGTGAAGGGAGCTACGCGACCGGACACGACGGGCCTGCGGGTGTGTACGGCGTGGGTGGCTGGCCCGTGTTTGCGGGTGCCGCTGCGCCCACGTGTGCCGTCCCAGTGGCATGACTGCCCGCAGTTGGGGCGGTCGGCGGGCGGTTGCGCCCGGTGGGGGCGCGGGGGCCTGCGCGCGCGGTCACGACTGGCTTGTGGGTGTGTAGGGCGGTGGGTGGCTGGCCCGTGTTTGCGGGTGCCGCTGCGCCCACGTGTGCCGTCCCAGCGGCATGACTGCCCGCAGTTGGGGCGGTCGGCCGGCGGTTGCCGCCCCGGTGGGGGGGCGCGGGGAACTGCGCGACCGGCCACGACGGCGCCGCGGACGAACGCCGGCGTGTCACGAGTCGGCCGACGCAGCGGTGCCGCAGGTGAACGCCGGCGTCAGCGGTCCGGTCGGCGCAGTTGTGCCGCAGGTGAACGTCGGCGTGCCACGGTGCGGTTGGCGCGGCGGCGCTGCGGACGAACGCCGGCGTGCCATGAGCCGGCCGACGCAATGGCGCCGCAGGTGAACGGCGGCGTCAACGGCTCGGGCGGCGCAGTGGTGCCGCTAGTCGACCTGGGCTGTCTGTACCAGGGTCATGGCCCGCCGGGCCACCCGCATGGCACGGCCGCGGGGCAGGATGCGGGGCTTGATGTTGCCGAACAGATAGCCCTCGGTGGGCGGGCAGGACAGCAGCAGACCGGGGGAGTTGACCTCCTGGATGCGACGCAGCAGGGCCTCCTGGAGGCCGCGGCCGGCGCCGGACGCGGAGCGGGCGACGACCATGTGCAGACCGACCTCGTAGCCGAGCGCGAGATGGTCCAGGAGCGGCATGAAGGGGTTGTTGCCGGGGCCCGCGCCGATCATGTCGTAGTCGTCGGCCAGGACGAACAGCCGCGGCCCCGTCCACCAGTCGCACCGCCGCATCCGGTCCGGGGTGATGTCCGGCCCCGGCACCCGGAGCCGGATCGCCCGTGCCGCGCCGCTGACCAGCTCGCGCAGCGCGTCGATGGACACGGCGTGCCCCAGCCGGTACTCCTGCGGTACCGCCTCCACCAGGTCACGGCGGTAGTCCACGACCAGCACCCGGGCCTCCTCGGGTGTGTACCGCTCGGTGATCGCGCGGGCGACGAGCCGCAGCAGGTTGGTCTTGCCGCTCTCGGTGTCGCCGACGACGAGCAGGTGCGGGGTGACGGAGAAGTCGTGCCAGGCGGGGGCGAGTTTGTCCTCCTCCACGCCCAGCGCGACGCGCAGCCCGCCCTCCGCGGTGGTCTGCGCGGGCGGCAGCTCGCCGACGGCCAGCAGTTGCGGCAGCAGCCGTACCTCGGGCGCCCGCGGACCCGTCCAGTGCTCCTTGACGTCCAGGATCAGGGCGGACGCCCCGGCCGCGAGGTCGTCGGCGCTCTCCACGCCGTCGATCCGCGGCAGCGCCGACAGGAAGTGCAGTTTACCGTCGATGGTCAGGCCACGTCCCGGGGCGGCGGGCACCGTCCTGGCCCGGCGGGTGTCCACCATGGACTCGATGGGGTCGCCCATCCGCAACTCGATGCGGGTGCCCGCCTGGTCGCGCACGGCGGCGGCCAGTTCCACCCAGCGGGCGGTGGTGACGATCAGATGGATGCCGTAGTTGAGACCGCGGGCGGCGATCCGGGTGAACGTCTGGATCAGGTCCTGGTGGTCCTGGCGGACGGTGGACCAGCCGTCCACGACCACGAACACATCGCCGTGCGGCTGGTCGGCGAACTCACCGGCCGCCCGGCGGGCGCGGTAGTCGGGCATCGAGGCGATGCCGTGCTGGAGGAAGAGCCGTTCGCGGTCCTCCAGGATGGCGGTGACCTCGGCGACGGTCCGCCCGATCCGCTCGGTGTCGACCCGGGCGGCCACCGAGCCGACGTGCGGCAGTTCGACCAGCCCGGCCAGTGATCCGCCGCCGAAGTCCAGGCAGTAGAACTGCACTTCACGCGGGGTGTGGGTGAGGGCAAGCGCCGATATCAGGGTCCGTACGACGGTGCTCTTGCCGCTCTGCGGGCCACCCGCGACGGCCACATGGCCGCCGGCGCCGGACAGATCGACCGTCAGCAGGTCCCGTACCTGGTCGAAGGGGCGGTCGACGATGCCGACGGGCACCGTGAGACGGCCGCGACCCGCCCAGCCCACCGTGGTCAGACCGTAGTCGGGGTGCGGCGCCAGCGGCGGGAGGATCTGGTCGAGGGCGGGCGAGGCGTCCAGCGGCGGCAGCCACACCTGGTGGGCGGGCGGTCCTGAGCCGCGCAGCCGGTCCAGGGCCACTGCCAGCAGCGTCTGCCCGGCGCCGGGCAGCTCCTCCTCGTCCGGCGCGGCGGCGTTCCCCTCCGGCACGTCCGGTACCTCCGGATCATCCGGAGTGTCCGGCGCCGGGCGCGGCACGATCCAGTCCGTCGTCCAGGGCACCACCTGGCCGGCCGCCCGCGCCTGTGCCACCGGCCCGCTGCGGTGCTCGTAGGGCCCGGAGACATATGCGGCACGGAACCGGGTCAGCTCCTCCACACCGCTCTTCAGATAGCCGCTGCCGGGCTGCGGCGGAAGATGGTAGGCGTCCGGCACGCCCAGCACACCCCGGCTCTCCATGGCCGAGAAGGTACGCAGACCGATGCGGTAGGACAGATGGCTCTCCAACTGGTGCATGCGGCCCTCGTCCAGCCGCTGCGAGGCCAGCAGCAGATGCACGCCGAGGCTGCGCCCGAGCCGGCCGATCATCACGAACAGCTCCATGAACTCCCGGTGCGCGGCCAGCAGTTCGCTGAACTCGTCGACGATGACGAACAGGCTGGGCAGCGGCTGGAGCGGGGTGCCCGCGGCCCGCGCCCGCTCGTACTCCAGGGCCGAGGTGTAGTTGCCGGCCGCCCGCAGCAGTTCCTGACGTCGTATCAGCTCGCCGTGCAGGGCGTCCTGCATACGGGAGACGAGCGCGACCTCGTCGGCCAGGTTGGTGATCACCGCGGAGGTGTGCGGGAGTTCGTCCAGGCCGAGGAAGGTGGCGCCGCCCTTGAAGTCCACCAGCACGAAGTTGAGGGTGTCCGAGGAGTGGGTGAGCGCGAGCGCCAGCACCAGGGTGCGCAGCGTCTCGCTCTTGCCGGAACCGGTCGCGCCGATCAGCATGCCGTGCGGGCCCATACCGCCCTGCGCGGCCTCCTTGATGTCCAGCTCCACCGGGCCGCCCTCGGCGCTGATGCCGATGGGCACCCGCAGCCGGTCCGAACCGCCACGGCGCGCCCACAGCTCCCGCGGATCGAAGCGGTGCAGGTCCGTGAGGCCGAGCAGCGATGTCAACTCGATGTCCGCGGACATCGGTTCGGCGCCGTCACCGCCGAACGCCATCCGGTACGGGGACAGCCGCATGGCCACCGCCCGTGCCATGGCCGGGCCGAGCCGGTCGGGACGGCCGAGCAGCGTGTGCTGCTCCTGGCGGTTGCGGTCGGTGCGTACCAGTGTGACGGTGCCGGTGGTCCGGTTCCGGCGCCCGCCCCTGCCCTCGTCCTCGCTGAACTCCAGGCGCAGCGTGGAGCGTCCGGGACGCCAGGTCAGCTCGCCGGACAGGTCCAGCACAACGGCGTTGCGGAATCCGGCGCCGTCGAACCGGTGGCCGCTCGGCACGCTCCCCTGGTCCACCACGATCACCGTGAACGGCTCCTCCCGGCCCGGCACGGCCTCCGGGTCGAACGCCGGCCGCTCCTGGAACTCCGCGCCGAGCAGGTCCTCAAGGCCGGTCATGGTGGACACGACCAGCCGCACCGGGCCTGCGCCGTCCTGCTCCTCGGCGTGCAGGGCGTGCGGCAGCCACTTCACCCACTCCCAGTCCGCGCGGCGGTCCTCGGCCACGCAGAAGGCCAGCCACAGGTCGTCGGGCGAGTGGAACACGGCGAGCTGTGCCACCAGGGCCCTGACGGCGCCGCGGATACGTTCCTCGTCGCCCCGGAACAGCACCCGCGACCAGGCCCGCAGGGACAGCGCGATGGGCTGGTCGGGGACGGTCGCGTAGGCACGTATGAAACTGCGCAGGGCGTGCGCGGACAGGGGTTCCAGGTCCTCGACGGGCTTGGTGGACATCGGTGCCAGGCGCAGGCCGAGCCGCTGTCCGCCCACCGCGAGCCGGGCCTCGCCGAAGTCGTCGTGACCGGGCCTGCGTTCCCACAGCCGGGAGGTGCGGGCCAGCGACGACAGCGCGGCGGGTTCGGGATGCCGCCAGGACAGGGCGTACTGCTGCTGCACGAACGCCCCGCGGACCTGGATCCGGGTCTGCCGGAGGTAGCGCAGGTAGTCGCGGCGTTCGCCCTTGAGCCGGCGTTTGCGGTCGCCGGCCTTGCGCATCACCTGGCCGAGGATCATCAGGCCGGAGGCGGTCACCATCAGCGCCAGGGCGGTGTAGCCGAGGGTCGAGCTGCCGGTGCCCATGCGGATGAACAGCAGCATCATCGAGGCCGACATCATGCCCATGGGCAGGTAGTTCCACACCGCGGAGGTGTCCGGCACGATCTCCGGCAGGGTGGGCGGCTCCTGGAGGCTCAGCTCTCCCTCGGGCAGGTCCGGGGCCCGGCGGCGGGCCGGACGACGGAAGAGAACCACACTCAAGGGACAGCCTCCTCGGCGGCGAGAGCCCACACGGCCAAAACGGCGGGCCGATCGAAACGGTCGAACAGAGCGGTCAGACGAAACGGAACGGTTTGGGCGGTCGGGCGGTCGGCCGGCTGGACGGGTCGGTCAGGTGGGCGCGTTGGCCGGCTGGCGTGAGGGGGCGGGCGGGGGTGTGGTCGGGCGAGTGGTGGGGCGGGCCGGGGGAGTGGTCGGCGGGGCGGGGCGGTCAGGCGGGCGTATCGGTCGGCTGGGCTGAGTCGGCGGGCAGGGAGTCGGCGGTCGGGTGGTCGGGCGGGCGTAGCGGTCGGCCGGGGGCGGTCAAGTGGCTGATGTGGCAGGGCGGTTGGTGGGTGGGCGGACGGAGTTGCTTGGTCGGGCGGGCGGGCGTTCGTGGTCGGTGTGGTTCGTCCGGCGAGGGCGGCGGGCGGGGGGTCCGCTGGGTGAGACGTCGGGCGGTGTGATCGGCCGGGGGTGGGACGGGAGCCGTCGGACGGGAGCGGTCAACTGGGTGGTGCGGTCAGGAGGCGTGGAGCCGTCGGCTGGGTGGAGCGGTGTGGTCGGCTGGGCGTTGGTCGGTTGGTGCGGGGGTTTGGGTGGGGCGGGCGGGGGCCTGGGGGAGACGGGGCGTTGCGCACCGAAACTGTAGAGCCCTTCCGCTGGGGAACTCGTCGGTGGGGCGGGGGTGTTCTGCGGTGGGTTCTCCAGCAGGTGGATTTCCCGGAGCGGATGTCTCGGGGCGGGCCACCCCGGGCGGGACCGGAAATGATTTTGTAGGGTACAGCCGTCCGATTCCAGACGCCGATCTCGCGCGTCGGTCCCGGCACCCCCACTGCCACAAGGTTTCTTCCATCCTCATTGCCCGAAGGCCCCTTGCCCACAATTCGGAGAGACGAGCGAGCCTTGACCGACAGCACGGTGGCACATTTGTGCCGGATCACGGTGCGAGCACCCGAGAAGTCCATGGACCTGGCCGTACCCGGCGACGTCCCGGTGGCCGATCTGCTGCCCGCGCTGCTCGACTACGCCGGCGAAGAGACCCAGGAGGCTGGCCTCGAACACGGCGGCTGGGTGCTCCAACGCCTGGGCGGCGCGCCCCTCGACGAGGAGGCCACGCTCGACGAGACGGGGGTCCGCGACGGCGAGACCCTGCATCTGAGGCCACGTGCCGACGCACTGCCCGAGCCGCACTTCGACGACCTGGTCGACGGCATCGCCACCACCATGGAACGCCGCCCGTTCGCCTGGACGCCGACGGTGAGCCGGCGGGTGCTGATCGGCCTCACGGTCACCGCGCTGGCCGCCGGATCGGTACTGCTCGCCCTGCCGGGCATGGACTTCCCGCTGCGCGTAGGCATCCTGTTCGCCGGCGGGCTGCTGATGCTCGCCGGCGCTGCCTCGGCGAGCCGGGCCGTCGGCGACGCCGGCGCCGGTGCCGCGCTGGGCGTGATGGCCACCGTGTACTGGACGCACGCGGGCTGGCTGCTGCCCGGCGGCACTTTCCAGGGCGGCCAGGCCGACCAGGTCCTCGGCGCACGGCTGCTGGCCGCGTCCGCCGCCGCGGCGGGCGGCGCGGTGCTGGCGCTCGCCGTGGTGGCGGCCTTCACCCCGCTGTTCCTGGCCATGGCCGCGCTCGCGGTGGGCGGCGCGCTCGGCGGGCTGCTGCTGGTCCTGCTCGACCTGACGCCGCAGCAGGCGGCCGGTGTGACCGCCCTGGTCACCGTGTTGTTCGGGGCTTTCACCCCCGCGCTGTCCTTCCGGCTCTCGGGTCTGCGCACCCCACCGCTGCCGACCAACGCCCAGCAGCTCCAGCAGGGGATCGACCCGCACCCCAGCGCCGATGTGGCCGCCCGCACCGCGGTCGCCGACGTGTGGATGACCGCGCTGTTCGCGTCCGCCGGGCTGCTCAGCGTGGCCTGCATCGCCGCCCTGGTCCGGCCGTTCGGCTGGCCCGGCGGTTGCATGGCCGCCGGGCTCTCGCTGCTTCTGCTGCTGCACGGCCGCGGCATGGGCAGTTCCTGGCAGCGGCTCGCGCTGATCGGCCCCGGCGTGCTCGGCGTGGCCGGCCTGGTGGTGTCCGCGGCCCTGGCGCTCTCGCCCGGCTCCCGGCCGGCCCTGCTCATCGGACTGTTCGCCACGGCGGCGGCGTGCGCCATCGCGTCCTGGACGGTGCCGGGGCGCCGGCTGGTGCCGTACTGGGGCCGGGCCGCCGAACTGCTGCACTCGGCCGCGGCGATCAGCCTGCTGCCGCTGGCCCTGTGGATCCTCGGCGTGTACGGGTTCCTGCGGGCGCTGGACCTGTGACGCCCCTCGTGGACGTCCGGCTCCGCAACGCCGACCGCCCCCCGCCGGCTTCTCGACGCCCGGCTCCTGAACCTCGGATGAACTCCGAGCCGCCCACCTCCTGAGCCCGATTCCCGTAGGGAGCAAGACGTGCAGAACAGACGCGACCAGGTCCAGGCGCACATGTTCGTCATGGGGCGGCTGACCTCGGGGCTGCTGCGCACCGACCTGGACGCGCCGGAGAGCCCCGTCGGCCGCACCAACCGGGGCCTGGCGATCGGCATCGTCGTCGCGCTGCTGGTGTCGGCCGGCGCCTTCGTCTACGGCCTGATATCCCCGTCCACCATCAACTCCTGGCGGGCCTCGGGGACCCTGATCGTGGACAAGGACACCGGTGCCCGCTACTTCTACCAGGACGGCGAGCTGCGCCCCGTGCTGAACTACGCGTCCGCGATGCTGCTCGCCGGTGCGAGCGGCGGCGGGATGTCCACCACGGCGGTCGGCACCGAGTCGCTGCGGCACACCCCGCGCGGCGCCGCCGTCGGCATCAGCGGCGCTCCGGACGTACTGCCGGACGCCGGAGCGCTCGCCGACTCCCGCCCCTGGCTGGTGTGTTCGGCGCCCGAGGACGGCGCGGGCACCGACGCCACCGTGCTCTCCGTGGCCTCCGGCGCCACCGAACGCCCGCTGCCCACCGGCAGTGCGCTGCTGGTGGCCGACCCGTCCGGGAACCGTTATCTGGTGTGGCAGGGCATGCGACTGCGGATCGACACCGGCAGCAGCGCCCTGGAGGGCCTCGGCTACGGATCCGCCGAACCCCGTGAGGTCTCCGCCGCGTTCATCGACGCCCTGCCGGCCGGTCCCGACCTGGCCTCGGCCGATGTGCCGGGCCGCGGCAAGCCCGGCCCGTCGCTCGGCGGGCTCGACACCCGGATCGGGCAGGTCTTCCGCACCAGCGTGCCGGGATCCGCGCGGACCCAGTACTACCTGCTGCGCGGCGAGGGCCTGGTGCCGCTGACGAACACCCAGGCGGCGTTGCAGCTCGGCGATCCGGACACCGCCAAGGACGCGTACGGTGGTGGCCCCGCGAGTGCGCGGCAGCTGGAAGCGGGCGCTCTCAAGGGCCACTTGGCGGCCGGCGGCACGGACACCGGCTCGTTGGCCGGCTCCGCCGAGGCACTGCCGAAGTCGCCGCCCACCCTCGCGGCGGTCCAGGAGGACCAGGGGGCCTGCGTGGCCGTGACGCCCGGTACCACGGCCGGAACCGGGGTGCGGGTGGGCGTCGCGGTGGTGGCCGAGAGCGCCCTGACCCCGCTCGCCCAGCGACCCGCCACTCCAACTTCCGTGGCGTGCCTGACCGTTGACGGGGTCGTGGTCGAACCCGGCGGTGGCGCACTGGTCCGGGCGAGCAGCGCCGCCGGTGGCGAGGCCGGGGGCAGCCGGTACCTGGTCACGGACACCGGGGTGAAGTACCGGGTGCCCACGGACCGCGACGGGTCGGCCCTCGGCTACAGCGACGACCAGGTGCGGACCGTGCCCTCGCTGCTGCTGTCGATGCTGCCGACCGGGCCGGACCTCGACGCGGCGGACGCGGCCGTCGCGGTCACCGCCGCGGGCGCGCGCAGCGCACCGGACGGCGCGGGCTGCGGAGCTTTCGGACCGCGGACGGGGGCATCGCCGGCACCGGGCCGGCAGTCGGAATCACCCGAGAGGCCCGAGGGGACCGAGCAGAAGCGGTGACACCGACTCCAACGGACACGGTGACACCAACTCCCGCTAAAGAGGGCGCATTTGGCTCATCAAATGTCTCATTGGATACCGGAAGGTGAAGGGGAGGTGAATAGGGGCGGAGTTGGTATTGATGCTTGTGCGTCAAGAGCCAAGAACTGTTGCGCCATGAATTTGACACTCTTTAGGCTGGCAGCGAATCAAAGCGGTCGGGAAACGAGTCATGAAGCTCCTCCGGTCCTTTGCGTCGGTATCTGAACCAACGTGCGCCGCACCGCGGTTCGGCCGGTGCGACGGTTCGACCAGCCGTGGGCCGGAGGCGGCGCCGTGGAGCAGGGAAGGGGCAACATGAGCGAGACCGGCGGACAGCAGTCATCGGAATCGTCCACCCGTAGCGGGATCCTGGCGCTGGAGCAGGCGTACAGCGGCGTCCAGCGCATCCTTCAGGACGTGGAGGGCACCAAGAACAGCCTGTCCAAGTCCTACCAGGGGTCGGACGGCGGCGCCTACGGCAGGCTGCTCGACCTGTGGGACGACCAGGTGGTCATCATCCTGAACAACCTCGAAGAAATGATCGACAGGCTCAACCAGAGCCTGGTGCAGCACAACCTGGCCCAGGGCTCCGGCAACGAGGCCATCGACCAGGCGTTCGGCGCGAGCGAGGCCGCCTTCGACGCCCTGTCCAGTTCCGGGGCCATCAAGCCCGCCACCTCCCCCGTCGGCTGATGCCCGCGGCGGTCACCGCCGGTCCCGCCCCACTGGCACCCCCACGAGATGAGGATCGCCCATGTCCGACCTGAACGACGGTTACATCCACGTCGAGTACAACCCCGTCAGCAACGCCGCCGACGACATGGTCCAGCAGACCCGGGCCATCGAGGGCACCCTGAGCAACCTGGAGATGGAGCTGAGCGAGCTCAAGCAGACCTGGTGGGGTGGTGACGCGACGGTCTACGAGGAGAAGCAGAAGGCATGGGACAACGCTGTCATCGCCATGCAGCAGCTGCTGAACTCGCACGCCGACCTGCTGACCGACGTCTCGGACAACTACCGGTACACGGAGCAGAACCTGAGCCAGCTCTGGTCCGAGGTGTCCATCGGCAGGTGAGCCGTGTCGTGAGAGCCACCGCCTCCGGCAGCAGCAGGGCGCCGTCGGCCGGAGGCGGTACCACGACGGCACACACGCCATGCACGGCACGTACGGGCTGCCGTCGCCGCGGTGCCGGGGACATCCGTAAGAGGGGAAACAGCCATGGCGGACCTGAGTCACCTGGACAAGACGTCCCTCCAGTCGTTCATCGACGGGGACCTCGCGACGTTCATCGGAGACCTCAAGCAGATCCTTGAGGGCGACCCGTCCATGCGGGACCTGGCGGACGGCGTCACCACCGAGAAGACCGTGGGGGCGATCCACGCGGGCAAGCCGCTCGTGATGGGGACGATCGAAGACGACGACCTCGTGTCCGGCGCCAGCTTCGCCGACGCGCTGGCGAAGAACATCGAGACGGTCGTCACCGTCCTGCTGGGACAGCAGGACACGTTCGACGAGATCGATGACGCACTGCGCACGACCGTCAAGGAGCTGTTTAAGACCCAGGGTGACAACCTCGGCAAGATCGGGGCGGACAAGTTTTCCGAGATCCTGTCCGAAACCGGTTTCTCGGGCGATTCGGGCAGCGGTGATCACGGGGACTCGTCCGGCGACAAGGACGGCGACAAGGGAAGCAAGGGCGGCGACAAGGGCGGCAAGGGCGGCGACAAGTAACGTACTCCGGGCCCTTGCGGCCCTCCCGTTCTCTCCCCCTCACCCCACCCACCGGTTCCACCTCCGGGAGTCCTTCCATGGCCGACGAATCCGATCACTGGGCCAGAGCCGTCGAGTCGTTCACCGGCTACAAGATGCCCAAGCGCCACGGCATGTTCGACGACGTGAAGGGCCTTGAGCCGAACGGCAACGCGCCGTTGATCTCGGTCAAGATCGAGGACCGCGAGTTCATGGAGATGACGGAGAGCGCGTACCAGCTCTACTCGGGACCGGATGTCGACGGGCACGACTTCGTGATCCACTTCTTCCTGCCGGGCAAGGAGGACCCGGACAAGGTGGATGTCGACGACTACTCCGAGGACGAGCTAAAGGAGAAGATCTACCCGAGGCTCCGCAAGGTCGTCATCGACTTCGTCGGTCCGAACGGTGCGGACGTCAAGCTCGACTACCTGAACCCGTTCAGCTGGAACGAGTACGACAGCAGCTCTCTGGTCGGGATGAAGCACGCCATGGGCCAGTACGTCCAGGGCGCGGGGAGCGCTCTGTACCAGCTCGGCTACCGGGGTATCACGAGCCACAACAACATCGACTTCGAGTCCAACGGCGTGACGGTGGACGTGTCCCGGGCCATGGACTTCGAGTCCTTCACCAGGACGGCCCAGGCGTACGACCGGGTGGCCAAGTTCTTCATGGACCACGCCGAGACGCTCAAGCAGTGGAAGGAGTCCATGGGCAAGGACACCGCCGCCTGGAAGGGCAAGGCGGCCGAGGTGTTCGCCGAGCTCATCGACGGACTGCACAAGAACTACAGCGGGTTCGCCGACCAGATGCATCCCAAAGGCTTCTCCGCCAAGCACGAGTCGATGTGGGACTACTACGCGTCGTCGAGCCTGCAAGGAGACGCGATCCTGGGCGCCGGCAACGCCGTCTTCACCGCGATCCGTGACCTGTACCAGGCGTGGACCGACTGGGAGAGCGGAACCAACGCCGACTGGACAGCGCTGAGCACCGGCGAGGACCCCGTGGAGTTCCTGCCGGGCCTCGGCAGCCCCTACGGCATCCTGTTCTCGATGCTGGAGTCGGCCCAGACCTGGGCCTACAACCACAACGCCAGGTTCGCCGTGAAAGGCACAAAAGAGGGCACCGAGTCGACGTACTACGGGGGCAACACCAGCGGCTCCGGCAGCTGGAAGGACACAAAGACGACGACGCACTTCTACGTCCTGAGGCCCGAGGCCGAGCAGGTCATCCCCGGGCTCGGCTACCTCAACGACGTCTCCACGTGGGCCGGTCTGGGCACCAAGGCGGTCGAGTCCTGGAACAAGGGCGTCGAGGAGCACCTGGCTCCCACGGCAAACAAGGCCCTGTCGAGCGTCAACAACGCCTTCATCGCGGCCCGGCGCATCATCGACGAGGTGCTGGAACCCGAGGTCACCGACTTCTTCAGCGGGTCGGGCGGAAGCGGTTCCGGCAGTGGCGGCAAGGACGGCGCCCAGGATGCCATCGACAAGGCGAACAAGGCGGCCCAGGACGCCATCGACAAGGCGAACAAGGCGGCTCAGGCCGCGATCGACAAGGCGAACGCGGCGGCGGACAAGGCCAGGGAGCAGGCCGAGGCGGCGATCAAGAAGGCCGGCGAGCAGGCGGAAAAGGCCGTCGACGAAGCCAACGGCAGGGCCGACGATGCCGTCAACAAGGCGAACGAGGCGGCGGAGAAGGCCAAGGCGGACGCGGAGAAGGCGGCCAAGGACGCCAACAACCAGGCCAAGTCGGCCATCGACGAGGCCAACAACCAGGCCGACAAGTCGAATTCCGACGCCAAGTCGGCCATCGACAAGGCCAACTCCGAGGCCGACAAGGCCATCCAGAACGCGCACGCCCAGGCCGACAACGCGGCCGACAGGACGAACTCCGACGCCAAGTCGGCGATCGACGCGGCGAACGACCAGGCCAACAAGGCCGTCGACGAGGCCGGCAAACAGGCGCGCTCCATCATCGGCGACGCCAACGACCAACTCCAGGGCGGCAACCACCAGTCCGGCGTTCCGCTCGGACCCACCAGCAGCTTCGTCACCTCCTCGCAGCCGGCGGACCGCTCCTCCGACGGCTCCCGTCGGCGCACCGGCGGCGTCACCGTCCAGAACCCCGACGGCAGCGAGACGACCACCTACTCCGACGGCAGCGAAGTGACCACCGGCCCGGACGGAACGGTCACCCAGACCGGCCCCGACGGCACCGTCACGGTCACCAAGCCGGACGGCTCCATGACCGTCACCGCCCCCGACGGCTCCGTACGGACGACGGGCCCGAACGGCGAGATCACTTCCCCGGGCGGCAAGACGACCGTTTCCGGTCCGAGCGGTGAGATCACCACCTCCCCGGGTGGCAGGACCACCATTTCGGGTCCGAGCGGTGAGATCACCACGCATCCGGACGGTTCGACGAGCGTGGACGGCCCGAGCGGCCGTACGACGACGTCCTCGGACGGCACGGTCACGGTGACGGGCCCGGACGGCAGCAAGACGGTGATATCGCCGGACGGCAGCAAGACGGTGACCTCGCCGGACGGCAGTACGCGGGTGACGTTCCCGGACGGCAGCGTGCAGGTGACGGATCCGGGCGGCAGGGTCACCACGACCCACCCCGACGGCAGCAGCAGTATGACCTCGCCGGACGGCAGCAAGACGGTGACCTCGCCGGACGGCAGTACGAGGGTGACGCTGCCCGACGGAAGCGTGCAGGTGACCGACCCGGGCGGCAGGATCACCACGACCTATCCGGACGGCAGCAGCAGCGTGACCACGCCGGACGGCGGTACGACGGTGACCTCGCCGGACGGCAGTACGCGGGTGACGTCTCCGGACGGCCACACCACCGTGACGTCTCCGGACGGCCACACCACTGTGACGCCTCCGGACGGTTCCAGCACGCATACCAGGTCGGACGGATCGACCACCGTCGGCGGCCCCCACCACTCCAGCAGCGGTTCCGGCTCCGGGTCCCACATCGACACCCGCTACCCGAGCGACGGTTCTGGGCACGTCGACGTCAACACGCCGCACTCGTCGTCCGGCTCGCACGCCACCTACCCCTCGATCCCCGGAACCCAGGGGGATTCGTCGGGCCCCGGGTCGGGGGGCGGTCGCTCGTCCGGGTACGGGAGCGACGGGGCATCCGACGGCTACGCGTACGACGACGCGGCCGCCGCGTCGCACTCCGGATCGACCACCGGCTACGACGGGACCGGCTCCGGCAACCCGTTCACGCAGGGCGACCAGAGCGGCGCGGGCTCCGGCGCGCTGGGCGCGGGCGGCTCCGGAAGCGGGGGCGGAAGCCCGATGATGCCGCCGATGGGCGGCATGCGCGGCGGCGGCGAGTCCCCGACGGAGCGCGAGCGGTCCAGTCCCGGCCCCCGGGTCAGCAGGACGGCCATGCGGCGCGGTTCGACGTCCTCGCAGGCCGCCGCCGGCCGCAACCGGGCGGCGGCGACGCCCGAGGAGGAAGTGGAGGAGGACGTGATCACCACGCGTTCCGGCGCGCCGCTGGTGCCCGCGGTGCCACCGCCAGCGCAGCGCGGCCGGGCCACCCAGAGCGGCGACCGCGAGCGGGTGGCCTGGGTGGCCGAGGACGAGGACGTCTGGGGCACCGACGAGGGCACGACACCCGCGGTGATCGGACGATGACAGGAGGGTGGGGTCGGCGATGAGCGACCACATCGAGCGGCTGGAGAAGCGGCTCGCGCAGGCGAACGCGGAGCTGGAGTCCGTACAGGCCGCCGTGACGGAGGCCGAGCGGCGGATGGGCGCCTTCTCGTCCACCGTGGTGTCCAAGGACGGCTCGGTGGAGGTGACCGTCGGCGCGCAGGGCGAGCTGACGGGCCTGAGGTTCCTGGACGGCAAGTACCGTTCCATGCCCCCCGCGCAACTGGCCGACGCCGTGCTGGACACGGTGCAGGAGGCGCGCTCGCACTTCGCCCGCGCCGTACGGGATCTCTTCGAACCGCTCACCCGGCCGAGCGCGACGCTGCCCGAACTGCCCGGCATGGAGATCGACTGGGACCGGCTCGTCGGGCCCGCGGCCGATGCGCTGCCCGGGGAGCCGGAGCAGCGCACGGCGAACGACCGGCTGCGCGACGAGATCGACGAGGACGACGACGCGGTCGGCCCGGCAGACGGGGCGCGGCGCCACCGGTGAGCGGTGTCGCCGCCGGATTCCGATCGAGAGCCAGGAGGCAGACGTGGGTGACGAGAGTTCCTTCGAGGTCGATCCCGAGCGCATCCACCAGGGCAGCGCCCTCATCACGGAGCTGGGCTCGTACGCCTGGAGCATCCTGGCTCAGTTCAACAGCGTCATGGCCGACACCAGTTGGACCGGCGACGACGAGAACGGGCACAAGATCCTCAGCAACTTCGTGGAGAACCGGGACTCCACCAGCGGCACCCTGTACTCCCTCGGCGAGGCCCTCGAACGGACCGGTGACGCGACGTTGATGAACCTGCAGAGCACGAAGGGCACCCAGGACGGGATCCTCGACGCGATCGGCGAGCAGTCGAGCGAGTACGGCGGCGGGGACGGCGGCCGAAGAGGCTAGCTCATGACGCTCAAGCCCAACGCATGGCAAGAGGCCATGATCTTCATCCTGACGGGAGAGCGGTTCCCCAGGACGGATGAGGACGAGGCCAACATACGCAACCTCGACTACCTGGCCACCAAGGGCAATGTCGACATCCTGAAGGGGAAGATACGCGACGCCATCAAGTACGTCGGCGACGCGCTGCCCGGTGACGTCGGGGCGAGTTTCATCGACTCCATGAACGAGGTCCTGCCCTACCTCGACCAGCTCACCGACGGCATGACCGAGGTGGCGGGCGGGCTGCGGAAGACGGCCATGGACGTCCGCGAGGCCAAGTGGCAGCTCATCGCCGAACTGATCAGGCTGGCGGTGGAGATCGCCGTGCTCACGGCGCTGTCGTACTTCACCGGCGGCACCTCGCTCAGCGCGATCGCCGTGCGCAAGCTGGTCGCCAAGGCCCGGATGCTGGTGATCCTGCTTGAGCTGAGCACACGTCTGCATTTCCTGCCGAGCATCACGGAGGCGATCGAGGAGGCGTTCCAGACCCTGGTGGTCCGGCTGGCCCTGATGAAGTGGGGCCCGGACGGCCAGCGGCCCGACGGGATCGACTGGAAGGACGTCGGGATCAGCGCGTTCGTCGGCGGGCTGGCCGGCGGGTTCGCGTCGATCTTCAGCAACATCGCGAAGGACGTCACCGGCTTCATCGACAAGGTCTTCGACAACACCCTGAAGGACCCGCCGAACAAATGGGGCAAGAACTTCGGCCCCGACGACATCAACGGCCCCGGCAGGCACCGGGGTGGTGGCAACGACGTCCCGAACGGCAACCACCACGACTTCCCCGACGGCAACCACCGCGGCGGCCCGGACGACACGGGTGGCCCCAGGAGCGGTGACGGCCACGGCGACGGCAAGGGCCACCACGATGACGAGCACGACTTCGATCTCAAGGAACAGCCCTTGCAGTTCGTCGCCGACGGTGGGGCGGAGTGGCTGGCCGAGGCCATCACCATGGGGGCGTTCTACGGGAACTTCGGCGCGAGTTGGATGACCTTCGTCGGGGCCGGGCTCAGCGAACGGGTCGAGGCGGGCCTGGAGGCGGGCATCGGGAAAGTCTTCGGCTCGCTGCATGACCTGACGTTCAAGCGCCCCTCGTCGAACGGCTTCAGGGACACGAACACGCGGGACTGGGGCGGCAGGTCCTCCGGCGGCACGGGCGGCATGGGCGGCAGGTCCGGGCATGGCGATACGTCCGGCAGTCGCGGGGAGGGCGGCGGCGGGGGCAACCGGGGGGCCGACGGTACCGGGGCGACCAACGGCGGACTGTCGTCCTCGCTCGACCTGACAAGCGGCCCGACGAACTTCGGTACCGGCTTCGACAGCGGGGGCTTCGACGGGGGGAGCGAGGGGCGCTTCGAGGGCGACGTCGCGAACTTCACCGGGGGTGTGGGGCGCTTCGAGAGCAACGTGGGGACCTTCACCGGGGGTGTGGGGGGCGTCGACGGGAACCTCGGTGGCTTCAACGGGAGTTCCGATGGCCCGCGCACCAGCGGCGGCGGCCCTGTCGACGTCACCGGCACAGCCAACGCGGACGTCAACACGCAACAACCGCCCCTTGGTGACAGCACCGGTGCGAGACCGGTCACCTCGTCCTCCACGGTCCCGGACGTCCCCGCTCGTTCCGGCCTAAGCGATGGGCAGGGCGAGGGAGGGGAGCAGGGCCAGGACCAGACGCACAAGCAGTCCACTCCTGAGGGGAGTTCGGCCGACCGTACGACGGAGGTTCCCGGCGGCCGTCCGTCGACGGCTGACGGTGGCACGCAGCGCGTGACTGTTCCGCCGTCGTCCAGCGGGGTGCCTCAGGGTGTGTCCGGAGACACGGGGAGACCGATCACCTCCTCCTCGACCGCCCCGGACGTTCCCGGTCACTCCGGCCAGGACCAGACGCACGAGGAGTCCACGCCTGAGGGGAGTTCGGCCGACAGCACGAACGACGTCCCTGGCGGCCGGGCGCCCACAGTCGGCGGCGAGGCACCGCACACCGCCGCTCCGGGGTCCTCCACCGGTCACCGCACCACGTATGACAACGGCGACAGCGTCGGTGACGGTGACGAGAACGGCTCTGACAGCGGCTCCGAGACCCCCACGCACCGTGTCGACACACAGACCGACCAGAACCAGAACCGGGAGCCGGACCAGAGCCAGGATCTGACCGGGACTGCGAAGCCGGAGCAGAGCCAGGATCTGGCCGGGACTGCGAAGCCGGAGCAGAGCCAGGATCTGGCCGGGACTGCGAAGCCGGAGCAGAGTCAAGGTCTGGCCGGGACTGCGAAGCCGGAGCAGAGTCAAGGTCTGGCCGGGACTGCGAAGCCGGACCAGAGCCAGGACCTGAGGGAGACCAGGGAGCCGGATGCGAACACGGCCCCGCTCACCCCTTCGCCCTCGCCCGCCCCGCCCGCCCCGTCACCGTCCCCGGTGACCACGTCCTCCAACGCCGGCCACGCCACGGACGTGCCCGGGCAGCGCGCGCCGAACCCGTCCGGCACCGGCCCGGACGGCAACACGAGGGGAAGGTCACCTCTGCCGGAGGTCGACAGGCACGGCGACTTCACGGACGGCGAACACATCGACACGGCGTCCGACGCGGACCTCGCCCTCGCCCGTGACCAACACGCCCAGGCGATACGGGCGTTCACAGACGCCGTCCACTCCGTGGCCGAACTCCGGAACGGTACGCAGCCGGGCGCGGCAACCGACGACGCCGGCCTTCACGAGGCCATGGCCGACGCCGAGCGTGCCTGGGCGGATGTGGCCCGGATCGAGGGCCACTTGCGAGACCTGGGCGTGGATCCGTACGGCCCTGTGCCGGACTCCCAGCCCGACATCGTTCCGGTCGTTCCCCATGACGGCGTCGAGCGTGCGTGGATCGGCCAACAGGTTTCCGCCGAGGATCTGCCCCCCGGCACGCCGGACCCCGAGGCCGACGGCACGGTGGGTCTCGACGCGCTCAGGGCGGCCGGGATCACGATCCCGCCCGCGATGCTGGTGCAGGAGCAACTCGGCGTCGATCAATTCCCGTTGCGGGGCATCGAGTTGTCCAGGGTCGAGCAGGTTCGGGTGTTGATGCTGGATCCCGGGCCGTGGCCGCAGTCCCTCGACGCCATCGCCGCGAACGTGACACGACGGCTGTGGGGGGACGCGTACACGGACTTCGTGAACTCCACGGCGGGGGAGACGAAGGGGAGCCCGGCCGAGGACCCGTCCCGTGCGTGGAACACGGCCACGGCGCTGGTGCTGCCGCCGGAGGCGCACCCCGTGCTCGCCGACTTCCGGTATGCCGGGGCACCGTACCGGGACGCCGTACGGCAGGTCGCCGAGGTGCTGGTGACGGGCGGCGACCCGCGGTCGGCCACCGATCTCGCCGACCGCCTCCGGGACGGCTTGGGCCTGCCGGTCCGAGTCCCCGGCGGGGCGCGGACACCCGCCCGCCCCAGTTCCCTCAAACGGCCGACCCCGCCCCCGGCCGTCACGTCTTCCGACACCCCGCCCGTCGCGACCCCGTCCTCGGACACCCCGCCGGTCCCGGTGGTCACGTCCTCCGATACGCCGCCTGTCGCGGACCTGTTTTCCGGCGCCCCGCCCGTCGGGGAAACGTCCACTGACACGCCCTCGGTCGCGGGCCCGCCCACCGGCCCCCCGCCGGCCATCGATCCACCCACCGGCACCCCGCCGGGCCCGGTTGTGACGTCGGCGGGCATCTCGCCGTCCGCCGAAGCGACCACCGAACCGGCCACCCACAAGCCCGGCGGTCCGAAGACGTCGTCCTCCGCTCCCGTGACGCGGGCCGTCGGGTCCGTCGGGACGGAGAGCAGGGACAGCGCGCCCCCTGCCGGCCGTTCCCGCTTCGCCGTGCCCCCGCGCAGGCACTCGCGCGCCACCCCGCTGACCACCGTCCCGGAGGACGCGCCCCTGACCTTGCCGCCGCCCGTCCCGCCGTCGGCGCCGCCGCCCGTGCCGCCGTCGGCGCCGCCGCCCGCGGCCCCGGCGCCTCGCGGGGTTCGGCCGCCCACCTGGGTCGGCCAGGACATCGACCGGCGGCGACCGCCGCGTATCGACCGTGACCTGCCTCCCGCCCCCCTGGACGGCGGCGGACCGGTGCGGTTCGCCGACGGGTCCCGGCTGCCCGCCTACATGGGCGGCATCGCCGCCCTGCATCCCGGGCTCTCCGCTGACGTCGTGCGCCGTTCCTACACGTTCGGCCAGAGCGACCCCGAGTTGCGCGGCGCCGACCAGGTCGTGGCGGAGGTCGTCGGACGGCTCCCGGGCCGGGTGGCCGCCGCCGCGCCCAAGAAGCGGTGGGGCACCGCCGGGCGGAGCCTGCGGGAGAACGTACAGCAGCGGCTGGCCCGCAATCCGCGCGGCTTCTTCGGCGACGGGCAGCGGTTCACGTACCGCACCGCTGGCGGCCGTACCCGCGTCGTCACGGTGACTGCCCGCCCGTACGGGAACTGGAGCCGGTTCACGTTCGGCTACGCCAACCCGGTCAAGGTCGACACCATGCAGCGGTCCACCACCACGACCGGCCGGACCGCCGTCAACAGCACATCCACCTCGCTGGTGCCGCTGGTGCCGCTCGGGCCCGTCAAGGAGCAGTTCCACGTCTGGGGCCGGGTCCACTTCCGCAAGTCCTGGGGCAAGCGGGCGCAGTACGCGATGCAGAACCAGACGTTCAACCAGATCGAGACCCGTACCACCGACGGATCCCACCCCCACCTGGGGGACGTCTGGTACGACGTCAAGGTCACCGACCGCCTGGGCCGTCCCGTCGACGAGACCGGCAAGGCCGTCCGGGACGGCGGCACTGGGGCGGTCCGCTTCGGTTTCGCCGTCCGGGACGGGGTGGGAGCCCGGCTCGCCGACAGCCTCACCCATGACAAGGCGCTCCCGGAGTCGCTGCCCGACCGGATGGACCTCGGCGGCAGACCCTCCTACCGCCTGGTCAACACCGAGGCGTACGGTCCCGTGGCGCACATCCGCGAGTGGACGCTGCAACAGGCCGGGGTGAAGTCGGACAGCGTCGCCGGATCACAGCTGAGCGACTTCTTCTCCACCGACGGCTTCCACCGGATGAGCCGGGTGCTGAACGCCGGCCGGACCACCACACCGCCGTTGTTCCGTGACTCGGCGGGCCAGTCACCGCTCGGCGTCTTCTCGGTGGAGGTCCGCTCCGGCGACGCGGTCCGCATCAGCGAGACCAAGGCCGCCGAACTGCGGGACATCACCCAGGCCACGATCCGCAACGAACGGGTGGTGGGCCGGTCGAAGAACACCGAGGTCGGCGGTTCGGTCGGGCCGTCCTTCCAGTTCTTCGGCCTGGAACGGGGCGCGTTCGACCTGCGTCTGCTGCTCGGGATCAACGTCCGTTACGGCAGTTCCCGCGGCCGTACCTCGACGACCGGCGGCACCGGCGCCATCAAGGCCGCGGGGCAGGCCAAGGGCGACCCGACCGGGCTCTACATCGTCCAGAAGACGATCACCGTCACCGTGCCGCCCGACACCAAGGCCCCGCTGCCCGACCAGCGGGGCGATGGGGAAGAGCGGCCCGGCAGGCTGCGCAAGAACCCGCCGGGGACGTGGAGCCTGCCGCCGCGCAGCCAGACCTTCCAGACCTGGGCGGTGGAACGGCTGACCCGTACGGAGGCCCGGCGGCTGGCCGGACTCGACGCGGACCCGCCGCACGGCGCCGAGCCCGCCGTGCCGCCGTATCTCGCCGAGGACGACCCGACGACCCTCGGCATGGCCCGCCCGGAGGAGTTCACCTTCGCCGACGGTGCCTTCACCCGCACCGACGGCGGCCGGGAGCGCACCTTCCCCGAACACCTCGCCGAGCAGATGGTCGCCCAGGTCGCCCGGGTCTACCCGGACCTGGTCGCGCCGCTCGCCGAACTCAACCCGGACAACCCGCGCTGGCGCGACGCCGACCACTTCCAGATCGTGCTCTCCAACACCCTGGAGGTCCTGAACACGCTCACCCACCACAGCATGGCGGGCAACCTGGAAACCATGATGACCAGCGGGCTGCGCGTCGCGCTGGTCGACTCCGGCCGTATCACCCGGGGCCTGCGGTACGTGTGGATCGACGCCAGTCTGACCGGGCGGCGGTTCGAGGGGTCGCAGAAGGACCTGCGGCTGCGGTTCAGCGCGCCCGGCAGCGAGAACCTGGGCGGGCAGCAGAGCGGCGGGCGCGGCCTGCACATCGGCGCGGAGGGCCTGCTCTCGGCACGCGACGCCGGCACGGACAACATCGGCGTGCCGCTGCACGCGGGCACGGCCTCGCTCGGCGGACGGTACGGCACCCGGCACGACTCCGACAGCTCCCACGGCCCGAGCGTCACGCACGAGGCCATGTCGATCGGCACCAAGGGCTCCCACCTCTACAGCTACCAGCTCACCATCACCGCACGGCGGGGCGGCTTCTGGCGGTTCCGCAGCCTGCTGCGCGGCATCCTCTTCCTGAACCTGCTGGGCACCCAGCCGTTCGTCTTCTCCGAGCGGGAGAGCAATCTGCTCGGGCCGGCCCCGCACGATCCCCCGCAGGTGGTCGGACGGGTGTTGCTGAGCATCCCGGTGGAACACGTCCCCACGGCCCGCACCACCCCCCGTGACCCGCACCCCCTGCACGGCATGCCGCTGCGCATGCCGCCCCGCCTCGCCCGCGATCTGGCCCTGGCCACCCCCGCCCTGTTCGACCAGGCCGCGCGCCGCCGCCCCCAGGAGCACCAGAGGCACCCCTTCTCCACCCTGACCGTCACCACCCACCCCGGGCTCGCCCAGGCCGCCCAGGAGACGCTGGAGGAGGCGTCCGACGCCTCATGGCTGCTGTCGCAGGAAGGCGCCCCCTCGCACGACGCCGTGCTGCGGGCCTTCCAGAGCCAGTACCTCACCGCCAACTTCGACCAGACCTCCGGCCCGCTGGCCTGGCGGGTGTCCGGGCTGTGGGACAAGGCGCCGTACCTGAACCGCTCCTCGGTCCTCGCGCACCGTACGACGATCGTGCCCCGCAGCCTCACCGCGCTGACCGGTGCCATCCCGGTGGACACCGAGACCACCATCGGCGGCATCACCCCGGCCGCCGGCCGCAACTCCCGCGTCAGCACCCTGTTCTTCGGCGGCCAGCTCGGCTACCTGCACTCCCACCACACCGGCCCCGGAGTGACCGGCACCTACGGTGTCGCCGTCAGCCCGTACCGGCTCGACCGCTCCCGGGTGCTCACCGTGTCGCGGTCCGCCGTCGCCGAGATCAACCGCAAGGACTTCAACCGCCAGGTCCTGGTGAACGGTGACGTCCAGCACGAGATCGCGGCCGCCTCCTCCACGGTCGGCCAGAAGGCGCTCGGATGGCGCGGGATACCGCGCCGGCTGGCCGGGTCCGCCGGGCGGCGGCTGCGGGTCGACGACGGCTGGACGGGGCACATCCCGGAGAAGAGCGCCTACCGGCTGGGCCTGCTCACCGACCACTGGAGCGTCGACCGCCAGGGCGGCGTCCCCCTCTACACCCGCCGCTCCTGGTCACCGCAGCCGTGGCTGCTGGACAACCCCTTCGGCGGATTCCCGGTGAACTCGCTCAACGCGGCGTCCGTGCTGCTCGACTTCGACCAGAAGCTGCGCCCGCTCGGCTGGTCCAAGGCGGACCGGGACGCCGTCCTGCGGCTGATGTCGGACCGGGTGGTGCGGGCGCTCGGCAAGGAGATGGTCGGTTCCGGTTCCTCGGTGAGCGCGGGAATCGGCCGCTGGGGCTCGAAGAGCGTGCAGTTCTGGATCGGTGAGCGGCAGGCCAGGGCCCGCGCGGAACTGATTCCGGTCCGGGTGCCGCGCACCCGGGCCGACACCGACACCGAGGGTGACGGGCCGGGGTTCGCGGGCCTCGGTCACAGCGTGGAGCTGGAGGAGCACCGGCAGGCGGTGGAGACCGTGCAGGAGGGCCGCGACCGGGCCTCGGGCGCCAGCATCGGAACCGTCGTCACCGAGGGCGTGCACACCGGCAACGACACGGTGCGGGCGGCGGGCCCCACCTACTCCGAGGTCGGCTCCACCCAGCAGAACGTGGGCCAGAACCGTTCCGAGGGCAGCGTCCGCATCGCCACGGCGACGACCACCCAGGCGCACGGCGAGTACGTCACCCGCTACCGGCTCCGGCTGAGCCTGGAGGTCACGGACACCGGGGACGCGCACGGCACCCCCGACGCCGGCCGTGCGGCCACCACCGAGGGCGGCCTCAAGGAGCGGGCCGGTCGATGGGCGCGCAAGGTCACGGGCCGACGCCGGTTGTCCGTCGTCTCCGAGGGCGACGTGGGCGACCTGATCGAGCACTACCCCCTCAGCCTGATGCGTCCCGACCCGATCGCCCCGGCCGAAGGCGGCGCCGGGGAACCCGATCCGCTCGCCCCGCCGGCCCTCGCGCCGCCCGGCGCTCCCCGCAAGGTGGCCCTGCCGCGCGCCATGGGCCCGGGCGGCTGGCACGACGTGCCGCATCCGGGCGACCGCGGCACAAAACCGTTCACCCTGCCCGAGGACGGTTTCAAGGTCCGCCGGATCATCGGCCTGGACCAGCTGCACGACGCCAACACCCTGGCGTTGGCGGCCGCGTACGACTCCTCCCTCCAGGTGCCGCGGGACGGCCGGCCGAGTGAGCAGTTGCTCGGCAAGGCGCTGGACACCCCGCTGACCCGGGCCGGCACCGGCTCCGCGCAGAACCTGGAGGACGGCACCGGCAACGGGGCGCTGACCGCCTTCTACGACCGCACGCTGACCGCGCAGGGGTACCAGGTGCCGGGCCTGACCGACCGGGGCTTCTTCGGCGGCGCGGACGGCGACCTGACGCTGTACTCCAAACCCGACTTCGGCGGGGCCGAACTGCTCGCCGTCACGGACGGGATGAAGCACGAGGCGCCCAAACGGGACACGCGCGCCGGCGGCATGTCCGCCAGCCGCGTCGGCACCACCGAGTCCTCGCTGGGCGGCGGGCCCGTCACCTCCACGCAGAACACCGGCTCCAACCAGATGGGAGCCTCCGGACCCGGTGACTCCTCCGCCGACTCCGAAGCCTTCACCGCCAGTGGTGACCGGCTGGCCTCGGTCAACGTCAAGCCGAACACGACGCGTTCGTTCCTGTTCGCCATCCCCACCACCTGGCTGAGCGTGGCCGCCGTCCGTCACCACGTCAAGGACAGCGGGGCGGTACGGCTGCTGCGGGGCCCGTTCGGCGACACCGCCCGCGCGCCGCAGGCGGTGGCCACCGACACCGCAGTGCTGGCCTGGGTGCGTGAGGACATCGCCCGCGACCTCGGCCTCATCGACGACATCCGCTTCCCGCCGAAGCTGGCCAAGGCGTGGGACGCGGTCACCAAGGCGGACAAGGCGTGGACGGCCGCCGACAAGAAGTACTGGGACCTGCGCCGCGGCGAGGGGGCGCGGCTGGAGACGGCGCTGGAACAGGCGGAGCGGGACCTGGCCGGGCTCGTCGCCCGCGACCCCGAGACCCTGCCGCAGATCGTCGCGGCCCGCGACGCCCACCGGCGTGTCCAGGCCGAGACCGAGTCCGCGGAACCCGAGCACGACGGCTGGGCCGCACTGCAGGAGGAGCAGCTGGAACGGGCCGGGAAACGGCTGGCGGACCTGCGGCGGGCTGCGGCGTTCGAGGTGAGTGAGGCCCGGCGGCTCCGGGACGAGGCACGGGCCCGACTGAACGCGTTCACCGGGCGGTTGCAGCTGGCCCGCACCACCGCCGAGGCACTGGCCGGCGAGTACGCACGGGTGCGCGAGGGCGTGGACCGGCTGACCCGCTGGCACCAGCTCAACGCCACCGAGGCGGGACGCCGGCAGCTCGGTACCACTCTTGAACCGGCCGAGGTCACCTTCACCCCGCCGCCGGCCGACGGCGAGAGCAAGCCCCCGGAGCCCAAGAAGGACGACGGCAAGAAGGACGAGACCAAGAAGGACGGCGGCAAGAAGGACGGCGGCAAGAAGGACGGCGGCAAGAAGGACGGCGGTGACCGGGACGGCGGTGAGAGGAGCGGGACCGACGGCGGCGCCGGCCGGGGGACCCGTCCCGCCTACGCACGGCCGCCCTGGCAGCCGGACCCGGCGCGGGCCGAGGTACGCTTCGACGCCGCCACCGACCACCGCACCCTGACCGCCACCGAACCCGACGGCCGCAGCCGGGTCTACGACCTGCATCGGCCGGACGTGGACGGCAACGGCTTCTTCGCTGCCGTCGCCCACGCCCTCGGCGGCCGGCCCATGCCCCTCGCCGAGCTGGCCGCCCGGGTGGCCCGCAGCCGCTACATGCCCGACGACCCGGCCCTCGATCCGGACGCGGTGTTCCACACGCGGGAGTTGGACATCAGGATCGGCCGCGGCTTCTCACGCGACGCGGCCCTGCGGGCCGGTGTCGAGGCCGACGGGGGACGCCTGACCGACGCCGTACGCGACGGGCTCACCCCCTTCCAGCGGCGGAGTCTGGTGCGGCTCCATGTGCAGCGGGCCCGCCGCTGGGACGACGACACGGCCGACCTGGCCGCGGCCCTGACCGCGCGCACGCTCGGCGTGAACCTGACGGTGGTCGAGGAGGACGGCTCCACGCGGCGGTACTCCGGCGCGGGGCCGCGCGCGACCGGACCGGTCGGCGAGGCGACCGTGTACCGCCGGGGCGACTCCTACCTGTCCGCCCTGCCCCGCCCGCACGCCCCCGCGACGGCCGTCACCGAGCGGACGACCACGACCACTTCACCGCTCCCCGCGCCGCCCGCTTCGACGCCTCCACCTCCGCCCCCGCCTCCGCCGATGCGGGTGGTGACGGAGACGGAGTCGAAGCCGGTGACGCCGACGGAGTCGACGTCGCTGACGACGCCGGTGACGACGGTGGCGACCGAGCCGTCTGTGGACAGGGGGCTGGGCGTGGACCCGGCCGCGCTCGACGTCCCGGTCTCCGACCTCGACGAGTCCCAACGTCGGTGGATCGCCCGGCAGTTGACGGATAGCGACCTTCCGGCCGATCGCTCAGGACTCGGCATCTCCGACCCCGAGGGCATCTACGACGCCGACGATCCGGTGGACCAGGTCCGCGAGCTGATGGTCGGCACCGGTCACTGGCCGCAGCCGATCCGTGCCGTCGCCGCGCGCGCGACCCTGCGGCTGTGGAACGAGACGTACGCGCGGTTCGCGGACAGCGCGCTGGAAGCCGACCCGGGAGCCAACCGGGGGGACATCCGGCGGAACTGGTACCGGGCCCTCGGTCTGATCACCCGGGTGGAGCGGGAGTCCGCCTTCGCCGACCCCCGGCTCGCCGTGGACCATGTCCGGGATGCCGTACGGCAGGTGGCGGACCTGCTGGTGACGGGCGGTTCGCGGAGGGAGGCGAGGACGCTCGCCGACCGGCTCCGCGGCGATCTGGGCCTACGCCCCCCGGAACGGACCGACACCCACTTCGTCCCCCGGACTACCCCGACACCCCCCGCGCCCGAGCCACCCACTCCGGCCCCAGCGCCCGAGCCACCCGCTCCTGTCCTGGGGCCCGCGCCCGAGTCGTCTGCTCTGGTTCCGCCCCCCGCGCCCGCGTCGCCCGCTCCTGTCCCGGGGCCTGTGTCCGAGTCGTCTGTTCCGGCTCCGGCGTCCGTGTCCGAGTTGTCTGTTCCGGCCCCGCCCGCCGCGCCCGAGTCGTCTGTTCCGGCTCCGGCGTCCGTGTCCGAGTCGTCTGTTCCGGCCCCGCCCGCCGCGCCCGAGTCACCTGCTCCGGCCCCGGCGCCCGAGCCACCCGCTCCTGTCCCGAGGCCCGTGCCCGCGTCGGCCGCTCCTGTCCCGGCGCGCGCGCCCGGGTCGTCTGCTCTGGTTCCGCCCCCCGCGCCCGCGTCGCCCGCTTCCGTCCCGGGGCCTGTGTCCGAGTCGTCTGTTTCGGCCACGGCATCCGTGCTCACGTCGGACGTCTCGGACGTCGGTGTGGCCGCGCGGGTCTCTGACAGCGCGTCTTCTGTCCTGACGAGTTCCACACCGGCCGCCGATGTGCGGACATCCGGTGAGACGCGCTCCCAGCACTCGGCCGCCACGCTCTCGGTGGCCGCCGCCGTACCGGTCCCGGCACGGCCCCGGCCGCACATCGACTTCGCCGAGGGCGACAAGAGCCTCGACGAGGACGGGCTCCAGCGGATCGGTGAACTGGCCAAGGAGATCGTGTCCCAGGGGCTGCGCGAACTGAGCGCCGGGCTGAGCGTTGCCGAGATCACCGTCACCGGCTACGGCAACGGCCCCCGGTTCACCATCGGTTCCAGCGCCGTCCGGCAGGCGGAGCACACCGGCAGGCGCCGGGCGCAGGCCGTGGCCGACGAGCTGCGTGCCGCGATCCGCCGTGAACTGGCCGCGTCCGGTCCGGCGTCGGCGGAGGTGCGGGCGCGCTGGAACAAGGCGGTCGGGGTCGACGACTTCCCGGTCGCCGTGCGCAGCGGGGGGCGTACGGTCCCGGTGAGCGGTATGACCTATGCGGCGGACGGGCCCCTCGCGCGGCGCCGGGTGGTCATCGACGTCGAGCGGTCGCCGCTGTCCCCCGTGCTCGACAGGCTGCAACAGCTCTACCCGCAACTCGATTTCTTCGGATCCACCTCGTCGTCACTGAGTCTCGACGAGGTCGCGGACCTTGCGCTGAGCTTCCCCGCCGGCACGGCTGCCGCCCGCGGCACCGGGCAGGACAAGCTGCGTGACCTGTACGACCTGGTGGCGGACGCGATGGCCGCCGGGCGGGACTCCAGCGCGGCGGCCCTGGCCGCCTACCACCTGAGCAGGCAGGGCGTGTTCGAGGACGACACCCTGCTCACCGAGAACGGCACACCTCGGGGCCGAAACTGGATCCAACAAGCCGGCAAGGAGGCCGACGACACCGCCACGTATCACCAGGTGCCATTGACCGGGAGCAACGGCATTCCCCTCCCCGGACCTTGGGCGAAGGCCGGCGCGCGCGCCCCGTACGTGGTCGCCACCCATGGCGACCACGAGACAGTCAGGCTGGCGCTGCCCGACGGCAGGCGGTGGCGGCTCTCCCGGGAGGTGTTCGCCGAACTCCTCACCATGGATCCGGTCCTGGCGGGCCAGGACCGCGACGTTCCGGTGGTACTGGTCTCACCGAGGGCCGCCGACATGGGCCTGGACCTGCCCCGTCTGACCTCGTTCCGTACCCGGCGGACGGTCTGGGCCCACACCGGTCGCCTGAGGCTGGGCGAGGATGCGCAGACCTCCCGCCGGCGTATCAACGTGTCCGACGAACGTGTGATGCAACACCCGTTGGGCACCTGGATCGCCAGCGAACCGGACGACTGGGCCCAGGACGACCAGTCGGACGTGTCGGCGGAGCTGCCCCTGACGGACGGAACCACCGTCCATGCCGACGAGATCAAGAGCGTCACCCTGCCCGTCGACGGCCGTTCGTCCGGCCGGATGCTGATGGGCACCCGTGACCACTGGGCGCGTGAACCGGACGCCTCCCACATGCTGTCGTCCACGGAGTGGTACGCCTTGGACCCCCTCACCAACGAGCCGGTCGGTGGCCCGCGTCCGGTGCCGTGGAAGGGGCGTAAGCCTTACTTCCTGTGGGTGCACGGAAACCCCGGGCGAACCCAGGTGGTCGGTACCGACGGACGGCACAGAACCATGCCGGGCCCCTCGACCGGCCGTTACCTCCGCCGTCGCCCCAGCCTGCGCAGACTCGCCCCGGACGTTCCGATCGTGCTCATCTCGTGCTGGGCGGACAGCCTCGCGAGCGAGGAACGGCCCGACCATGACCGGCCCGCCCCCTTCGTCAGCGATCCCCTCGCGGTCACCTCCGTCGCCCAGGACGTCGCCAACGACAACCGGCGCACCGTCTTCGCGCCGAACCGGACGCACTTGACGCAGGACCTTGGCGGGGGATCCCGGCATGGGGTGTACACATCCTCTCTGGGGACCCAGGCCGAATGGCGGGAGGTGCGGCCGGAGCCGGATGAGGCCGGTCTGGACGCCGTCGCGCGGATGGCGGGTCTGGACGATCCGGCCATCGGTGCGGGAGAGCGGCGGGATGCCGCTTTGCGGCTGGTGCGCACCGTGCGTCGGATCTTCGGGGTGTCGGTGGAGGACGACCGGAACGAATACCGGGAACTGCTGCGCGGGCTGGGCGCTCTGGAGGTCATGCGGCGGCGGGATAAGTACTACGCGTTCGGGGGTGTGTTCACGCTCGATCTGCTGGAGCGGGTGACATGGGCGCACACCGGACAGCGGCCAGTGGCCGGAAAACCTGTGCCCCCGTCCCTGCGTCCGGCTGATGTGCGGGCCACGCTCCGGGCCGCGCGTGCCGCTCTGGACGCCGACAGCCAGGCGCAGTTGTCGGGGTTCGTCTCGTTGCCTGCCGTGCACCGGGCGCGGGAGCTGCTGATGGCCACGGGTGGTCCGCTTGCGCGGACCCGCCAAGTGCTGGGCATGGCGGCGGGGGAGAGTGTCACGCCGGCTGATCGCCGGGCGTTCGTCTGGGCCGTGGTGAAGGCTGTCGAGGCGGTGGACAACCATCCCGACGCGGATGCCCTCACCCGGCGGGTGTTGCACCTGCCGGCCGGGCAGGACCCCCGTGATCCGGCGCATCGGGACGCGTTGTTGTGGACGGCTGCCGGGGCGGCGGCGATCGGCCGTGACGTCCACAGTCCGGTCGTGCTCGCTGCTTTCGACCTGCAGCGGCATGGTGCGTTGGACGACGGCAGCCTCGTCTCCTCCACGGGTGGTGGTGCTGCGGGGCGGAACTGGTCACCGCGTGCGGTCACCGGCCGGTTGGAGACCGGACGGTACACCGTGGTGGATCCGACCGGGGGGCGTGCGTCGTCGGAACATCCGACGCCGTGGGCCGCGGGACCTGATCGTGGCCACCCGTACTTCGTGCTCCTCACCCCGGGTGCCGAACCGGACACGGTCGCCATGCCATGGCCCGACGGGACGACCCGGTCCGTTCCCTACGCGGAAATCGCCGAACTGGCCCGCCATGACCGGGTGATGCGGGGCATGACGCCTGTCAGCGGGGTGCGTGTCGTCCCCGTGGGCCTCGGCCCGGACACCGGGAAACTCGTCGACCTGTTCACGGACCGGGCCTCCGTCGGCCGCGGCGTGATCGCGACTCTGCGCCCGCTGGAACTGCGTCACGACGCCACCAAGAACACGATGTCCCTCGAACTGACCGTGCCGCCGCCCTACAACGACAGCAACTGGACCCTCCACCGCCCCCCGCCCCTACCGACCCCGGCCCCGGTCACGGCCCCTGCCCCTGCCCCGGCTCCGGTCACGGCCCCTGCCCCGGCCCCGGTCACGGACCCTGCCCCTGCCCCTGCCCCTGCCCCTGCCCCGGCTCCGGCTCCGGTCACGGCTCCGGTCACGGCCCCTGCCCCGGCTCCGGCTCCGGTCACGGCCCCTGCTCCGGCTCCGGCTCCGGTCACGGCTCCGGTCACGGCCCCTGCCTCTGCCCCGGCTCCGGCTCCGGTCACGGCCCCTGCCACGGCCCCTGCTCCGGCTCCGGTCACGGCCCCACCCCCCGCCACGGCTCCGGCCCCCGCCCCGCCCCCGGTCACCACGTCCAACGGCACCTCTGCCGGCCCGCGGACACTGACCTCCGCGCCCGTCGATCCTGGTTCCCCAACTGGTTCCCTCGGCTCGGCGGACATGGACCTGGACACACCCGAACCGGAGGAGACACTCGCTCCCGCACCGCCCGCCCCCGACGCCCGGTACCACCAGGCACTCGTCCGGATCTTCGGTGGCGGCATCACCCGCAACCGGCTGTATGCGCAACTGCACGACACCGTCGGACGGTTGGACCGGCTACGGCAGTCCGCGCAGGACTCCGCGCTGCGCGAGGGGCCGTTCGACCTGGACGCCGTGGCCCGCGAGGTGCTGCTCCTCGACCCGGGAACCGCGGTGACCGACGAGCACCACGGGGACCTGTTCCGTATCGCCCTCGACCCGGCCGTGGCACAGGCCCGCGGCCTGGCGACGCTGACCGCCTTCGGTCTCACCCTCCGGGGCAGCCAGTCCCCGGCGACCGCGCTCACCGGCTCCGACGGCACCCCGTACGGACGCAACTGGATCGACCGGCCGGGCACCGGCGAGCACCTGGACCTGAACCTGGACACCACGGCGGTGCTCGTCGAACACGACGGAACATTCGAGGCGAACGACCCCCGGCCGGCACCGTGGCGGCCGGCGCCGGGTCGGCCACGACCGTTCGTGCTCCTGGCGGGCGGCAACTCCGAGGCGGTCACCGTGGAGTTGCGCGACGGCACCGAGGTCACGGTGGGGCAGGAGGTGTTCGTCGAACTGCTGGCCATGGACCCGGTGCTGGCACAACTGCCCCAGGACGTCCCCGTGGTGCTGGTCGTCCCGCGCGGCGGAGCCGGGGAGCTGAAGCTGCCGCGCGCACTCGCCGACCGGCTCGGCCGCGAGGTGTGGTCCACCAGCGGTACGCCCGCCCTGAGCACACCGGACGACGTGACGCCCGCCACGCTCACCCTGGAGAAGAAACCGGGCGTGCCACGCGGTGACTGGATCCGCAGCAGCCCCGGCGAGGTGGTACCGGAGGACCGCACGGACGTCCCCGAGTGGGAGCGCCGGATGGTCAGCTTCGCCCTCGTCGCCGACGAGGACGGCCACCCGCAGCTCGGCCGGGCGCTGTTCAGCCCCGCCGAACTGGCCGGGAAACGGGAGCATCTGTATCGCAACCTCCACAAGATCACGTCCTATCGGCAGGTGCACCCCGGTTCGTTCGCCAGTACCCCGGCCATCCCGCTGAACACCGGCGCGCGTCCCGGCGAGCGGGTGTACCACCTCATCCTGCACGGCCTGCCGGACAGCCTGTCCGTACCGCAGGAGGACGGCAGGACCTACCGCGCGTCCGGCGAGAGCTTCACGGGCTGGCTCAAGCGACGGCCGAGCGTGCGCCGGCTCCGCGACCAGGACTGGATCTACCTGGAGGCGTGCTGGGCCGGTCGAAGCGCCGACGGCGGGAACGCGAACACGGCCGGGAACGTCGCCGTCTCCCTGCCGCCGACCGCCGATCCGCTCGCGGACCTGCCGGTCGCCCAGATCGTGGCGAACGGCACGCGGAAACGGGTACAGGCCGTGGACCGCGCCACCGGTCACCAGGAAACGACCGGCCCGAACCCGAGCTTCTGGAAGGGGGTGTACACCGACGCGCAAGGGCGGTACGGCCGGATCCTGGAGTTCTGGCCCGAGCCGCTGGACGCGGAACTGGCCGACCGCGCCCGCACCGCGGGCCTGCACACCGACGCGGGACCGGTGCCGAGGGAGATCCTCGACCGGACCCTGCGGCTGGTGCGAGCGCTGCGGCTGGCCCTCGGCCCGGGCATCGACGAGGACCCCTCCTACGACGACCTGCTCCGCGGCATCGGCGCGCTGGAGGCGATGGGGCACCGGGATCCGAAGCTGGCCGGGACGGGCCCCTTCACCATGGACCTGTTCCAGCGTGCGGCCTTCGCCGACCGGCGCGACCACGGCGGCGGTCCGGGCCCGGTGGACGCCGCCGCCTACCGCGGTCTGCTCACGCGGGCGGCAGCCGCGCCCCAGGGCACCGCGCTGACCGACTTCGTCCGGGTGCCGCACCTCGTCGGGGTCGCCCAGCAGACACGCTCCTTCAAGGACCCTTCGGCGACGGCCGCCAAGGTGCTGCGCCTGGACCCGTCGGCCACGGTCGGCGAGCGGGAGACCTCACGCCTGTTCTGGGCCCAGGTGAGATCCTTCGAATGGCTCAGCGGGGTGGCCGACGTGGGCGGCACCGCCGCCAGGGTGCTGCACCTGAACGCGCCCGACCCCGCGAAACGCGTCGAGCTGGGCTGGCTGGCCACCAGGGCGATCGCCGCCGGACGCAACCCGAACAACCTGGTCGAGCTGGCCGCGTTCCACCTTGAGGAACGGGGAGCCTTCGCCGCGCAGACCGGGATGCGCGACGCCGCCGGCCGGCCGTCCGGCCGTAACTGGGCGCAACCGCTGCCGACGGGCGCGCACCTGGACGCGTCCGTTCTGGGCACCGTGACGCCCGGGCCCGGCGGCGGGCTGCGCCGCACGGGCGAGGCCCCCTCGCCCTGGCTCGCCCAGGGCAAGGATCCCGCGTACGTCGTCTCGGTGGGCGGTGCCGGCTCCGGCCGGACCTGGCTCAACCTGCCCGGCGGACGGTTCGCCGTGCCGGACGCGGAGGTCGCCGAACTCATCGCCCGCGACCCCGATCTCGTCGGCCGTGACCTGTTGACCACCGACATCGTGCTGGCCGGAGCGCCGGCCGGTGCCGCGGCGCCCCAGCCCGGCGCCCCGCTCCCGCTGCGGCACGAGGTCTCCTGGGCCACGGCCCGGCCCGTCTGGACGTCATGGGGGATGGCGGGACTGGGGCGCGCCGGGAACAACGGGCCGTTCTCCGTGGGCGGAAGCTCCGCCGCCGACTGGGCCGCCACCAAGCCCGGCGACGCGTGGCAGGCGCGGCAGCTCACCCAGTTCTCGCCGCCACCGACGGGCCGGTCGCCGATCGTCGTCACCGCCGCGGCCCCGGCGACCGAGTTCACCCCGCTCAGCGCCGCCGCCCCGCCCCCGGCACCGGCACCGGAAGCGGCGGTCGGCGCGGACACCGACACGAGTTCCGACGACTGGTCCGACCTGGACGACGAGATGTCCGACACGGATCTGTCCGACACGGATCTGTCCAGCGCGGATCTGTCCAGCGCGGATCTGTCCGACACGGATCTGTCCGACACGGATCTGTCCGACACGGATCTGGACGAGCTGTCCGTCCGGCATGGTGCGAAGCCCGACTCCGATCCGGGCAAGCTTTCCCCCACGATCCCGCGTCCTGCTTCGGACTCGCGTCCTGCTTCGGACTCGCGTCCTGCTTCGGACTCGCGTCCTGCTTCGGACTCGCGTCCCGCCTCGGACCCTCGCCCCGCCCTGGATCCGCACCCCACCCTGGATCCGCACCCCACCCCGGATCCGCCTCCCGTTGCGGCGCCCGTGCCCACGTCGTCGTCCGTGTCCGGTGCCGCGCCCGCTCCGGTCGTCCGCGCCACGTCGTCCCCGGGGCCCGGTGCCCCGTCGGCCGGTGACGTGCCCGCCTCCGCAAAGGCGCGCTCACCGCACCCGGCGCGTACGCTCGCGGTGACCGCCGCCGTACCGGTCCGGGCACCGTCCCGGCCGTACCTCGACTTCGTCGAGGGCGACAAGGGCCTCGATGAGGAAGGGCTGCGGCAGATCGATGATCTGGCGCGGCAGATCGTGGCCGACGGGCTGCGCGATGTGAGCGCCGGGCTTCGCCTACCCCAGATCGCCGTCACCGGGTACGGCAACGGCCCCCGGTTCGCGATCGGTTCCGGGGCCGTGCGGCAGGCGGAGCGCACCGGTCAAGGCCGGGCGCAGGCGGTGGCCGATGCGCTGCGTGCCGCGATCGGCCGTGAACTGGCAGCCTCGGGCGCGGCGTTGGCCGCGGTGGGGGCGCGCCGGGGCAGACAGGCCCGCGTCGAGGACTTCCCGATCGCCGTGCGCAGCGGGGGCCGTAGCGGACCGGCGAGCGACAGGGCTGTCGCGACGGACGGGCGTGCCGAGCGGCGCCGTGCGGTCATCGACGTCGAGCGGTCGCCGCTGTCCCCCGTGCTCGACACGCTGCGGCGGCTCTACCCAGGGCTCGATCCCCTCGGGACCCGGCCCTCCTCGCTGAGTCTCGCCGAGGTCGCCGAACTGGTTCTGGGCCGCCCAGACGCCGACCCGGCCGCCGACCCGGCCGCCGTCCCGGCCGCCGTCCCGGCCGCCGCCCAGGCTCCCGCGCACCAGAGCGGTCACTCGGCAGCACCCGGGAACTCCCTCGACACCGATGCCGTGCCGGACGAACTGCGTGACCTCTACGACCTGGTGGCCGACGCGATGGCAGCCGGGCGGGCCACCGGCGCGGCCGCCCTGACCGCCTTCCATCTGAGCCGGCAGGGCCTGTTCTCGGACGACACCCTGCTCACCGCGCCGGACGGCACACCGCGGGGCCGCCAGTGGACGGACCAGGCGGGCAAGGAAGTCGACACCGCCGAGTTTCACGTGGTGTCGCTCAGGAACTTCACCAGCACGCCCCAGCCCGGTCCTTGGGCGGCGCGGGCCGGGGCGCCCGACCCGTACCTGGTCGCCACGGCGGGCGGCGACCACACGGCAGTCGAGCTGGCGCTGCCCGACGGCAGGCGGTGGCGGATCTCCCCCAAGGTGTTCGCCGAACTCCTCACCATGGATCCCGTCCTGACGCGCGCCGACCCCGCCGTTCCGGTGGTCCTGGTCTCGCCGAAGGCCGCCGACATGGGCCTGGAACTGCCCGGCCGGGCCGCGTTCCGCAGCGGTCGGACGGTGTGGGCACACACCGGTACGCCGGTGTTGGGCAGGTATCCGCACAGCGCCCGCCGTCGCGTCAACGTGCTGGACGACCGTGACGCCGGGCTGCCGCTGGGCGCCTGGGTCGCGAGCGAGCCGGACGACTGGGCCGAAGCCGACCCGTCGGACGGGCCGGCGGAGCTGCTTCTGACCGACGGGACCACCGTCCACGCCGACGAGATCAAGAGCGTCACCATGCCCCTGGACGGGCGCTCGACCGGCCGGATGCTGATGGACGGCGACGGCCAGTGGTTGCGCGAAGGAAGCGTCGCGGACCTGGTGTCGTCCAGCCAGTGGTATGCCGTCGACCCGATCACCGAGAGGCCGGTCGGTGCCCCGCGCCCCGTGCCGTGGCGTGGGCGCAAGCCCTACTTCCTGTGGCTGCACGGACGGCCGGGCCTGAACCACGTGGTCGGTACCGACTCCCGACCGAGGAACATGCCGGGCCCGTCGACCGGCCGTTATCTGCGCCGCCGGCCCAGCCTGCGCAGACTCGCCCGCGATGTTCCGATCGTGCTCATCTCGTGCTGGGGTGACGCGGCCGCCAGCGGCGAGCAGGTCGGCTACGACAGCCCCACCCCCTTCGTCGCCGACCGCCTCGCGGTCACGTCCGTCGCCCAGGACGTCGCCAACGAGAACAAGCGCACCGTCTTCTCCCCCAACCGCATGCACGTCTTCTGGAACGACGGTCGCAAGGCCGAACAGGGGGTGTACACGTCCGCCCTGGGGTCCCTGGCCGACTGGACGGAGACGCGGCCGGAGCCCGACCAGGACGGTCTGGACGCCGTCGCCGAGACCGCCGGTCTCGGCGGCCTGCGGATCGACGCGCGGGAGAAGCGGGACACCGCCCTGCGGCTGGTACGCGCCCTGCGGCTGACCTTCGGCGTCCAGGTGGAGGACGACCGCAACGCCCACCGGGCGCTGCTGAGCGGCCTCGGCGCCCTGGAGGTCATGCGGCGGCGGGATGCGGACCGCGCGGGTGGTGGCGCGTTCACCCTCGATCTGCTGGAGCGGGTCACTTGGGCGCACACCGGACGGTGGCCCGTGGCCGGTACCCCGCTGCCCCCGTCCCTGGACCCGGCCGATGTGCGTGCCACGCTTCAGGCGGCGCGTGCCGCTGTGGACGCCGACGGCACGGCAGCCCTGTCGGCGTTCGTCTCCCTCCCGGCCGTCGACCGGGCACGGGAGCTGCTGGCCACGGGTGACCTCGATGCGCGGGCCCGGCAGGTGCTGGGGATTCCGCCCGGCCGGAGCGTCACCCCGGCTGACCGCCAGTGGCTGCTGTGGGCCACCGTCAGGGCCGTCGAGGCGGTGGACGACCACCCGGACGCCGATGACCTCACCCGGCGGGTGCTGCACCTGCCGCCGGGCGAGAATCCCGGTGACCCGGCGCATCGGGAGACGTTGCTGTGGACGGCGGCCGCGGCGGCGGCGGTCGGCCGTGACGTCCACAGCGCGACCGCGCTCGCCGCCTTCGACCTGCAACGGCACGGCGCGTTGGACGACAGCACCCGCGTCTTCGGCACGAGCGACCGTGCCGTGGGACGGAACTGGTCGCCGCACCCGTACACCGGCCTGCTCGACACCGGACGGTACGCCGTGCTCGATCCGACCGGTGGCCGCACTCAGCCGGACTACCCCACTCCGTGGACCACGGGACCTGACCGCGGCACCCCGTACGTCGTGGTGCTGGCTCCCGGCACGGAACCGGACACCGTCGCCATGCCGTGGCCCGACGGGACCTCCCGGTCCGTGCCCTACGAGGAGGTCGCCGAACTGATCCGCCACGATCCCGACATGAGGGCGACGCCCCCCAGCGAGACGCGCATCGTCCCCGTGGGTCTCGGCCCGGACACCCGGATGTTCGGCAAGGCACTCGCGGGCCGGGACGCCGTCAGCCGCGTGGTCGTCGCGACCCGGCGCCGGACGGATCTCCGGGAGGACCCGTCGACGGGAGTGATCGACCTCGTGATGACCACCACGGAGTACAGCAGGAGCGGGGACTGGACCTTCATCCGCCCGAGGCCGCTCAGGCGCCCGGCCACGGTCCCGCTCCCCGTCGCCGTGCCCGGCGGCACCTCGACGTCCTCCCGCGCCTCCGCCGCCCCCGGGACCAGGTCCTCCGTGTCCCCGACGGTCCCCGTCGCCGTGGCCCCGCGGGCGCCGCGGCCGTCCGCCCCGGACCCGGACGCCACGGTGCTGACCTTGCGTCAGCCGGTGGGCGGCGGCGACTGGTTGCCGGCAGCCCTGGCGGGCGCGCTGCACACCGGGGCGCCGGGGCGGCTCGGCCGACCGGGCCTGGGCGCGGTGCTCTCGGGGCCGGACCCCGCCGACGCGCTGCACCGCTGGGTCGAGTCCCGGCTCGCCGAACCCGACGCGGCGCACCGTGTCCCGCGCCTCGCCGCCGACGACTGGGCAGGAACCCGCACCACGCTGACCATCGGCGAACTGAAGGCTGTGGGCGCCGAACTGACGGGCGACCAACTCGGATACGCCACCCTCGCGGGAGGGCTGACACCGGCAGAGGTCACCCTCTCCCTCGCCCAGCGGTACCGCCTGCTGCGGCAGTGGGGCGACGCCGACGCCACCGTCACCGAGACCGCCGCCGTCCTGGCCGCTGCCGATCTCGGCATCCGCATCACGCTCACCGAACGGGACGGCTCCGTACGGCACTTCGAACCGTCCCCGGCGGACGAACCACTGCTGAACCGACCGTGATCCCCCGATCGCCTCTCCCACCACCTGGACGACCTCATGACTCCTCAGCCCACCACCGCGCCGACCGCTTCGACCGCATCGCAGGACACCGGTACGGCCTTCCGGGACGCCCCGCCCGAGCCGCCCGAGGAAGTCGTGGAGGCCGCCCGGCTCGCCCCGGACCACTGGATCAGCGCGGTCGATCCGGGCTGGCGCGGGGAGGGCATGCCGCCCGACTTCGCCGTGGCCGGCCGGTGGCGTTCCGGCGCCGGCGGGGAGATCGAGGAGTGGCAGGACAACGACGCCTACCGCCCCTCACCGCAGACCCTGGGCTGGCCCGAGCCCACCGACGCCGTCGACGCCGCCCTCCAACTCGCCGTCACCGGTTACGGACCGCCCGAGGACGTCGCGCACGCCCTGGCCGCCGCGGACCTCGCGGTGCTCACACTGCCCGACGGCTCGCCGGTGACCGCGACGGCGGCGGACGGCACCCCCGTGGTTCCCGTCTTCACCTCCACCGTCCACCTCGCCCTCGTCGGCGGCTTCGCCTTCGCGCGCCGGACCACGGACGACCTGCTGCCCCGACTCCCGCCCGGACACCACCTGTACGTCAACCCGTCCAGCCCCGCGGGTGCCGTCCTGGAACCCGGACCACTGGCGGAGACGATCGCGCACGGGACCATGGCTGACACCGAGACCGTGGCTGAGACCGGGGTGGAGGCCGGCGCCGCGGACGGTGCGCACACGTCGGCACGGACCCGGTGATCTTGTGTCGCCGGACGTTCATCGATTTCGAGCTTCGTCGGCAACCACTGTTGGTTCAGAGTTAGTTGAGTGAATCGAGGGCTTCGTGAGTACGTGGAACGGGCGTGTGACCGGTGGAACTGCAACGTAGGGCATGTGGGTTGGGAAGAGGCGTACGGGTGTGTGAGACGAGTACGCCGGGGGAGGACGTCGGATGAGCCGCTGGAACGGCCGTCCGGCCCGCCGCCGTGCCGCCGGCGCGGCCTCCCGCACCGAGCGCGAGGGCGCCGCCGCACCGGGTCGGGCGCCCGGAGCGGAACCGCGGGTACTGGTCGAGGACCATGACGGCCTGCTCCTGCTCCGCCTGCCCATGGACGACACCCTGCTCCCGGCCGACGTCGCCGACCTCGCCCGCGCGCTGCGCGCGGCGGACGACGGCACCGTCACGATCGCAGCCGTCGCCGAGGGCGACGCCGCGGCGGCGCTCTGGCCCCGGCTGAGCGAGTCGCTCGACTCCCTGCGGGACACCGGCACCCGGTCGGTGCGGCTGGTGATGTCCGGTGCCGGACACGACCGCACCGACCGGCCCGCCCTGGCCCGCCGGATCGCCGAGTCCTGGGACCTGACGGTCGAGGCCCCCGACGGACCGGTCCTCGTGGTGCCCGGCGGCTCGGTGTTCGTACCGCCGGGGGACGGCGGCTGGTGGCGGTTCGCCGCGGGGCAGGAACCCGAACCGCTCGGGCCGCGCACCCCGGCGCCCGACTGGCAGGCCGCGGTGCGCCGCACGCCGGCCCGTACGGCGGACGGCTGCGTGGTGGACCAGATCCCGGCGGGCCTGCTGATCCGTCCGGCCGAGGCCGGCGCGCCCCGGCCCGGCGATCTGTTCCACGCCATACCGGTGGACCCCAGGCGCCTCGCCGTGGTCGTCGGCGTGCCGTGGGGCGAGGACGTCGTCGCGACCGATGTCGCCGAACTCCTCGGCGCGCTGCCGGCCGCCGTGCGCCCCGGGGTCCGGCTCGTCCCCGGGGGGCGCCGGGACCTGCTGCCGCTCGGCCAGTCGGTGGCCGCCCTGCTGAACGCGGAGGTCGAGGTCACCACCGGTCTTCCGCTCTTCGCCGCCGACGGCCCGCTGGGCACCTACCGGGTACGGTCCGTGCTGGTCGGCCCGGACGGGGATCCGCGCTGGCTGCCGTTCGTGGACGCGGTGATGTGCCTGCCCGCGCGGGAGACGGCACCGGAGCCGGTGCCCGGCCCGGACGCCGGACCCGCGCAGGGCCCGCGGTCCGCCCCTGCTCCCCGGCTGCTGCGCTGGTCCTCGCCGGTGCCGGACCTCGGGGCCTCGGCGGACGGCGCGATCGGCCTCTCCGACGCGTGGCAGGCCGTGGTCACCCGGGCCGGGCTGTGGGTGGGGCCCCGCGACGGCACCCCGCCGCCGAGAAGCGCCCGGCCGGTGAGCATCGACGGCCCGGTCATCGAGGTCGGCCGGGCCGGTGACCGGCTCGACGCCTCCCTCTGGCCCGTGCTGTCCCGCTTCCTCGGCCGCCTCGCCCCCGACCTGCGCGCCCGCACCACCCTGGACGTGCACGCCGCCACGCCCGACGGCGGTCGCGCCCTGCGCATCCTGGCGGCGGAGCACGCCCTGCGTGTCATCCGCTTCGCCCCGGCGGCACGGCCCGCACCTCCGGCACGGCGCGACGGGCCCGCCGTGCGCACGGGCGGCCCGGCGGGCAGCCCGGTGAACGGTCCGGTGAACGGGCCCGTGCGGGGGGCCGGTTCGCGGCCCGCACCGCCGGCGTTGACGGCGGCCGGTGCCGTCGCAGAGGGCGCGGCGGCCGGTGCCGCGGCATCGGTTCCGGGCGGCGGCGCGGCAGTCGCCGTGGCCGTGCCCGGCCCGGACGGTCCGCCCCAGCCGACGAAGCCGAGCCGGGTGCCCGTCACCGCGACCGGCGGAACCGCGACCGGCGGAACTGGGACCGGCGGAACGGGGACCGGCGGAACCGCGACCGGCGGAACGGGGACCGGCCCGACGGCCCCTGGCCGCCCGGCCACCGTGTCCGGGGGCGCTCCGGCCGGCGGACCCTCGGAGCCGATGTCGTCACCCGTTGGGCCGACCCCCGAGCCGGAGCCCGAGCCGACCCCCGAGCCGGTCGCCGTCCCGGTCTCTACGCCGGTGTCAGAGCCGGTCGCGACACCGCTCGCGGGACCCGCAGCGGAACCGGTCTCCGAGCCATCCTCCGGGCCGTCTTCCGAGCCGCCCTCCGCGACCTCCCCCGGGCCGTCCTCCGGGCCGTCCTCCTCGGCCTTCTCCGAGGCGTCCTCCGGGCGGCCCTCCTCGGCCTCCTCCGAGTCGGTGGTCTCGGCCCCCGTGGCCGTCGAGCCGGCGTCCGGCCCGGTGTCCGCGCCGCGGACGCCCCGCCCGGGGCCGGTGGCCGTCGGTGCCCCCGCCGCTCCCATCGCGCCCGCGCGTCCCGTACCGACCGCGGGCGGTGCGGTACCCCGGCCACCGTCCCCTCCCGAACCGACCGCGGTCCTCCGCACGGAGGCCCCCAGCACGAAGGCGCCAGGGACAACGGAGACCCCCCGCGCGGAGACCCCCCGCGCGGAGACCCCCCGCGCGGAGGCCCCCCGCGCGGAGACCCCCCGCGCGGAGACCCCCCGCACGGAGGCCCCCAGCACGAAGGCGCCAGGGACAACGGAGACCCCCCGCGCGGAGACCCCCCGCGCGGAGGCCCCCAGCACGAAGGCGCCAGGGACAGCGGAGGCACCACGGACAGCACAGGCACCACGGACAGCGCAGGCGCCAGGGACAGCGGAGGCGCCACGGACGGAGGCACCCCGCACCGAGGTCCCGCGTAAGCCGGACGACGGCGGTGCCGCCCCGGCCCCCGCGCCCGCGGTCCCGCCCCCGGCCGGGACCGGCGGCGGCCGGCCGCTGCCCGCCGTACCGGTGCCGCCGCGGCACCGCAGCACCACCCCGGAGCGGGACTCCTTCCGCAGGCTCGCGGAGCCGGTGTGGGAGCGGCACAGCGCCGCGGTGAACCGGGCGCTGGCCGGTATGCCCGCGCTGCGGGGCGAGGAACAGGAGGCGGCCCGGACCGACCTGATCGCGCTGCGCATGTACCTCCGCAACGGCGAAGGCCCCCTCGGGCACGCGGAGTTGAGGCGTTCCCTGCGGGCCGGGGAGCAGCGCCTCGTGCCCTACGCCAGGTGTCTGGCGTCCGGGCTCGGGCGGCTGCCGTCGTACCGCGGTGCCGTGCTGCGCGGCGGTACCGACGCGCCCGGCCTCGGCGTACCGCGGCCCGGTGATGTGCTGCGGGATCCCGCGCCGCTGAGCGGGCTGCCGCTCGACCCGGCCGGCGAGGACCGGGTCGCGGGCGTGGGCTTCGCGATCTGGTCGATCACCGGCCGCCGGGTCCGGCAGCTGCTGGACGGCGGCGACGAGGTCGTGTTCGCCCCGGGCACCGCCTTCAAGGTGCTCGATGTGCGCACCGACGCCGCGATCCGTCTGGTGCTGCTGCGTCAACTGCCCGACACCCAGGCGGTGTCCCCCCTTCCGGAGGACGCCGACGACACCGCGCTCGCGCGGCTCGACCACGCCCTGACCGACCGTACGGGCCCCGGCGCGGGCGACTGGCCCGACCGGTGCGCCGGACCCGTCGGCGCCCCGGGCGAGAGCTGACGCGAGGGCACAGCACCCCCCACTCATCGACAAGGAGCAGTGTTCATGCCACGTCAGCACGAACCTCCGGCCGGCGAGACGACGCCCTCCGTCGCCGTTCGCCGCGCGGTGTCCGTGCCACCGCCGGGTGAGGACCCCGGCGCGGGCCTCGGACCGCGCACCCCCGACCCCGGCCCCGATCCGGCCGCCCCGATACCGATACCGGCGTCTCCCGCGCCCGCCCCCAGGCGGCTCTTCGGGCGGCGCTCCGCGTCCGCCACCGCGGAACCGGCATCCGCCGCGCAGGGACACCAGCCGGAGCCGGAACAACGACAGCGGCAGGCGGCGGCGTCCGACGGGCCGGAGCCCGATGCATCGGCCGGTGTGCTCTTCGCCGGGGGCGACGACGGCCCGGACGATCCGGACGCGGCGGGGGCATCGCCGGGACGGCCGCGCGGCCCCATGCTGGCCGCGGCCGCCATCGCGGGGGCGGTGCTGATCTCCGTACCGTTTCTGGTGCTCGGCCTGAGCGATGACGACGGGAACCGCACCGTCAACACGGCACCCGTCGCCGGTACGACGCTCGACGCCGGTCTGTCCGACGACAAACCGGCCGCGACCTACGCGGCCGAGTCCCCGTCGCCCTCGGCCTCGGTCTCGCCGAGCCCGTCCAGGTCCGCCTCGCCGAGCGCGTCGCCCGCCGAGGTGAAGGCCGCACCCCGGCCCGTCGTCAAGGAGAGGGCCGTCGTGCGGCCCACGGCGAAGCCGCAGACCGGGACGAAGGTGAAGAAGGCGCCAGCGCCCACCACCCGGCAGCTGGTCAACGCGCTCTCCAACCGGGTCAACGTGCTGCTGTTGAACGTCGCGACCGGCAGGTGCGCCGATATCCCCGGCGAAGGGCACGGTTCGGTGGACGGCGCGGTGAACCAGCACAGTTGCATCACGAACTCCGCGGACAACATGCTCTGGGACCTGAAGGTGACGGACCCGGACGGCGGGCCGGGGGGAGCGAGCCTGTTCGTCGTCACGAACCGTAAGGACGGACTGTGCCTTGACCTGCCGTACTACGGCAGCGTGTCACCCCAGACGAAGGTCAGCGAGTACTACTGCGACGGCACGAACGCCGACAACCAGCAGTGGTGGCTGGACCCCCGGCCGCAGGGCTACTGGATCCGCAACATCGCGAGCAACCTGTGCATGAGCGTGACCGGCGGCAAGAACGGCGGAGAAGACGCCAGGCTCTACGTGGTGAAGTGCGGCGACAATCAACTGAGCGCGCAGCGCTGGATGATCTCCCAGCTCGTCAAGCCCTGAGCAAGACCGCCCGAACGGGTGCGCAGCCGACCGGAGTTCACCACGGTCGGCTGCGTCCTCCCCGTCCGCCGGGCGGACTCTTATGTCGAGCCGTCCGCCGGGCGGGTCCTCACGTCGAGCCGTCCGCCGGGCGGGCCCTCACACTGAACCGGGCCCCGAGGGATAGTCCACCGCCCCCGTCACCCAGCCCGCCATCAGGGCCAGACGGGTGGGGCGGTGGGTGGCCAGGAAGGCGAAGGGCCGGTCGAAGACGGCGCGGACGACGGTGGTTTCGTGGCGGTACTGCGGTATGCCGCCCGGCGCGGCCATGACGGCCGTCACCGCCGCCGACCGGAAGCCGAGCGCGCCGAACCGGGCGACCGCGGACTGCGCGGCCGCCCCGATGGCGAGCGGGGAGCCGCTGATCCCGGGGAAGTGGCCCCGGCCGGTGTCCCGCGCGCCGGTGAGCCCGAACACCTGGTGCAGGGCGAGCAGATCGTGGTCGGCCCGCACGTCGAAGGCCACGGTGGTGACGTCGAGGACGACCGGCTCCGGGGTGAGGGACGGCTGCCGTTCCACGGTCAGGCCCGGTCCCACCTGCCCGTAGGGGAGTTGGCCGCCCCCGACGACCGGCAGCGTGCGCTCCAGGGCCCCGACGCCCGCCCGCAGGACCTGTCCGGGGCTCATCCGCTCCTCGCCGAGCAGCAGATGGACGTCGATGCCGTTGTTTCCGGGGACCTTCAGCGCGGTCACCATGCCCTCGGCGGCGCTGACCACGCCGATCCGGTCGGGCCGCACGCCCCTGCGGTGCAGTCCGAGCAGGGCCCGCCCCCGCCAGGGCCCGGTCTGCGGGCGGCGCGGCTGCTCCGTGAAGGGGCGCGGCCAGTCCGTGCGCACGGTGAGGGCGGTGGCGATCACCATGTCGGCGTCCCGCGTCAGTGTGATGGGCATCCGCTCGATCAGTCCGTCGCTCCGCTTCGCCGCCCAGGCGTCGAGGGCCCGCTGCGCGGCCTCGGGGTCGTCGTCGAGCCTGCCGTGGGCGTCCGCGGGCAGCCCGGCCCGCCACTCGTCCCGTACGTCCAGCGTGCGGCCGGTCCACAGGCCGAGGGCGGCGCCCAGGCCGGGCATGCCGTGCAGCGCGGCGAGCAACTCCCGTGCCGCACCGGCCGCTTGCTCGGCGGGCACCCCGACGGCCCGTGCCAGTTCGGTGCGGGCCGGGCCCGCCGCCCCGTCCGCGAGAAAGGCCAGCAGGGGCCAGACCCCGGCGGCCGAGAGCACGGTGCCCTCGGCCGAGGCCCCGGCCCAGCTCGCCGTCAGCGCATTGACCGCGCGGACCGTCTCGGGCGTCAGCTCGCTCACTCGTCGTTCTCCCACTCGTCCTCGAAGCGAGGCGGGGGCCAGTGAGCCGGACCGTGCACCGCGGGAACCGTCGCACGCGTGACCCGCATTCCACCCCCACCCGTAACGCGCTTACCATGCGCGAAGTCGTACATCAGTTCAGCAATGCCGCCGTCCGAACCCAGGAGCACGGTACCGGTGTCCATACCCCCGCCCCCCGGCCCCCACCAGCCCGAAGGGCACTCCCCGCAGCCCGGTCCGTCTCCGCACCAGCCAGGCCCCTGTCCGCAGGGCCCCGGCCCGTACCCGCAGGACCCCTACCAGCAGGGTCCGTATCCGCAGGATCCGTACCAGCACGGTCCGTATCAGCAGGGTCCCTACGGGCAGCCGTACGGGCAGCCGCCGTACTCGGCGTGGGGGCAGGGCTACAGCCCCTACAACCGGCCGGCCCCCGTCAACGGGCTCGCCATCTCCTCCCTCGTCCTCGGCATCCTGTGCTGTCTGCCCGGCGTGGGCCTGGTGCTGGGGCTGGTCGCGCTCCGGCAGATCAAACGGCGCGCGGAACGCGGCAGGGGGCTGGCGATCGGCGGCTCCGTGCTGTCCGGGCTCGGGCTCGGGCTGTGGGTGTTGATGCTCGCCACGGGCGGGGCGGGCGCGTTCTGGGAGGGGGTCAAGGAGGGCGCACGCGACGACGCCGTCTTCACACTGTCCAAGGGCGAGTGCGTCAACGCGCCGGGCGGCTCGCTGCGCGGCGAGACCTACGACGTCGACACGGTCGACTGCGACGGGGAGCACGACGCCGAGGTGTTCGCGTCCTTCGACCTGCCCGGCGGCCCCTACCCGGGCCAGGAGGCGCTGGACGAGACGGCAGGCGACCGCTGTTACGGGCTCCAGGACGGCTACGCGATGGACGCCTGGGCCGTGCCCGACGACGTCGAGGTGTACTACCTCGTGCCCACCACAGAGAGCTGGTCCATCGGCGACCGCGCGGTGACCTGCCTGTTCGGCAACACGGTCGAGGGCGAGCCGCTGACCGGCTCGCTGCGCAACGACGAGACCGTCCTCGACGCCGACCAGGTCGCCTATCTGAAGGCCGCGCACGTCCTGAACGCGGCCCTCGACACCGCGCCCGACACCGAGTACGTCGAGGACGACCTGCCGGGCCACCGGGCGTGGGCGCGGCGTGTGTCGGCGGCGCTGGACGAGCAGGCCGGGATGCTGCGCGGGCACGACTGGCCGGCGGGCGCGAGCGGGCCGGTGGCGGCCCTGGCGGACGATCTGGACAAGGCCCGGGCGCAGTGGTCGAAGGCCGCCGGGTCCGGCGACGTGGACACCTTCTACGAGCACTACGAGAAGGGGTACGACCTTCTTGACCCGAAGCGGTCGGTCACGGCGCGCAAGGCTCTGGGGCTGGCCACGACCCCGCCGTCGGCGGCGGACGGCGGCAGCGGCACGGGCGGCGGCCCAGGCGGCACCGGCATGGAGGTGTGAGCGCGTCGGGAGCGGGGAGAAAAAATGCCTGGGCACGGCCTTCCCCGGCCGTAAGTAATCACATCGAGTGATTCTCTGGCCTTTGCTTGCACCTCCCAACCCACGGTTGCCAGGCTGTTGCTGTCTGTACAACCTGATGGGAGCGGCCAGTGACTTTCGGTGAGCAGCCGGCGTATCTCCGCGTCGCGGGTGATCTCCGCAAGAAGATCGTCGAGGGTTCACTGCCACCGCACACCCGGCTCCCTTCACAGGCCCGGATCCGCCAGGAGTACGGCGTCTCGGACACCGTCGCGCTGGAGGCGCGCAAGGTGCTGATGGCCGAGGGCCTGGTCGAGGGGCGCTCTGGGTCGGGGACGTATGTGCGCGAGCGGCCCGTGCCCCGGCGCGTGGCCCGTTCCGGGTACCGGCCGGACGGCGGCGCCACGCCCTTCCGGCAGGAGCAGGCCGATGTCACCGCCCGCGGCACCTGGGAGTCCAGAAGCGAGCAGACCGAGGCGAGCGGCGTCATCGCCGAGCGGCTCGGCATCCGGGCCGGCGACCGCGTGATGTGCACCAAGTACCTCTTCCGGGACGCCGGGGAGCCGATGATGCTCTCCACCTCCTGGGAACCCCTCGCCGTCACGGGGCGCACGCCGGTGATGCTCCCCGAGGAGGGCCCGCTCGGCGGCATGGGCGTCGTCGAGCGCATGCGTGCCATCGACGTCATCGTCGACAACGTCACCGAGGAGGTCGGCGCCCGTCCCGGCCTCGCCGAAGAACTGCATGTGCTGGGCGGCGTCCCCGGACATGTCGTCGTGGTCGTCCAGCGCACCTACTACGCCTCGGGGCGGCCGGTCGAGACGGCGGACGTGGTGATCCCCGCGGACCGCTACCGGGTTTCGTACCACCTGCCGGTGAAGTAGCGCACACCCCCCGGGTGTTCGGCGTCACACCACTCGGATCCGCCTGCCCCGGCGGGCCGTTGGGATCCGGCCGTCCTCGCAGGTGGCCCGCACTGTGCCGGGCGCGCCCCGGCCCCGTGCGACGGGACGCACGAGGGGCGCGCTCGGCATGATGCGCCCCCGGCGTTCTGGCTGGTTGCGTACCTCTTTGTGAAAAGCCGTATTCGCTGAGTGAAGGTTGGGCGTACGCTCGGGCATATGCGGATTGCTGTTTCCTTAGAGGGCGGGGCGACGGGCGGCGGAGGGGTGCGATGAGCGACGGCACGGTCTTACTGCCCTGGCTCGTCATACGGCAGGACGACAACGGCAATCGCTATCGCGTGGGCAGGTACGCGACCCGCGCCGAGGCCCAGAAGATCGCCGACAGTCTCGACGACCGCGGGCACAAACAGCTCTACTGGGTCGAGCGCATCGGCCAGATCGGAGAGGGCGTCGGCAGATGAGCCGGACCGCGCTCCCGTAGGCTCCGGCGCATGACCGAACGGACCGTGGTGGTGGCGGCCGCCCTGCTCGACGCCGGCCGCCTGCTCGCCGCCCGCCGCAGCGCACCCCCCGAACTGGCCGGCCGCTGGGAACTGCCCGGCGGCAAGGTCGAACCCGGTGAGCGGCCCGAGGACGCCCTGGTGCGCGAACTGCGCGAAGAACTCGGCGTCGACGCCGAAGTCGTCGAGCGCGTCCCGGGGGAGTGGCCCCTGAAGTCCCCGTATGTGCTGCGGGTGTGGACCGTCCGGCTGCGCCCCGGCTCCGCCGCCCCCGAACCCCTTCAGGACCATGACGCGCTGCGGCTGCTCGCCCCCGGTGAGATCTGGCAGGTGGACTGGCTCGACCAGGACGTCCCCGCGGTGCGCGAAGTGATGGGCCGACTGACTTCGGACGCCCGCTGAGCAACCTGTACGCCGTTCGTGCCACGGTGCGCCTATCCATGCGGTACTGGCCCCTGGATATCGGGTATGTGCCTATTAACCCCACGAAACCGGACATGGGATGGGTTCGCTGGCCTGGGAAGTGATCGGCGTGATCGACACCGAAGGCGACTGCGCCGAATGGACGTTTCCTGCGCAGCCCGGCTCCGTGCGCACCGCCCGCCGCGCGGTCCGCGACCAACTGCGGGACTGGGGGCTCGACAGCCTCGCCGACCTCTCCGCGCTCCTGGTGAGCGAGTTGGTGACCAACTCCCTGCGGCATGCGACGGGTCCCATCGGGGTACGCCTGGTCCGCTCCGCGAACCTCGGCGCCACCCTGCGGGTGGAGGTCTCCGACCCGCTCCCCGATCTGCCGCACGAGCGCGTCCCGCGCCCCGACGACGAGAGCGGCCGCGGTCTCCAACTGGTCGCCAACTCCTCGCGAAGTTGGGGGACCCGGCCCGCAGACAGCGGTAAAACGGTCTGGTTCGAACTGGCGGTGCCGAACTGAACCGCCGGGGCGAGGGGAGCGGAGCGGTGGTGTGCGGAAGGGGGAAGGAAACGGCAAGAACCCAAGAACGGCAAGAACAGCGGGAAACCGCGGGAAATGGCGGGAAACGGCAGGAAACGATGGACACAGTGAGCCGTGGTGTCCACTCTCGGCGGCCGTCCGGCGGCGGCTGCCGGGGGACGTGATTCGACGGCGTGCTCCCTGGTTAGAAGACTGGAAATGTTGTCACGGCCCGGCCCGAACAGCGCCTGGACCAGGCTGTGATCGTGAACACCGTGTCGTGCGGGCCCGTAGTGCTGGATACTGCGGGCAGCCGCCCCCGGTGACCGGTACCGGGCGCGGTGAGCTGGAGGGGACGGTTCGCGTGAGCGAGATACCAGCGAAGGCCACGGAGTCCGAGGACCCGTCGGACGGCGCGAGGGCCCGGGGCGTGGCGGCTGCCGCGGCGCCCGGCGACGCCATGTGGCAGAGCAGCCCGCCCGGCTCCATCTACGACTACATCAAGGTCGCCTCCTTCTCCATCGGCCCCGGCGGGCTCGTCGACCAGTGGAGTCTGCGGGCCGAGCAGCTCTTCGGGATCCCCGCCGAACGCGCCGTGGGCATGGATCCCATCGAGGCGTTCGTCGACCCCGACCAGCGCGAGCGCGGCCAGCGGAAGATGGCCGAGGTCCTCGACGGACGGGAGTGGACCGGTGTGGTCCCCTTCCGGGTGCCGGACGGACCGGGCGGCGGGCGCGGCGAGGAGGGCCTTGCCGAGGTCTACGTCATGCCCACCCGCACCGCCGAGGGCGAAAGGGCCGCCGTCTGCATCGTCGTGGACGTCCGCACCCTGCGCAGTATCGAGACCGACCTCGCCGCCTCGCAGGCGATTTTCGGTCAAACCCCGTTCGGGTTCTTCCTGATCGACACCGAGCTGCGGGTGCGCCGCGTCAACCGGCGGATCGCCTCGATCTTCGGCGGCGCACCCGACGACCACCGCGGCCGGGGGGTCCACGACTATCTGCCACGGGGCGAGGCGGAGCGCATCGCGGCCACCCTGCGCCGGGTCCTTGAGACCGGCGAATCCATCACGGACATGCATGTCACCGGCTTCGTCCCGGAATCCGAGGAACGCCGGCACTGGTCCGTCAACCTCTACCGCGTGCAGAGCGGCAGCGGTCGCCCGCTCGGCATCGCCTGGCTCGGCACGGACATCACCGCCCGCCGGGAGGCGGCCCGGGAGGCCGCCGCCGCACGACGCAATCTCGCCCTTCTCAACGAGGCGGGCGCCCGGATAGGGAACTCCCTTGACCTGGAGACCACCGCCCGGGAACTCCTCGATGTGGTCGTCCCCGGCTTCTGCGACCTCGCCTCCGTCGACCTCTACCAGGGGCTGCTGGCCGGTGACGAGACCCCGCCGGGCCTCGCCGACGGCAGCGCCGAACTGCGCCGCGTCGCCTTCGCCAGCGCGGTCTCCGGCGCGCCGATTCTCGGCGGCGGCTCGCCGGTCGCGGTCGGCGCGGTCCACCACTACCCCTTCAACTCGCCCTGCGGGACCGCCCTGCGCACCGCACGCCCGCAGACCGTCCCCGCCGAGGAGGGCGGCCTCGTCCAGTCCACGCTGGCCGTTCCGATGATGGCCCACGACACGGTCGTCGGCCTCGCCCAGTTCTCCCGGACGAAGGGCAGCGAACCGTTCGGCGACCGCGACCGGGACCTCGCCGTGGAGCTGGCCGCGCGCGCCGCGGTCTGTATCGACAACGCCCGCCTGTACCGGCGCGAGCACGAACGCGCCCTGATACTGCAACGGTCCCTGCTGCCGCCGGGCGACCCGGAGGCCTCCGGACTCGACATCGCCTGCCGCTATCTGCCCGGCAACGCGGCCACGGAGGTCGGCGGCGACTGGTTCGACGTCATCGAACTCCCCGGCCACCGCACGGCGTTGGTGGTCGGCGATGTGATGGGCCGCGGTCTGCGCGCGGCCGTTGCCATGGGCGAACTGCGCACGGCCGTACGCACCTTGGCCCTGCTGGACCTGGAACCGGCCGAGGTGCTGTCCGCGTTGGACGAGATCGCCCGGGGCCTCGGCACGCCCGGCGGGGTGCAGCAGGCGACCCGCACGGCCCGCCAGTCCCGGGACGCGGACCTGTCCGAGGTCTACCTGGCGACATGCGTGTACGCCGTCTACGACTCGGTGACCAGGCGATGTACGTTCGCCAACGCCGGGCATCTGCCCCCGGTGCTGGTGGAGCCCGGCGAGGCGGCGCTGATGCTGGACGTGCCGCCCGGCATGCCGCTCGGCGTGGGCGGCGAGCCGTTCGAGGAGGTGGAGGTCGAACTGCCCGAGGGCGCGCTGCTCGCCCTCTACACCGACGGCCTCGTCGAATCCCGTGACCATCCGCTCGACGAGGGCCTTCAGGCGTTCGTGGGCGCGCTGACGGATCCGACCAGCGCGCTGGAGGACGTCTGCGACCACGTCCTCAACACCCTCGACACGCGTCACGGCGAGGACGACATCGCGCTGCTGATGGCACGGGTGCAGGGGCTGCCCGCCGAGTCCGTCGGCGACTGGACGCTGCCGCGTGAGCCCCGCAGCGTGGGCCGGGCCCGTGAGTACGCGCGCGGGCAACTGCTCGGCTGGGGCCTGGAACCCCTGGTCGACACCACGGAGCTGCTGGTCAGCGAGCTGGTGACGAACGCGCTCAGGTACGGCGAGGGAGAGATCAGACTCCGTCTGCTGCTGGACCGCACCCTGGTCTGCGAGGTCTGGGACTCCGGCCTGGTCCAGCCGCGCCGCCGACGGGCCCGGGACACCGACGAGGGCGGCCGGGGCCTGCAACTCGTCGGCCTGCTCAGCGCGGCGTGGGGCTCCCGGCGCACGCCCCGCGGCAAGACGGTCTGGTTCGAACTCCCCCTCCCCGACGGCGAAAACCCCCTGACAGACCCAGCGGAAGCCCTACTCAGCCTGTTCTGACGCTTCGTCACCACCCCGAAGGGGCATGGGCTGTGTCGCTATGGGGCTCCGCCGCGACAGGCGCCCCGAATGGGCGCGGGGCTGTGTCGCTATGCGGCTTCGCGCGGGCGCGACCAGCCACGATGAAGCCGTAGCCGACCGCCGGGCACTTCGCGGCACGTTCAGCGGAGCGCTCAGGGCCGGAGGCGGTCCCGGCTGCGGGGGCCGCCGAAGGTTGCCGGTGGGCCGCCGTCCGGGTCCTCGCCGAGCAGGACGCCGCCGAGGACGGCACCGGCCAGGCCGGCCGCGTACCCGGACTCACCGGTGTACGGGTTGCCGTGGATGCGTACGTCTCGTTCGGCGAACTCCCGTGCCGTGCGGGCGAGTTCGTCCGCCGCCCGGGTGTCGCCCCGGGCGAGCAGCCGCACCGCCTCCGCCAGCAGCGTGCGGGCCTCGGCGCCCACCGCCGCCCGGTGCGTGGTCACGAAGTCCTCGGCGATCTCGGTGGCGCCGCGGGCGGCGAGGAACCCGCCGAGCGGTACGGCGCCGGAGCGGCCGGCCCCGACCGGCTCGACGGCCCGCGCGATCCGCCGCAGCGCGTCCAGCGGGTCGTACGGCCCGCCGGTCAGCTTCCCCCGTACGGCGGCCAGAACGGCGTCGGCGTGGGCCAGCCGGGCACGGAACTCACCGAACGGAATCCGGTACGCGGCCGCCCGGCCCTGGGGCGGCGGCGGTGCGCCCGGCCGGGCGGCGGGTGCACCGGCGGCCCCACGCCGGCCCGTGGCCCCCGGCCGGGCGGCCGGTGCCCGCGGGACCTGGCCCCGGGCCTGGGCCAGGTCCGCCTCCGCTCCGGTGAGCGCCGACGGCACCAGCGCCGCGGCCTCGGCCAGCTGCCGGGCCAGCCGTTCGACGCCGCCCACGAAGACGTCCGCCTGGGTGATGGCGCCCTCGGCCGCCCGCAGATGGCGGACCGCCCGCCCGGTGTCGTCGGAGTCGGCGTCCCGGCGGGCCCGGTCGAGTTCCGCGGTGGCGAACAGCAGCCGGTCCTTGGCCTGTTCGGGATGGCCCCGGACCGGCTCGGCGGCCATCGGTCCATAGCGTTCGCCCAGTTCGGCCACGGTCGCCCCCGTGCCCGCCGTCGGCCCCGCCAGCGCCCGGCACCGCCGCTCCGCGTGGTCCAGCGCCCCGCCCAGGTCACGCTCCAGCGCCCGCAGCCGGTCGAAGGCCGCCGCCTCCGCGTCCAGCCGCCGGCCGGCCTCCGCGCACCGCCCGACCACCCCCACGAGCGCCTGCCGCCGGGCGGCGGCGTCCCCCGGCAGCCCCTCCTCGTAGCGCCGTCGTATCGCGAACGCGGCGGACAACTCGGTCTCGGCCGCCCGCAGGGCCCGCGCGAACGGCTCGACGGGCGCGGGCCCGGACCGCGCCTTCGCCCAGGTCAGTTCCTCCCGGCTGGTGCGCACGGCGTCATCGGCCGCGACCAGGGCGGCGCGGGCCTCCCGGTCGGACCCGGCGGGCGCCGACGCGGGCGCGCGCGGGGACGGCGCCCCGGGTGTCGTACGGTTGGGGTGGTGCTTGTCGTGGTTCTGCCTCTGCTCGCCGCGGGGGTGGCGTTGCGGGTGAACTACGCGGGGGAGCCGGCCGACGGTACGTACACCCGGAACCGGGACGCGATCTGGCTCGGGCACGCCTGGGTGGACGGGCGGAAGAAGGACGCCGATGTCGCGGCGCTCGCGCGGCGGCTGCACGGCACCGGCATCCGTGATCTGTATGTGCACTCCGGGCCGCTGGAGCACAACGGCACCCTGCCCAAGTCGGCGTATCCGAGGGCGCGTTGGCTGACCGACGCCGTACACCGCGCGCTCCCCGGCGTCCGTGTCCAGGCCTGGCTGGGCGACGTACTGGCCACCGAGAGCCCCGACGGGCTGCGCCTGGAGCGCGCCGGGACCCGGGCGGCGGTCGTCGACAGCACCCGGCAGATCCTCGCCGCCGGGTTCGACGGCGCCCACTTCGACCTGGAACCGCTGCACTCCGGCGACCGCGACTACCTCGTGCTGCTGGACGACCTGCGCGGCGTCACCCGCCGGCACGGCGCCCTGCTCTCCGTCGCCGCCCACCAGATCGACCCGCTGCCCGCGCTGCACTCCGTGTTCGGCGCGGTCACCGGCCACCCCAAGTGGTGGTCGCAGGCGTACTTCGGGCAGGTGGCGCGCCGCGTCGACCAGATCGCGGTGATGTCGTACGACACCATGCAGCCGCTGGAGAGCCTGTACGGCGGCTATGTGGCCCAGCAGACCGCCCTGGCCCTGGAGGTCACCCCGGACTCCACCGACCTGCTCATGGGTCTGCCGTTCTTCCGGGAGAACCGCTTCGGACACTGGGCGCACGCCGAGACCGTCCCGGCCGCCGTGCGCGGCGTCCGGCTCGGCCTGTCCCGCACGGACGCCGACCGGGCCCGCTTCGGCGTCGCCCTGTACGTGGACTTCGCCGCGACGGAGGCGGACTGGGCGGCCTACCGCTCGGGCTGGGTCCGGTGACCGCCGGCGCCCCGGCCGAGCGAAGTCCGCCGCGGCAGCCCGAGAAGGGGCGTGCTCAGCTCGCGCCGCTCCGCCGCCTGATCTTGGAGCCCAGCCAGACCAGCGGGTCGTACTTGCGGTCGACGGCCCGCTCCTTCATCGGGATCAGCGCGTTGTCCGTGATCTTGATGCCCTCGGGGCACACCTCGGTGCAGCACTTGGTGATGTTGCAGTAGCCGAGGCCGTGCTCGTCCTGGGCCGTGGCCCGCCGGTCGAGGCCGGTCTCGGCGGCGGCGTCCAGCGGGTGCATGTCCAGTTCGGCGACACGCATCAGGAAGCGCGGCCCCGCGAACGCCTGCTTGTTCTCCTCGTGGTCGCGCACCACATGGCAGGTGTCCTGGCACAGGAAGCACTCGATGCACTTGCGGAACTCCTGCGGACGGTCCACGTCCTCCTGCATCATCCGGTACTCGCCCGGACCGAGGTCCGCGGGCGGCACGAACGACGGGACCTCCCTGGCCTTCTGGTAGTTGAAGCCGACGTCGGTCACCAGGTCGCGGATCACCGGGAAGGCGCGCAACGGGGTGACGGTGATCGTCTCCTCGCGGTCGAAGACCGACATGCGGGTCATGCACAGCAGCCGGGGCCTGCCGTTGATCTCGGCGGAGCACGAACCGCACTTGCCCGCCTTGCAGTTCCAGCGCACCGCGAGATCGGGCACCTGGGTGGCCTGGAGGCGGTGGACGATGTCCAGGACCACTTCGCCGTCGTTGACCTCGACCCGGAAGTCCTCCAGGCCGCCGCCCCCGGCGTCGCCCCGCCACACCTTGAAACGGGCCTCGTAGCTGCTCATTCGTACAGCTCCTCTTCGGCGAGGTACTTGACCAGCTCCTCCTTCTCGAAGAGGGCGAGCAGGTCGGGGCGGATGGGCTCGGTGGTCTCGCGGGTGAGGGCGATCCGGCCGCGCGCCGGGTCCGTGTCCGCGAGTCCGTCGGCGGGGCGGGCGAGCGCGCACAGCAGGTTGACGTTGCGCCACGCCCGGTCCATCGCCGGACGGTCCTCGCGGGTGTGCCCGCCGCGCGACTCCGTGCGTTCCAGGGCCGCGCGGGCCACGCACTCGCTGACCAGCAGCATGTTCCGCAGGTCGAGGGCGAGGTGCCAGCCGGGGTTGAACTGGCGGTGCCCCTCGACGCCGGCCCGCCGCGCCCGCGTCCGCAGCTCGGCGAGCTTCTTCAGGGCCTGCTCCATCTCCGGCTCGCGGCGGATGATGCCGACCAGGTCGTTCATCGTCTGCTGGAGTTCCTGGTGCAGGGTGTACGGGTTCTCGGGCGGACCGCCCGCCGCCTCCCGGCCGCCCGCCGCCTCACCGCCACCCGCTTCGCCGCCCGCGGAGGACAGCCGCAGCGCCTCGCCCGCCGCCACTTCGCCCGCGGAGGACAGCCGCAGCGCCTCGCCCGCCGCCACTTGGCCCGCGGAGAACGGCCGCAGCGCCTCGGCCGCCGCCGCGTCGACCTGCTCGTCGGACACCCGGGGCCGGTCGTCGGCCGACGCCGCCGCGTGCTCGGCCGCGTGCAGGCCGGCCCGGCGCCCGAAGACCAGCAGGTCGGAGAGCGAGTTGCCGCCGAGCCGGTTGGAGCCGTGCATGCCGCCGGCCACCTCGCCCGCCGCGTACAGGCCGGGCACGCCGCGTGCCGCCGCCGTGTCGGAGTCGACGGCGATGCCGCCCATCACGTAGTGGCAGGTCGGTCCGACCTCCATGGCCTCCGCGGTGATGTCGACGTCGGCCAGCTCCTTGAACTGGTGGTACATGGAGGGCAGCCGGCGCCTGATCACCTCGGCGGGCATGCGGGTCGACACGTCGAGGAAGACCCCGCCGTGCGGGGAGCCCCGGCCCGCCTTGACCTCGGCGTTGATGGCGCGGGCGACCTCGTCGCGGGGGAGCAGTTCGGGGGGCCGCCGGTTGTGGTCCGGGTCGTCGTACCAGCGGTCGCCCTCCTCCTCGGACTCGGCGTACTTCTCCTTGAAGACGTCGGGGATGTAGTCGAACATGAACCGCTTGCCGTCGGAGTTGCGCAGCACGCCGCCGTCGCCGCGTACCGACTCGGTGACGAGGATGCCCTTCACGGACGGCGGCCAGACCATGCCCGTCGGGTGGAACTGCACGAACTCCATGTTCAGCAGCGGCGCCCCGGCGAGCAGCGCGAGCGCGTGCCCGTCGCCGGTGTACTCCCACGAGTTCGAGGTGACCTTGAAGGACTTGCCGATGCCGCCGGTGGCGATCACCACGGCGGGCGCCTTCAGGACGAAGAAGCGGCCGCTCTCGCGATCGTAGGCGAAGACGCCGCACACGCGGCTGCTGTCCTTGAGGATCCTGGTGACCGTGCACTCCTGGAAGACCTTCAGCCGGGACTCGTAGTCGCCGGTCGCCCGGTGGTCCTCCTGCTGGAGGGCGACGATCTTCTGCTGGAGGGTGCGGATCAGCTCAAGGCCGGTGCGGTCGCCGACGTGGGCGAGGCGCGGGTACTCGTGGCCGCCGAAGTTGCGCTGCGAGATCTTCCCGTCCTTCGTCCGGTCGAACAGCGCGCCCCAGGTCTCCAGCTCCCACACCCGGTCCGGGGCCTCCTGCGCGTGCAGTTCGGCCATCCGCCACTGGTTGAGGAACTTGCCGCCGCGCATCGTGTCGCGGAAGTGCACCTGCCAGGTGTCGTGCTCGTTGACGTTGGCCATCGCCGCCGCGATGCCGCCCTCGGCCATCACGGTGTGCGCCTTGCCGAACAGCGACTTGCAGATCACCGCCGTACGGGCGCCGCGCTCGCGTGCCTCGATCGCGGCACGCAGCCCGGCACCGCCGGCGCCGACCACGACGACGTCCCACTCCTGTCGGTCGACCACGGACATCAGTAGGCCCTACCCCAATCTAGAAGAAGCGCGGATCGTCGAAGACACCGGAGGCGAGCAGGTACACATAGAAGTCGGCGAGCGCCACGCTCACCAGCGACGCCCAGGCCAGCAGCATGTGCCGGGCGTTGAGCCGGCCGATGAACTGCCACGTCCGGTAGCGCACGGGGTGCTTGGAGAAGTGCCTGAGCTTGCCGCCGACGATGTGCCGGCAGGAGTGGCACGACAGGGTGTACGCCCAGATCAGCACGATGTTGGCGAGGAACACGAGGGTGCCGAGACCCATATGGCCCCAGCGGTAGTGCGCATCGCGGAAGGACAGCACGGTGTCGTAGGTGAGGACCCCGGCGACCAGCAGCGCGGCGTAGAAGAAGTACCGGTGGAGGTTCTGCAGCAGCAGCGGGAAGCGGGTCTCGCCGGTGTACTTCTTGTGCGGCTCGGCGACCGCGCAGGCCGGCGGGGACGCCCAGAAGCTGCGGTAGTAGGCCTTGCGGTAGTAGTAGCAGGTCAGGCGGAAGCCGAGCGGGAAGATCAGGATGATGATCGCGGGGGAGATCCCCCACCAGCCGCCGAAGAGATCGGCGTTCGGGCCGGCGTGCATCGTCCGGCAGTTCTCCGCCAGACAGGGCGAGTAGAAGGGGGAGACGTACGGCGCCGCGTAGTAGTCGGCGTTGGCGAAGGCCCGCCAGGTCGAGTACACGACGAAGGCGAACAGGCCGGCCGCGGTGACGGCGGGGGTCAGCCACCAGCGGTCGGTCCGCAGATGCGGTGCGGCGATCGCGGCGCGTGTACGGGTGCGTACGCCGCCGGTGCTGGGAGGTTCCGTACCAGTGGCCAATGGATGACTCCGGTCGGGTTCGGGGGCGGGGCCTGCGGTGCCGTCCCGGGGCGGGCCGGCGGCCCTGCCTAGGGGGCGTGGCGGTCGCGGGCGCCGAGACCCTCGTCGTCCGAGTCCGTCCACAGGCTGATGTCGTACGGCGCGTCGGAGATGGTGACGAGATCGGGGCGGCGCGGCGGGGTGAGCCCGGGTGCCACCTCCCTCAGCAGTGCCACGCTCTCGCGCAGATGATCGGCGTCCGCGCGGACGCGGCGCATCTCCAGTCCGCCGCCGCTTCCGAGCTGCTGCTCCAGGCGGCCGACGGAGCGCAACAGATCGTCGAGATAGCGCTGGACTGACGTCAGGTCGTCGTGCACGGACATGACGTGACCTCACTTCCGCGGACCTCACGGCCCAAGGCGGCAACGTTCATGCGCCTGCGAGTGTTGCGCGTCACACCTACCCATGTGAAGGCATGTGCAGCGATTGGCGGATCCTGCCCCTCCGCCGCACGCCCGCACGCGCTCTGTGTGCGCCGGGGCGCGAGTTGCGCCGCACGGGTGGGCTTGGCAGCGCCCGTCGCCGTGTCGCCCCCGGCAGGCGAACCCTTTCCTTTTCAGTGAGTCCGTAGATCTGATCAGCTCCAAAATACCGCCAAACGTGATCAGAACCCACCTTTGTCACCGGGCTCCCCGGAGGTAGCACGATGTCCCACGTCGGCGTCGGACCGCGCGCGATCATGCGCTCGGCCGCCTTCCTCACCGCGGGTGCGCTCGCGGTGTCCTTCCTCGTCGGCTGCGGCTCCGAAGACGAGGCGAGCCGTCCGCTGGCCGGTCAGGACATCGCCGCCGTCGCCCGCGACGAGGTCACCGACGGCGGCACGCTGCGCTGGGCCGTGGACGCGCTGCCCCAGACCCTGAACGCCTTCCAGGCCGACGCGGACACCGGCACCAACCGGGTCGCCCAGGCTGTCCTGCCGTCGATGTTCCGGCTCGACGAGAACGGGCGCCCGGTCCGCAACCCCGACTACCTGGAGTCCGCCAAGGTCATCGAGACCGAGCCCCGCCAGGTCGTCCTCTACAAGCTCGACCAGCAAGCCGTGTGGAGCGACGGCCGGGAGATCGGCGCCGCCGACTTCGCCGCCCAGTGGCGCGCCCTGTCCGGCAAGGACACCGCCTACTGGACCGCCCGCAACGCCGGCTACGACCGCATCGAGAAGATCGAGCGCGGCGCCAACGACCTGGAGGTCCGGGTCACCTTCAGCCGCCCGTACGCCGACTGGAAGTCGCTGTTCTCGCCGCTGTACCCGAAGGACGTCATGGGCACCCCCGACGCCTTCAACGACGGCGCGCGCCGCGGGCTCCAGGTCACCGCCGGGCCGTTCCGGCTCGACAGGGTCGACACCAAGGCCCAGGACATCGTCCTGACCCGCAACCCGCGCTGGTGGGGGCGCCCCGCGAAGCTGTCCCAGCTGGTGCTGCACGCCGTGCCCCGCGACCAGCGGGCCACCGCGCTGGCCAACGGCACCGTGGACCTCACCGACATCGACCCCGCGGACGTGGAGCGGATCGGCCTCGCCGCGCGGGGCAGCGGCGGCGCCCCCCTCCTGGGCGCCGGGCGCACCTCAGCGAAGAAGCTGCGCTCCTGGGCCCTGGAGCACGGCCTGCCGTCCCACGAACTGCCCGAGGACACGACGAAGCTACGCCAGAAGATCAGCACGTATCTGCGCGAGCAAGACGCGCTGCGCGACGTCGAGATCCGCAGGTCCCTGGAGCCCGCCTACACCCAGCTCGCGCTCAACGGCTCCGCGGGCCCGCTCGCCGACGAGCGGGTGCGCCGCGCCGTCGCCCGCGCCCTCGACCGCAAGGCGCTCGCCAAGGTGGTGCTCGGACCCCTCGGCCTGCCCGCGGTCCCGGTCGGCAGCCACCTCGCCCTGTCCGGACAGTCCGCCTACGCCGACGGCAGCGGCTCCCTGGGCAGCCAGGACACCGCGGAGGCGCAGTCCCTGCTCGCCGATGCCGGGTGGGTGCCCGGCGGTCCGGTCACGGAGAAGAAGGCGGACAAGGCGGCCGGCGGCCAGGCGGACAAGGAGTCCGAGGGCGGCAAGGAGGGCACCTATGTCGTCGGCGAGGACGACAAGCCGCCGCACCGGGCCGCAGACGACGACCCGAAGGACCCTGCGGGCCCCGCGGCCGAGCACAGCGTGGCCGAGCAGGGCGACGAGGCCGACAAGCGGCTCGCGCCGGACGGCCGGCAGCACACCGACAGGCACCCGCCGCAGGGCGGCGCGCCCGGCGCGTACGCCCCGCGGGGCACCGCCGCGCCGGCCCCCGCGGCCGGGCCGCTCGCCAAGGACGGCAAGGCGCTCACGCTCCGCTTCGTGCTCCCCTCGGGCCCCGGCTCGGAGTCCCTGCGGGCCGTCGCCGACCGGATCACACAGATGCTGGACAAGGTCGGCATCGTCACGGAGATCAGCAAGGTCCCCGACGAGAGCTACTTCAAGGACCACATCGCGTCCGGCCAGTACGACCTCGCCCTGTACTCCTGGCCGTCCTCCGCCTTCCCCGCCACCGACGCCCGCCCGATCTACGCCAAGCCGGTCCCGGCCGCCGACGGCTCGGTGAACGTCGAGCAGAACTACACCCGGATCGGCACCGACCAGGTCGACCAGCTCTTCGACCAGGCCGTCGCCTCGCTCGACGAGGACGAGGCGCGCTCGCTGATCCGCAAGGCCGACTCCCGCATCTGGGCCGCGGCCGGCTCCATCCCGCTCTACCAGCGCCCGCAGCTCACCGCCGCCCGCAAGAACCTGGTCAACGCGGGCTCCTTCGGGTTCCAGACGCCCCTGTACGAGGACATGGGATTTTTGAAGAAGGGGGCGCCGGGCCCGTCCGCGGGCTGAGACGCCGAGGGCTGAGGAGGTCACCTCCCGCGGCGCCCCGTAACATGGGGTGAGGCCGTGGCGTGTCAAGCCCGGCAGGGCCCGCGTCACACGGACCGACGCGAGGGCCTTCCTCACACCCCGGGAGTACGCCGCACTATGGCTGTGACCGCTACGCGTCACGACATCCGCAACGTCGCCATCGTCGCCCACGTCGACCACGGCAAGACCACCATCGTCGACGGCATGCTGAAGCAGGCCGGCGCCTTCGCCGCCCACCAGCTCGACCAGGTCGACGACCGCGTCATGGACTCGAACGACCTGGAGCGTGAGAAGGGCATCACGATCCTCGCCAAGAACACGGCGGTGAAGTACCACCCCAAGCAGGGCGGGGACCCGGTCACCATCAACATCATCGACACCCCCGGCCACGCCGACTTCGGCGGCGAGGTCGAGCGCGGTCTGTCGATGGTCGACGGTGTGGTGCTGCTCGTGGACGCCTCCGAGGGCCCGCTGCCGCAGACCCGCTTCGTGCTGCGCAAGGCGCTCCAGGCCCGGCTGCCCGTCATCCTGTGCATCAACAAGACGGACCGGCCCGACGCCCGTATCGACGAGGTCGTCAACGAGACCTACGACCTGTTCCTCGACCTGGACGCCGACGAGGAGCAGATCGAGTTCCCGATCGTCTACGCCTGCGGCCGCGACGGCATCGCCTCGCTGACCAAGCCGGACAACGGCACCGTCCCGGCCGACTCCACCAGCCTGGAGCCGTTCTTCTCCACCATCCTGGAGCACATCCCGGCGCCCACCTATGACGCGGAGGCCCCGCTCCAGGCCCATGTCACCAACCTGGACGCCGACAACTTCCTCGGCCGTATCGCGCTGCTCCGGGTCGAGCAGGGCGAGCTGCGCAAGGGCCAGACGGTCGCGTGGATCAAGCGCGACGGGTCCGTGCAGAACGTGCGGATCTCCGAGCTGATGATGACCGAGGCGCTCACCCGCAAGCCCGCGGAGAAGGCCGGGCCGGGTGATATCTGCGCCGTCGCCGGTATCCCGGACATCATGATCGGCGAGACTCTGGCGGACCCGGAGAACCCGGTCGCGCTGCCGCTGATCACGGTCGACGAGCCCGCGATCTCCATGACCATCGGCACCAACACCTCCCCGCTGGTCGGCCGCGGCGGCACCGGCAAGGGCGCCGACAACAAGGCGGCCGTCAAGGACCGCAAGGTCACCGCACGGCAGGTCAAGGACCGCCTGGACCGCGAGCTGATCGGCAATGTCTCGCTGCGTGTCCTGGAAACCGAGCGTCCGGACGCCTGGGAGGTCCAGGGCCGTGGCGAGCTGGCGCTCGCCATCCTGGTCGAGACCATGCGCCGGGAGGGCTACGAGCTGACGGTCGGCAAGCCCCAGGTGGTCACCAAGGACGTCGACGGCAAGGTCCACGAGCCGGTCGAGCGCATGACGATCGACGTGCCCGAGGAGCACATGGGCGCGGTCACCCAGCTCATGGGCGTCCGCAAGGGCCGGATGGACAACATGTCCAACCACGGCTCGGGCTGGGTCCGCATGGAGTTCGTCGTCCCGTCGCGTGGGCTCATCGGCTTCAGGACCGAGTTCCTGACCCAGACCCGCGGCACCGGCATCGGCCACTCCATCCACGAGGGCCACGAGCCGTGGTTCGGCCCGCTGCAGACCCGTAACAACGGCTCCCTGGTCGCCGACCGGGCCGGTGCCGTCACCGCGTTCGCGATGACCAACCTCCAGGAGCGCGGCGTGCTGTTCGTGGAGCCGGGCACCGAGGTGTACGAAGGGATGATCGTCGGGGAGAACTCCCGCTCCGACGACATGGACGTGAACATCACCAAGGAGAAGAAGCTCACCAACATGCGCTCGTCGACGGCCGATGTGGCCGAGTCGATCGTGCCGCCGCGCAAGCTGTCGCTCGAGCAGTCGCTGGAGTTCTGCCGCGACGACGAGTGCGTCGAGGTGACCCCGGAGGCGGTCCGCATCCGCAAGGTGAACCTGGACGCCCGCGAGCGGGCCCGCGCCGCGAGCCGCGCCAAGCACGGCTGAGACGGACCCGGTCCACGGTCCCTGGACCACGAGCGGGCCGGGCCTCCCCAGGGAGGCCCGGCCCGCTCGTCATGTCCCTTCAGAGAATGCCCCCGTTAGGGAAAACCCTCGGTTCCGCCCGCGAGACGCCGCGGCGCGAGCGAACCCCACTAGTCTGTGGCCGCGGTCTGCGGCGGCTGTGCCTCCGGTGCGCGCCGGACGGCTCCGGGGCCCGGGCACGACGCCCGGCACCGGATTCCCCATGGGTGTGCGGGTACGCCGAATCGGCCCCGCATGGATCGGAGTCTAACCGCAACCGGATTTCCGACCCCGAGCGTCCGGAATGCGGACAGCCGGAGCCGATAGATGTGTAACAAGTCCGTTTCGCAGGGATCTTTCGGCAAACACTTTGTCCGGATTTTGGAAGATGTTCGCGCCAGGTGTGATCGAACCGAGACCTTAGGAATGTGGTTTCGGTCTTCGCTCATGGCAGATAGTTAGGCGCGTAGAGCTCGGATAAACGGGTCATGCGCTTTCAGGTGGCGCCGACTCACGAGCAGGGGGGCACTCGACTCTCTCCGGCGCCGGTGACGGTGCCGTGTCGCGTGCCTCGCCATGCGGTGAACCATTGGACTCATGAGGAGGAACCCATGCGCGGTGCCAAGAGCGCCAAGTGGGTCGCGATTGCCGCGGTTGTGGCGCTGGGCGCGACCGCCTGCGGTGGTGGTGACGGGGACAAGGGCAGCGACAGCAAGGCCGCGGTCGACCCGAACGGCAAGTTCTCGGTCGAGGTCGGCGAGCCGCAGAACCCGCTGCAGCCCGCCAACACCATGGAGTCCAACGGCAGCATCGTCATCAAGTCGCTCTTCTCCGGGCTGGTCGACTACGACGAGAGCGGCAAGATCGTCTACGTCAACGCGCAGTCGGTCGACTCCAAGGACAACAAGACCTTCACGGTCAAGCTGAAGCCCGGCTGGAAGTTCCACGACGGCACCCCGGTGACCGCCGAGTCCTACGTCAAGGCGTGGAACTGGGCCGCCAACCCGGAGAACAAGCAGACCAACAGCTTCTGGTTCTCCGACATCAAGGGCTACGACGACGTCGCACCGGAAAAGGGCAAGGCGAAGGCCACGGAGCTGTCCGGCCTGAAGGTCGTCGACGACAACACCTTCACCATCACGCTGAGCAAGCCGATCCCGTACTACGTCTACAAGCTCGGCTACGAGGTCTTCGACCCGCTGCCGGAGTCCTTCTACAAGGACCCGAAGGCGGCCGGCGAGCACCCGATCGGCAACGGCCCCTACAAGTTCGTCAGCTGGGACCACAAGAAGCAGATCGAGGTCACCCGCAACGACGACTACCAGGGTCCGAACAAGGCCAAGAACGGTGGTGTGCTCTTCAAGAACTACACCAACCTGGAGACGGCCTACGAGGACCTGAAGTCCGGCAACGTCGACGTCCTGCGTCAGATCGCGCCCAAGGACCTCCCGGTCTACAAGCAGGACCTCGGCGACCGCGCCGTGGACCAGGCATACTCCGCGATCCAGACCGTCGCCGTCGCCTTCTACACCAAGCAGTGGAAGGACATCGACCCGAAGGTCCTCCAGGGCCTGTCGATGGCGATCGACCGCGACACCATCACCAAGACCGTGCTCCAGGGCACCCGTGAGCCGGCCACCGGCTGGGTCGCCAAGGGCGTCCTCGGCTACCAGCCGAACGCCGCCGGTGACATCACCAAGTACGACGCGGCCAAGGCCAAGAAGCTCATCCAGGAGGGCGGCGGCGTTCCGGGCAACGCCATCTCCATCCAGTACAACGCGGACGGCGGCCACAAGGAGTGGGTGGAGGCGGTCTGCAACTCCATCACCAAGGCCACCGGTGTGAAGTGCACGGGCGACTCGAAGGCCGACTTCCAGGCCGACCTGAACGCGCGTGACGCCAAGGAGGTCAAGTCCCTCTACCGCTCCGGCTGGGTGCTGGACTACCCCTTCAACGCGAACTTCATCCGCGACCTGTTCGGCACCGAGTCGGACGGCAACCAGGGCGGCTTCTCCAACAAGAAGATCGACCAGGAGATCGCGGCCGCCGACGCCGCGGGCTCGCTGGAGGAGTCGGAGAAGAAGTACCAGGAGATCGAGAAGCAGCTCCCGAACTACATGCCGAGCATTCCGCTCTGGTACTACAAGGTCAACGCGGGCTACTCGGAGAACGTCAGCGGCGTCAAGTACGCCCAGGACGGCGACCCGATCCTGACCGGCGTTCAGGTCCACAAGAAGTAACCACAAGCCCGTAGTCCCGGGGCGCGGCGCCCGCGCCCCGGGGTGACGGCAGTGGCTGGGGGGCCCTTTCCGCACGCATCGTCCAACGGTGCGCGGGGAAAGGGCCCATCGGCTGCCGCCGTGATTGACATGGAGGCACGATGGGGCGCTACGTCGCACGACGACTGCTCCAGATGATCCCGGTGTTCATCGGGACAACCCTGCTGATCTTCCTCATGGTCTACGCCCTGCCCGGTGACCCCGTGCGCGGGCTCTTCGGCGACAAGGCGGGCAGCCCGCAGGTCATCGCGTCGCTGAGACATGAGTACGGCCTGGACCAGCCGATCCTGGTGCAGTACTTCAACTACATGAAGGGCATGATTCTGCACGCCGACTTCGGCACGCAGATCGCGAGTGGCCGCCCCGTCACCGACGTGCTCGGCGACGCCTTCCCGGTGACCCTCCGCCTCGCCTCGCTGGCCTTCGCCATCGAGGTCGTCCTGGGCATCACCCTCGGTGTCGTGGCGGGCCTGCGGGCCGGCCGGGCGACGGACAATGTCGTCCTCGTCATCACGCTGCTCTTCATCTCGGTGCCCGTCTTCGTCCTCGGCTTCATCCTGAAGCTGGTCTTCGCCGAGCAGTTGCACTGGCTCGAGCCCAACGTCAACGACTCGACGGACTACGGCCAGCTGCTGATGCCCGCGATCGTCCTGGCCACCGCGTCACTCGCGTACGTGACCCGGCTCACCCGGACGTCGATCGCCGAGAACGTGCGCGCCGACTACATCCGTACCGCCGTCGCCAAGGGCCTGCCCCGGCGCCGCGTGGTGGGTGTCCACCTGATGCGGAACTCGCTGATCCCTGTCGTCACCTACCTGGGCACCGACCTGGGCGCCCTGATGGGCGGCGCGGTCGTCACCGAGGGCCTGTTCAACATCAAGGGCGTCGGCGGCACCATCTACGAGTCCATCGTGCGCCGCGAGGGGACCACCGTCGTGGGTCTGGTGACGGTACTGGTCCTCGTCTACCTCGTCGCCAACCTTCTCGTGGACCTGCTGTACGCGGTCCTGGACCCGAGGATTCGCTATGCCTGACGTGACCAAGACCGTTCCCGAGGCCGCCGCCGAGGAGGCGGCGGTCGCGGCGGTGGGCGGACCGCTGCCGGAGACCAAACCGGAGAAGTCCCGCAGCCTGTGGGGCGACGCCTGGGCCGATCTGCGCCGCAGCTGGATCTTCATCGTCTCCAGTGTGCTGATCCTGATCCTGCTGTTCATCACCTTCTTCCCGGGCTGGTTCACCAGTGCGGACCCGGTCCTCGGTGACCTGTCCAAGCACTATCTGCAAAAGCCGCGCCTCGGGGACATCGGCGCGGCCGACTGGCTGGGCTACGACCAGCAGGGCCGCAGCGTCTACGCACGGGTGATCTACGGCACCCGCGCCTCGGTGGCCGTCGGCTTCGGCACCACCATCGTCGTCACCCTGATCGGCGGCCTGGTCGGCATGATCGCGGGCTACTTCGGCGGGGTCGTGGACGCGATCATGTCCCGGCTCACGGACGTGTTCTTCGGCATCCCCTTCCTGCTGGGCACGATGGTCGTGCTGAACTCCTTCACCGACCGCACCGCCTGGGTCGTCATCGGCGCGCTCGGCTTCTTCGGCTGGACCCAGATCGCCCGCGTGATGCGCGGCGCGGTCATCACCACCAAGCAGGCCGACTACGTCCACGCGGCCAAGGCGCTGGGCGCGAGCACACCCCGGATCATGTTCCGGCACATCCTGCCGAACACCCTGGCCCCGGTGATCGTGGTCGCGACCATCTCGCTCGGCGTCTACATCGGCGCCGAGGCCACGCTGTCCTTCCTGGGCCTGGGGCTCAACGGCGTATCGTGGGGCAACGACATCTCCGACGGCGGTGCCCAGATCCGCGTCGCCCAGTGGATCATGCTCTACCCGTCGATCATGCTCAGCATCACGGTGCTGGCATTCATCATGCTCGGTGAGGCCGTACGCAACGCCCTCGACCCGAAGATGCGCTGAGGGAGGCGTACGTGACCACCATCGAAGAAGTCGTTCCCGTGCCGTCGTCCCGCGACGGCGGCGCGGACGGTGCACCGCTGCTCGAAGTGCGCGACCTGCACGTCGAGTTCCACACCCGGGAGGGCGTGGTCCGGGCCGTCAACGGCGTCAACTACAGCGTCGACGCCGGCGAGACGCTCGCCGTGCTCGGCGAGTCCGGCTCCGGCAAGTCCGTCACCGCGCAGGCCATCATGGGCATCCTCGACATGCCGCCGGCCAAGATCCCGCAGGGCGAGATCCTCTTCCGCGGCCACGACATGCTGAAGATGAGCGCCGAGGAACGCCGCACTCTTCGCGGCAGCCGGATCGCGATGATCTTCCAGGACGCGCTCAGCTCGCTCAACCCGGTGCTGAGCGTCGGCTACCAGCTCGGCGAGATGTTCCGGGTCCACCAGGGCCTGTCCAAGAAGGACGCCAAGGCCAAGGCCATCGAGCTGATGGACCGGGTCAAGATCCCGGCCGCGGCGGCCCGCGTCAACGACTACCCGCACCAGTTCTCGGGCGGCATGCGCCAGCGCATCATGATCGCCATGGCGCTGGCGCTCGAACCGGACCTGATCATCGCCGACGAGCCGACCACGGCCCTCGATGTGACGGTCCAGGCCCAGGTGATGGACCTGCTCGCGGAACTCCAGCGCGAGTACAACATGGGCCTGATCCTCATCACCCACGACCTGGGCGTGGTCGCCGACGTCGCCGACAAGATCGCGGTGATGTACGCGGGCCGGATCGTGGAGCGTGCCCCGGTCCACGAGTTGTACAAGCGTCCCGCGCATCCCTACACCCGGGGCCTGCTCGACTCGATCCCGCGCCTGGACCAGAAGGGCCAGGAGCTGTACGCGATCAAGGGCCTGCCGCCCAACCTGCTGCGCGTACCGACCGGTTGCGCCTTCAACCCGCGCTGCCCCAAGGCCCAGGACGTGTGCCGTACCGAGGTACCGCAGCTGCTGCCCGTCACCGAGCAGGACGGCACCGAACTGGTGGGCCGGGCCTCGGCATGCCACTTCTGGAAGGAGACGATCCATGGCTGAGCTCAGCAAGAACGACGAGCCGCAGGACGCCACGCCGAACGTCTCCGAGGTGGACGTCGTCGAGGCCCGCAGCGAGGACGAGGCGGTCACCGCCATCGAGGCGCCCGTCGAGCATGGCGAACCGATCCTTCAGGTACGCGACCTGGTGAAGCACTTCCCGCTCACCCAGGGCATCCTGTTCAAGCGTCAGATCGGTGCGGTCAAGGCCGTCGACGGCGTCTCCTTCGACCTGCACCAGGGCGAGACCCTGGGCATCGTCGGCGAGTCCGGCTGCGGCAAGTCGACCGTCGCCAAGCTCCTGATGAACCTGGAACGGGCGACGGCCGGCGAGATCTTCTACAAGGGCCAGGACATTACCAAGCTGTCCGGGCGCGCCCTGAAGGCCGTGCGGCGCAACATCCAGATGGTCTTCCAGGACCCGTACACGTCGCTCAACCCGCGGATGACGGTCGGCGACATCATCGGCGAGCCCTTCGACATCCACCCCGAGGCGGCCCCCAAGGGCGACCGGCGCCGCAAGGTGCAGGAACTCCTGGACGTCGTCGGCCTCAACCCCGAGTACATCAACCGGTACCCGCACCAGTTCTCCGGCGGCCAGCGCCAGCGCATCGGCATCGCCCGCGGCCTCGCGCTCAACCCGGAGATCATCATCTGCGACGAGCCGGTGTCGGCCCTGGACGTGTCCGTCCAGGCACAGGTCATCAACCTGATGGAGCGCCTCCAGGACGAGTTCAACCTGTCCTACATCTTCATCGCGCACGACCTGTCGATCGTCCGGCACATCTCCGACCGCGTCGGGGTGATGTACCTCGGCAGGATCGTCGAGATCGGCACCGACGAGCAGATCTACGACCACCCGACGCACCCCTACACCCAGGCGTTGCTGTCGGCGGTCCCGGTGCCGGACCCGGACGCCCGCGAGAACCGCGACCGGATCATCCTCACCGGTGATGTGCCGTCCCCGGCCAACCCGCCGTCGGGCTGCCGCTTCCGCACCCGCTGCTGGAAGGCCCAGGACAAGTGCTCCCAGGAGGTCCCGCTGCTGGCGGTCCCCGAGCGCTTCAAGACCTCGGACGCCCCGGCGGCCCACGAGTCGGCCTGCCACTTCGCCGAGGAGAAGGACATAGTCCACGCGGCCTGACCCCCGCCGCCCCGGTTCCCGGCACCTTCCCAGGCGCCGGGAACCGGCGTTTTCCGGGGCAGCCCCACTGAATCCCGACCGTTCGTACCACCGCCCGGCTCGCCCATGTGTAGCATGACCACGGGTGCGTACCCGTACCCCGAACTGGTAGTGAGTGAAGGGATACGCCCGTGTCTGACGCCAACATCCGCATCCCCGCCGAGGCGCGCGACCGGCTCGCCGAGATAGCGGCCGGCGAGGGCCTGTCGCTCCGTGCCTACCTCGCCCGGCTCGCCGACAGTCTGCTCACACCCGCCGAGCGTGCCGAGCGTGCCGCGCAGGCCCGTGCTGTGCTGCGGGAGTGGAACGGCTACGACCCCAGCGGGGCAGAGGAGGCCGACCTGGACGCGGAACTCGACCGCAGGCTGGCCGCGGCGGCCGGCTCGTGACCGACTCCCTGCATGTGATCCTCGACGCCACGGCGATGGTGGCCGCCGGTTCGGGAAACGTCCTGGCGTCCCGCCTGTTTCACCGTGCCCACGCCGTACCCGGTTGGTACCTGTACGCGCCCGCGTGCGCGCTGGTGGAAGCCGACCGTACCCGGCCGGGTACGGCCGAGCACATTGCGGCCATGCCCGGCATCGCCGTCCTCGAACTGGACCTGCCCGCGGTCCTGGCCCTCGCGCGCGACATTACCTGGGCTCCGGCACAGGTCGAGTACGCGGCCCGGCCGACGCCCGAACGACCCGACGGGGCGGTCGTCGCCACGGTCGTCGCGCAAAGCTGGCAGGGGCGCAAGGTCCGGATCCTCGATCTCAGTTCGTGAGCGGGTCCGCCGCCCTCAGGCACCGACCCGTTGCGCGGCCCAGTGGCAGGCGGCCTGCGACGTGCCGCCGGCGTTCAGTACGCCGGGGTCCTCGGTGCGGCAGCGGTCGGCGATGCCTGCCCGCTCGGCCTCGCCGTTCGCGAGGACCGGGCAGCGGGCCCGGAAGCGGCAGCCGGAGGGGATGCGGGAGGGGTCCGGGGGTTCACCGGCCAGCACGACCGGTTCGCCCGGCGCCTCCGGCAGCACCGACAACAGGGCCTGGGTGTACGGGTGTCGGGGCGCGGTCAGCACCTCCTCGACCGGGCCCGTCTCCACGATCCGGCCCAGGTACATCACCGCGACCCGGTCGGCGATGTTCCAGGCCAGACCGAGGTCATGGGTCACGACCAGGGCGGCGAGCCCCAGTTCGGTGCGCAGCCGCAGCAGCAGGGCCAGGATCTCACCGCGCACCGAGGCGTCCAGCGAGGCCACCGGCTCGTCGGCGACGAGGAGTTCGGGTTCCAGGACCAGCGCGCCCGCGATCACCACGCGCTGCCGCTGGCCGCCGGACAACTCGTGCGGGTAGCGCAGGAAGAACCGCTCCGGCGGCCGCAGCCCCGCCCGGGAGAGGGCGTCGGCGACCGCCGTCCGTTCGTCCCCCGTATGCCCGTGGATGCGCAGCCCCTCGGCCACCGCGTCGTACACCGTGTGCCGTGGGTTGAGTGATCCGCTGGGGTCCTGGAGCACCAGCTGGACCCGGCGCCGATAGGCCCGCAGGGCCCGCGAGGTGTACGCCAGCGGCTTCCCGTCGAAGCGCACGCTTCCGGAGGCGGGCCGTTCCAGACCGAGCAGGGAGCGTGCCAGCGTCGTCTTGCCGCAGCCCGACTCGCCGACCAGGGCCACGATCTCACCGGGCCGGATGTCCAGTTCGACGCCGTCCACGGCCCGTGCCTCGGGGGCGCCGTGTCGTCCGGGGAAGGTCACCTGCAGCCCCCGGGCGCTGAGCAGGGGCGACGCTGGTGTCGTCATGCGGTGCTCCTGGTGTCCTCGGCCCCGGTGGCCGGCCCCGGGACGGTGGCCGGGACGTGTACGCACGCGGCCCGCCGTCCCCCGGCCGTCTCGCGCAGCACCTGGTTCTCGGTGGCGCAGACGTCCAGGGCGACGGGGCAGCGCGGATGGAACGCGCACCCGGAGGGCAGCGCGAACGGATCGGGCGGGTCGCCGGGCAGCCCCTGGGGGGCGAACCGGGAGGCGGGGTCGCCGATGTGCGGGAACGCCGTCGACAGCGCCCTGCCGTACGGGTGCCGGGCGTCCTCGTGGACCGTGCGCGCCGGGCCCTCCTCGACGACCCGGCCCGCGTACATCACCGCCAGCCGGTCGCAGGTGTCGGCGAGCACCGCCAGATCGTGGCTGATCATGATCAGCCCCAGGTCCTGTTCGCTGACGAGTTGTTCGATCAGCCGGAGGATCTGCGCCTGGATCATCACGTCCAGGGCCGTGGTCGGCTCGTCGGCGACCACCAGCCGCGGGTCGCAGGCGAGCGCCATGGCGATCATGACGCGTTGCCGCTGGCCGCCGGAGAGTTCATGCGGGTACGCCGTCGCCCGCGCCGTGGGCAGGCCGACCTGTTCCAGAAGTTCGCCGGTCCGCTTCCGCGCCGCCGCCTGCGTCGCCCGGCCGTGCAGCAGGATCGGCTCGGCGATCTGGTCGCCGACCCGGTGCACGGGGTTGAGCGAGTGCATGGCGCCCTGGAAGACGATCGACGCGCCCGCCCAGCGCACCGCCCGCACCCGCCCCCAGCGCATCGCGAGGATGTCCTCGCCGTCGAGCAGGATCTCCCCGCTCACCCGGGCGCCGGCGGGCAGCAGCCGTAGCAGGGCGAGCGCGAGCGTGGACTTGCCGCAGCCCGACTCGCCGGCGATCCCGAGTTTCTCTCCCGCCGCCACTAAGAGGTCCACACCGCGTACGGCGGCGGCTCCGCCGGCGTACGTCACCGTCAGGTTCCGGACTTCGAGGAGCGTCAACGGGCCACCCCCAGCCTGGGATTGAGCACGGACTCCACCGCGCGGCCGCACAGTGTGAAGGCCAGCGCGACCAGGGCGATCGCGATGCCGGGCGGCACCAGGTACCACCAGTCGCCGGCGCTGACCGCGCCCGCCTCACGCGCGTCCTGGAGCAGTCCGCCCCATGAGACGACCGTCGGATCGCCGAGACCGAGGAACGCCAGGGTCGCCTCGGCGAGGATGGAGGAGGAGACCATCAGCGTGGTCTGCGCCAGTACGAGCGGCATCACGTTGGGCAGCACATGCCGGGTCATGATGTGCCAGTGGCCGCCGCCGAGCGCCCTGGCCCGTTCGATGTACGGACGGGACTCCACCGCCAGTGTCTGCGCCCGCACCAGCCGGGCGGTGGTCGGCCAGGAGGTGACACCGATGGCGAGGACGACCGTGCCGAGGGAGCGGGACATGACGGTGGCCAGCGCGATCGCGAGCACCAGCGTCGGCATCACCAGGAACCAGTCCGTGATCCGCATCAGCACGGTCCCGTACGCCCCCCGGAAGTGTCCGGCGCAGATCCCGACCACCGCGCCGATCGCCACCGACAGCACGGCGGCGAGCAGCCCGACCAGCAGGGAGACCCGCGAGCCCCAGATCAGCAGGCCCAGCAGATCGCGTCCGAACCGGTCCGTGCCGAGCGGGAACTGCCCGCTCGGCGCCTCCAGGGGGCTGCCGGGCGCGTCGGTCACGTCGGAGACGCCGGAGCCGACCGTCAGCGGCGCGGTCAGCGCCGCGAGCGCGAACAGCACGAGCCCGGCGAGGCCCAGCAGTCCGGCGCGATGGGTGCGGTACTGCCGGCAGAAGCGTGCGGCGGAGCGGCGGCGGCGCTGCCGCGCCAGGGCCCGCGGGCCGGGCTGTGCCGCCTCGGTGCTCATCGGCCCACCCGCGGATCGAGCAGCGGATAGAGCAGATCGGCCAACGTGTTCATGACGATCACCGCCGAGGCGAAGAAGAGGAACAGGCCCTGCACCAGGGGCAGGTCGGGCACGCTCAGTGCCTGGTAGAAGAGTCCGCCGAGGCCCGGCCAGGAGAACACCGTCTCGACCAGGATCACACCGGCGACGGTCCGGCCGAGGTTGACGAAGACGAGGGTGACGGTGGGCAGCAGCGCGTTCGGTACGGCGTGCCGGCGCCGTACCAGGTCGTCCCGCAGGCCCTTGGCGCGCGCGGTCGTCAGATAGTCGCTGCCCATCTCGTCGAGCAGTGCCGAGCGGGTGACCAGCAGGGTCTGCCCGTACTCGACGGCGACCAGGGTGATCACCGGCAGCACGAGGTGGTGGGCGACATCGAGGATGTAGGCGAAGCCCTCCTCGCCGCCCGACTCCATGCCGCCGGTCGGGAACAGGCCGGGCACGGGGCCGAGGCCCACCGAGAACACGATGATGAGCAGCAGGCCGAGCCAGAACTGCGGGACGGAGTACAGGGTCAGCGCCAGGCCGGTGTTCAGCCGGTCGCCGAGGCGGCCGTGCCGCCATGCCGAGCGGGTGCCGAGGTACATGCCGAGCGCGGTGTACAGCACGAACGCGGTGCCGGTCAGCAGCAGGGTGTTCGGCAGGGCTTCGGTGATCTTGTCGATGACCGGGGCGCGGAACTGGTACGAGGTGCCCAGATCGCCGGTGAGGGCCTTGCCGCAGTAGTCCGTGAACTGTTCCCACAGCGGCAGGTCGAGCCCGAACTCCCGCCGGTACTGGGCCAGTTGTTCGGCGGATACGGGCCGGCCGCCGGTCAGGGTCTTGACCGGGTCGCCGGGGATCAGCCGGAACAGGAAGAAGCCGGTGACGAGGACGGCGAGCAGGGAGACGGCGGCGCCGCCCAGCTTCGCCGCCCCGTAGCGCAGGTATCCGGTCCAGGAGCGGGCCCGCGGCCCACGGGCCGCCGGCCCGGTGGGAACCGGACCGGCGGCCTCGGCCGGCGTCGACGCGGTGTCAGCGGCCATGGCGGGCCGCCCGCTGCGTGGGTGCGAGGGTCGGACGCATCGGCTATTCGCGGTCGTCGGCGGTGGCGCGGCGGCGGCTCGCGAGGAGGAGCCCGGCGCCGGCGAGGACCACGACGCCCGCGACGACGCCGATGACGATGCCGGTGGAACCGCCGCCGCCGGACGAGCCGGAGTCGTCGGCCGGGACCGCCGACCACCAGCTCCAGTAGCCGTCCTGGCCGTAGATGTTGCCGGCGGCCTTGGGCATCGTCGTGATCGACTTGATCTGGTCGGTGCGGTAGGCCTCGACAGCGTTCGGGTACGCCATGACGTTCATGTACCCCAGGTCGTACAGCCTCGACTCGGCCTGTTTGACGAGGGTGGCCCGCTTGGCGGAGTCGTACTCGGCCAGCTGCCGCGCGTACAGGTCGTCGTACGTCTTGTCGCAGATGAAGTTGTCGGTGGCCCCGGTGTCCTTCGGCGCTGCGGGCAGGGCCGCACAAGTGTGGATGGACAGGACGAAGTCCGGGTCGGGGTTGACGGACCAGCCGTCGAAGGCGAGGTCGTACTTGCCGGCGAGCCAGGGGTCGGTGACGTTGTCGAGGCAGTCGAGCCGCATGCCGATGCCCAGCTCGCCCCACCACTCCTTGAGGTACTGGCCGACCGCCTTGTCGTTCGGGTCGGTGGCGTGGCACAGCACGCGGTAGTTCAGCGGCTTGCCGTCCTTGCCGACGCGCTTGCCGTCGCTGTTCTTCTTGTAGCCGGCCTGGTCGAGGAGCTGGGCGGCCTTCGCGGGGTCGTAGGCCAGCTCCTGGCTCGCGGACGGCTTCCAGAAGTAGCCGGCGAAGCGCGGTGGGACATAGCCCTGGCCCTCGACCGCGTGGCCCTGGAAGACCTTGTCGACGATGGCCTTGCGGTCGACGGCCATGAACAGGGCGTTGCGCACCCGCTGGTCGAGCAGGGAGGGATCGCCGTCACCGAACTTCTCGCCGTTCTTGGCCCTGGCGCCGGGGTTGGTGGCGAGGGCGTAGAAGCGGCGGCCGGGGGCGTCGTTGACGCGGACGTTCTTCTCGCCCTTGAGGGAGGCGGCCTGGGCGGGCGTCAGGGAGGGCGAGCCGGCGACGAAGGAGACCTCGCCCTTGCGCAGCGCGGCCACCGCCGCGTCCTGGTCCTTGTAGTACTTGAAGACCAGCTCGTCGAACTTCGGCGCCCCGCGCCAGAACGTCTTGTTGGCCTTCAGCCGCACATAGCTGTCGGGCCGGTAGTCGCTGAGCACGAACGGTCCGTCGCCGACGACGGGGAAGGTCTTGTCGTTGGTGAACTTCGAGAAGTCGGTGACCTTCTCCCAGATGTGCCGGGGCACGATCGGCACGTCCAGCGCGGTCATCGTGGCCTGGGGCTTCTTCAGTTCGATGACCAGCTTGGTGGGGCTCGGGGCCGTCACCTCACGGAAGTTGGTGACGAAGCTGCCGTTCGCGGTGGCGGCCGCCTCGTCGGTCATCATCTTGTTGAACGTCCAGGCCGCGTCCTGCGCGGTCACCCGCTGTCCGTCCGACCACTTGGCGTCGGAGCGGATCGTGTAGGTCCAGGTGAGCTTGTCGGCGGACGGCGCCCAGCTGGTGGCCAGACCGGGGACCGGGTGGGCGTCGGCGGGGTCGTAGTCGGTCAGATACTCGTACGTCAGCCGCAGGATGCTCGTGCTGACCAGACGGACCGCCAGGAAGGGGCTGAGCGAGTCGACGCTCTGTGCGACGGCGACGGTGAGGACCTTGTCGGCCGGGGCTGCCTGTGCCCGCCGGGGCGCCGGATCGAGCGGGGTGGCGAGGCCCGCGGTGAGCGTCACGGCGAGGGCGCCGGCGGCGGCGACGAGCCGGGCCGCACGGGATCGCGGGCTTCTCGGTAGTGAACGCCTTCTGCCGTACCGGTCTTGCGTGCTCATGAATCGTGACCTCGCGTCATCGCTCGCACAGGGACAGCCTGTTCGGACTTCAGCCGGATCTGGTCTGGTGGCGCCGGGCGGGTGATGAGTGTGTCTATCAGCGGCGGTCTGCGCGCGTCAACGGCCCGTGTCCTACGCCTTTGGCCTGCGGAAACAGCGAGTTGATGTTCGATACAGCAAACATTGGTGTAGACCGGTGAAGGGGGCCTGGTGGCGCGCTGGCGCCGTGCCGGCCGCGCTCAGCGTCAGGGCGCCGCGACGGTGATGATCTCGGCGCTGTCCTGCGTCAACGGCCCGTGCGCCCAGTCCCCGTACCGCTCCACCACGCCGAGTCCCGCCCGGCCGAGGAGCCGTGTCAGCGCGTCGGGGCCGAGGAAGCGCAGGGTGGAGCGGCTGACCCGCGGCCGGTCCCAGCCCTCCCCGTCGAACGTCTCCCTGAATCGCACGCGGTCGCCGAGGAGCGGCCCGTCGACCTCGCGCCACACCCGTACGGTCCGGCCGTCCGCGGCGTCGACGGTGCGTATGTGCTCCGGGGTCCAGCAGGTCCAGGCGCGGGCCGCCGGATGCGGGGTCTCGAACACGAACCGGCCGCCGGGTGCCAGGGCGGCCCTGACGGCGTGCAGCGCCAGCCGCAACTCCTCGTCGTCCACGAGCGTCTGGAAGGCGTGCCCGGTCATCACGACCAGGTCGAATCCGCCGTCCCACAGCCGGGTCCGCAGGTCGCCGAGCACCCATTCGACGCCGGGCTCGCGTCGGCGCGCCTGTACGAGCATCGCGGCGGCCGGATCCAGTCCCATGAGCCGGCCGTCGTGCCCGGCGCGTCTGGCCCGCGCCGGCAACCGGCCCGTACCGCATCCCACATCGAGCACCGAGCGGGCGGACATCACCAGGTCCAGATAGAAGTCGTCGCCCGGACCCCATGGGTTGAGGGCGTCGTACAGCGAGGCGAGCGAAAGATCCTTGAACGAGCGATCGACCACCGCGGCAGTGTGTCACACGCCGCCTGATCGAAGGGCAGGCGTCACCCCTCGTACGGGTGGACTGTCGCGCCGACGAGTGTCCCTCATGCCTTTTATCCAGCTCTTGCGGTGATATGAGCGGGCAATCGATCGATGCTCGGGGGTGGGCGTCACGGTGCATACCCGCGTGGTCCTAAGGAGGCACTCCATGCGCCGAGCCAGACACCTCACGCGGGCCGCCCTGCCGGCCGCGGTGGTGCTCGCGGCAGCCGCCTGCGGCCAAAGCGGCACCGGCGCGCCGCGCGGCTCGGTGTTCAGCGCGTCCTGGGGCGATCCGCAGAACCCGCTGGAGCCCGCGAACACCAACGAGGTGCAGGGCGGCAAGGTGCTCGACCTGATCTTCCGGGGCCTGAAGCGCTACGACCCGAAGACCGGCCACGCCATGGACATGCTGGCCCAGAAGATCGACACCACGGACTCGCGGAACTTCCGGATCACGCTCAGGGGCGGCTGGACCTTCTCCAACGGCGAGAAGGTGACCGCCAGGTCCTTCGTCGACGCCTGGAACTACGGCGCGAGCCTGAGGAACAACCAGAAGAACGCCTACTTCTTCGGCTATATCGACGGCTACGACAAGGTCCACCCGGACCGCGGCGCCCAGAGCGCCGACACCCTCTCCGGACTGAAGGTCGTCGACGACCGCACCTTCACGGTCCGGCTCAACCAGCAGTTCTCCAGCTTCCCGGACACCCTCGGCTACGCGGCCTTTGTCCCGCTGCCCAGGGCCTTCTTCACCGACCACGCGGCCTGGCTGGCCAAACCCGTGGGCAACGGCCCCTACCGGATCGAGTCCTACACCAGGGGCTTCCAGCTGGCCCTGAAGAAGTGGGACGCCTACCCCGGCGCCGACAAGGCCCGCAACGACGGGGTGAACCTCACGGTCTACACGGACAACAACACCGCCTACACCGACCTGTTGGCCGGCAACCTCGACCTCGTCGACGACGTACCGGCCGCGCAGCTCAAGAACGTCAGAAGCGATCTCGAAGGCCGCTACATCAACAGCCCCGCCGGCATCATCCAGACCCTCGCCTTCCCGTACTACGACAAGAACTGGAGCAGGCCCGGCGCGGAGAAGGTCCGCACCGGCCTGTCCATGGCGATCAACCGCAAGCAGATCACCGAGACGATCTTCCGGAACACCCGCACCCCGGCCACCGACTGGACCTCGCCCGTGCTCGGCGCCGAGGGCGGCCATCAGGCCGGCCTGTGCGGCAGGGCCTGTGACCACGACCCCGCCCAGGCCAGAAAACTGGTCCAGGAGGGCGGCGGCATCCCCGGCGGCCAGGTCACGATCACCTACAACGCGGACACCGGTTCGCACCGCGAGTGGGTGGACGCCGTCTGCAACTCCATCAACAACGCGCTCGGCAACGACAGGGTCTGCGTCGGCAGCCCGGTCGGCACCTTCGCCGACTTCCGCGACCGGATCGGCCGGCACCGGATGACGGGCCCGTTCCGGTCCGGCTGGCAGATGGACTACCCGCTCATCCAGAACTTCCTTCAGCCGCTCTACTACACGGGCGCCTCCTCCAACGACGGCAAGTGGTCCGACAAGGACTTCGACCGGCTCGTCGACCGGGCCAACGCCGAGACCGACACCCGCAGATCGATCGCCACCTTCCAGCAGGCCGAGCGGGTCGTCCGGGACAACATGGCCGCCATCCCGCTCTGGTACCAGAACGGCAGCGCGGGCTACTCGCAGCGGCTGTCCGATGTGGCGCTCAACCCCTTCAGCGTCCCCGTCTACAACGAGATCAAGGTCGGCTGAGCCGTCATGGGGCGCTATGTCGTACGGCGGCTGCTCCAGATGATCCCGGTGTTCGTCGGGGCCACGCTGCTGATCTTCCTGATGGTGAACGTGATGGGCGACCCCGTCGCCGGCCTGTGCGGCGAGCGGCAGTGCGACCCGGCGACGGCCGCCCAGCTGAAACGGGACCTCGGCCTCGACCGGCCGGTGTGGCAGCAGTACCTGACCTACATGGGGAAGGTCTTCACCGGGGACTTCGGCACCGCGTTCAACGGCCGGCCGGTCACCGAGCTGATGTCGACGGCGTTCCCCGTCACCGTCCGGCTGACGATCGTCGCGATCCTCTTCGAGATCGTCGTCGGCGTCGCGCTGGGCGTGCTGACCGGACTGCGCCGCGGACGGCCCGTCGACACGGGCGTGCTGCTGGCCACCCTGGTCGTCATCTCCGTACCGACCTTCGTCACCGGTCTGCTGCTCCAACTGCTGCTCGGCGTCGAGTGGGGCTGGGTCAGACCGTCGGTCCCGCCGGAGGCCGCCTTCGGCCAGCTGATCGTGCCGGGCCTCGTCCTGGCCTCCGTCTCGCTCGCCTACGTCACCCGGCTGACCCGCACTTCCCTCGTGGAGAACCGGCGCGCCGACTATGTGCGCACGGCCGTCGCCAAGGGACTGCCGTGGCGCCGGGTGATCACCCGGCACCTGCTGCGCAACTCCCTGATCCCGGTGGTCACCTTCATCGGCGCCGACATCGGCGCCCTGATGGGCGGCGCGATCGTCACCGAGCGGATCTTCAACATCCATGGCGTCGGCTACCAGCTCTACCAGGGGATCGTGCGGCAGAACACCCAGACCGTGGTCGGCTTCGTCACCGTCCTCGTGCTGGTCTTCCTGATCGCCAATCTGCTGGTCGACCTGCTGTACGCCGTACTCGACCCGAGGATCCGCTATGCCTGAGCGGCACGAGCCCGACGGTGCGGTCTCCGCCGCCGGCATGGGCGGCGCGATGGACCTCGCGACCAGCGAGGCGGCCACCCTGGAGCGGGCGCCCGGCGGGCCCGAGGGCACCGGCCCCCGGGGCAGGCCGCGCAGCCTGTGGTCCGACGCCTGGCACGACCTGTGCCGCGACCCGGTCTTCGTCGGCTCCGGCCTGGTGATCCTCTTCCTTGTGCTGATCTCCCTGTGGCCCTCGCTGATCGCCTCCGGCAACCCCCTCGCCTGCGACCTCTCCAAGGCCCAGGAGGGATCCATGCCCGGCCACCCCTTCGGCTACGACGGCCAGGGCTGCGACGTCTACACACGGACCGTGTACGGCGCACGGGCGTCCGTCACGGTCGGGGTCTGCGCCACGCTGGGCGTGACCGTCCTCGGCTCGGTCCTCGGCGGCCTGGCCGGCTTCTTCGGCGGGATGTGGGACGCGGTGCTGTCCCGCCTCACCGACATGTTCTTCGCGATCCCGGTCGTGCTCGGCGGTCTGGTACTGCTCTCCGTGGTGACCAGCAACACGGTCTGGCCGGTCGTCGGGTTCATGGTGCTGCTGGGCTGGCCGCAGATCTCCCGCATCGCACGCGGATCGGTGATCACCGCCCGGCAGAACGACTATGTGCAGGCCGCCCGGGCGCTCGGTGCCTCCCCGGCCCGCATCCTGCTGCGGCACATCGCACCCAACGCGGTCGCGCCGGTGATCGTGGTGGCGACCATCGCGCTCGGCACCTACATCGCGCTGGAGGCGACCCTGTCGTACCTCGGCGTCGGACTGAAACCGCCCAGCGTGTCCTGGGGGATCGACATCTCCGCCGCCTCCCCGTACATCCGCAACGCCCCGCACGCCCTGCTGTGGCCCTCCGGCGCCCTGGCGATCACCGTTCTGGCGTTCATCATGCTCGGCGACGCGGTGCGCGACGCCCTCGACCCGAGGCTGAGGTGAGCCGGGTGCTGCTCGAAGTGCGTGATCTGCGCGTGGAGTTCAGGACGCGGGACGGCGTCGCCCGGGCCGTCGACGGTGTCACCTGCGAGGTGGCCGCGGGGGAGACGCTGGCCGTGCTCGGCGAGTCGGGCTCCGGCAAGTCGGTGACGGCGCAGGCGGTGATGGGCATCCTGGACACACCACCCGGCCGGATCACCGGCGGAGAGATCCTCTTCCAGGGCCGCGACCTGCTGCAACTGAAGGAGGACGGGCGGCGCAGGATCCGCGGCGCCGAACTGGCCATGATCTTCCAGGACGCGCTGTCCGCCCTCAACCCGGTGCTCAGCGTGGGCGACCAGCTCGGCGAGATGTTCGTCGTGCACCGCGGCATGTCGAAGAGGGACGCCCGGACCAGGGCGGTCGAGCTGATGGACCGGGTGCGCATCCCGGGCGCGGCGCAGCGCGTGCGCGACTATCCGCACCAGTTCTCCGGCGGTATGCGCCAGCGCATCATGATCGCCATGGCGCTGGCCCTGGAACCGGCCCTGGTGATCGCCGACGAGCCCACCACCGCGCTCGATGTCACGATCCAGGCCCAGGTCATGGACCTGCTCGCGGAGTTGCAGCGCGAGTACACCATGGGACTCGTCCTGATCACCCACGACCTGGGCGTGGTCGCGGACGTCGCCGACCGGATCGCCGTGATGTACGCGGGCCGGATCGTCGAGTCGGCTCCGGTGCACGACCTCTACAAGGCCCCCGCCCACCCCTACACCCGGGGACTGCTGGAGTCCATCCCGCGCCTGGACCGCAAGGGCCGGGAGCTGTACGCGATCAAGGGCCTGCCGCCGAACCTCATGCACATCCCGCCCGGCTGCGCCTTCCATCCCCGCTGTCCGATGGCGCGCAACGTGTGCCGGACGGACGAACCCCCGCTGTACACCGTGGACGAGAACCGCAAAAGCGCCTGTCACTTCTGGCGGGAGTGCCTGGATGGCTGAGCCGATCCTGGCGGTCAGCGGGCTGGTCAAGCACTATCCGCTCACCCGCGGCATCCTCTTCAGGAAGCAGATCGGCGCGGTGAAGGCGGTCGACGGTGTCGACTTCACCCTTGCCAGGGGCGAAACCCTCGGCCTGGTCGGCGAGTCGGGCTGCGGCAAGTCGACGGTCGCGCGGCTGCTGTGCAGCCTCGAACGGCCGACGGCCGGTTCGATCCGGTTCAAGGACCAGGAGATCACCCGGCTCTCCGGCCGCGCCCTGAAGGCCGTACGGCGCAACATCCAGATGGTCTTCCAGGACCCGTACACCTCCCTCAACCCGCGGATGACGGTGGGCGACATCATCGGGGAGCCGTTCGAGATCCACCCGGAGGCAGCCCCCAAGGGCGACCGGCGCGGACGGGTCCGGGAGCTGCTGGACGTCGTCGGCCTCGACCCGGAGTACGCGGGCCGCTATCCGCACCAGTTCTCCGGGGGCCAACGCCAGCGCATCGGCATCGCGCGCGGACTGGCGCTGCGCCCCGAGATCATCGTCGCCGACGAGCCGGTGTCGGCGCTGGATGTGTCGGTGCAGGCACAGGTGATCAACCTGATGGAGCGGCTTCAGTCGGAGTTCGACCTCAGTTATGTCTTCATCGCGCACGACCTGTCGATCGTGCGGCACATCGCGGACCGGGTCGGTGTGATGTACCTCGGGCGGATCGTGGAGAGCGGCACCGACACGGAGATCTACGAACACCCGACGCACCCCTACACCCAGGCGCTGCTGTCCGCGGTGCCCGTGCCCGACCCGGGGGCCCGTGCGCGCCGTGAGCGGATCATCCTGACGGGCGATGTGCCCTCGCCGACGGACATCCCCTCCGGCTGCCGGTTCCGCACCCGCTGCTGGAAGGCGCAGGAGCGGTGCGCGCGGGAGGTGCCGGCCCTCGCGGTCCCGGAGGAGTTCCGGCACACCCCGGGTCCCGCGGCCCATGACTCGGCCTGTCACTTCGCAAAGGAGAAGCAGGTGGTGCCGGCGGAGGAGGAGCACGGCAACGGGCCGGGGTGACATGGCGCACCCCGGCCCTTCACGGCACCCGCACGGCCGTACGCCGCTCAGCGTCCCGCGCCCGTATATCGGTACCGCTTCCGTGAAGTTGCCTGTGTGTTACGGCGGTTCACAGATGTGTGCCGCGCTGCGCCAGGGAGCGCTTGAGGAAGTCCACCTGAAGCAGCAGCAGATTCTCGGCGACCTGCTCCTGCGGGGTCATATGGGTGACGCCGGACAGCGGCAGCACCTCGTGCGGGCGGCCCGCGGCCAGCAACGCGGAGGACAGCCGCAGCGCGTGCGCGACCACCACGTTGTCGTCGGCGAGCCCGTGCACGATCATCAGCGGGCGGTGCGGTTCGGCCGGTGCCGACAGGCCGTCGTCGGTGACGAGGGAACTACGGGCGTAGGCCTGCGCGTCCCGCTCCGGGTCGCCGAGGTAGCGCTCGGTGTAGTGGGTGTCGTACAGCCGCCAGTCGGTGACCGGGGCGCCCGCGATGCCCGCGTGGAAGACGTCCGGGCGGCGCAGCACGGCGAGGGCGGCCAGCCAGCCGCCGTAGGACCAGCCGCGGATCGCCACCCGGCTCAGATCGAGCGGGTGCGTCTTGGCGAGGTCCTGGAGCGCCTCGATCTGGTCGTCCAGGGTGACCGTGAGGTCGCCGTGCACCGCCTTCTCCCAGGCCGGTGAGCGGCCGGGGGTGCCGCGGCCGTCGGTGACGACCACCGCGAAACCCTGGTCGGCGAACCACTGCGAGGTCAGGTGTGCGTTGTGCGCGGCGACCACGCGCGGTCCGTGCGGCCCGCCATAGGGGTCGAGGAGCACGGGCAGGAGTGTGTCGGAGGGGTAGTCCCGCGGCATAAGCACGGCGCACGGAATTCGGCGTGCGCCCCCCTGGGTGAGGGTCACGCGCGGGGACAAACCGGGGTCTTCTGCGTGCGACAGGACAGTCGCGGGCGGTTTTCCGTCACGCAGCACCTGGCACCGGGCGCCCGGCCGGTCGAGCGCGGCCGAGATCAGCACCGTCACCCCGCCGGCGCGCACCGCCGTGTGCACCCCGGGCTCCCGTGACACCCGCTCCACGCCCAGCTCGTTCACCCGGTAGACATGCACCTCCCCGATTTCGGCCGACTCCCCGATGTCGGCCTCCTCGCCGGCCGAGGCCGAGACCAGCACGTCGTCGGCGCCCACGTCGAGCACCGCACGGATGTGCAACAGGGCTCCGGTCAGCGGACGTTCACCCACCGCGAGCACCCGAGCGCCCCCTTCGTCGGCGATCCGGACGAGCTGTCCGGACGGGCTCCAGCAGGGCACCCCGGGGAAAAGTTCAAGCCAAATTGGATCTTCATCCGCGTGTACCATCCGGGTCGCCCCCGACTCCGGTTCTACGGCCAGGAACAGCTGGCTGCGCTGGTCACGCGGCTGCACGAGGAGCAGCGGCGCACCCGCCTCTGACCAGTGCACACGAGCCAGATAGGGATAGCGCGCCCGGTCCCAGAGCACCTCCGTGCGCGACCCGTCCAGACCGATCACGAACAGCCGTACGTCCGCGTTCGCGGTGCCCGCGGCGGGATAGGCGACGTGGTGTGGCTCACGCTCCGGCCGGGCGGGGTCCGCGATCCACCACCGCTGCACCGGCGTGTCGTCCACCCGCGCCACGAGCAGCCGGTCTGCCTGCGGCGCCCACCAAAAGCCCCGCGCCCGCCCCATCTCCTCGGCCGCCACGAACTCGGCCAGCCCGTAGGTGACCCCGTCCGACTCCGGTTCCGCCAGGGCCCGGTCATGCTCGCCCGCGGCGTCCACCACCCGCAGCGCGCCCCGCGCCACATAGGCGACATGCCGTCCGTCAGGGGCGGGACGGGGGTCGATCACCGGCCCCGGCACCGGGAGTTCCCGCGCCGTGCCGGCCCGCAGCTCCGCCGTGAAAAGCCGCCCTGACAAGGCGAAAGAGGCCAACTCCACGGCCGTGTCGGTGGCGTAGCCGACGATGCCGGCACCGCCCTCACGGCTGCGCTCGCGGCGGGCCCGCTCCTCGGGCGACAGATGCTCCACGGCGCCGCCCAGCAGGGCGCGCGGATCGGCCGCAAGGCGCTCCCGGCCGTCTTCCGTGTCGAGCACCCACAGGGAGTTGGCCCGGTCCGTACCGGATTCGGAACGCAGGAACGCGACACGCGATCCGTCGGGCGCCACGCTGAACGCGCGCGGCGCGCCGAGGGTGAACCGCTGGGTGCGGGCGTGCCGTCGGGGGAAGGAGTCAGGCTCGGTCGTCATGCCTTGACCATATTGGCCATGCGCCCCCTTGTGCGGCCGTGCGCCGACCGATGCGCGAGCACGGATAGTTATGATCACTACCGCTGAGTGGGTATGAACCTGCTGGCGTCTGCATGGATTTGCTGTTCCGAGCTACAACCGATCCACACCCCCCCATAGTCCGAACCCCCCGCGTCCCTGGGATCCTTGGAGGTGAGCCGCCGTGGCACTTTCGATTTCGGCGGTGGTGCTGCTGGCGATCGTCGTCTTCCTGCTGATCAAGAAGTCAGGGCTGAAGGGCGGCCATGCGGTCGTCTGCGTCCTGCTCGGCTTCTATCTCGCCTCCTCCACCATCGCGCCCACGATCAGCGAGCTGACCACGAACGTGGCCAGCATGATCGGCGGCATCAAGTTCTGATGCGCGCCTCGGTGCGGACCGCCGGACGCTGACGCGACCGGCGGTCGGCTGTCCTCTGCCCTGTCCGGCCGCGTCGTGGCCCCGGGCTCCGCAAGCGTGGCGGATCCAGGGCGGGCGAACGGCTGCGGCGGGGGCGCGTGGAGGGACACCACGCCGCTGATCGGCCTCGGGCGCCGCCGAAGGCTTCGCCCACCTTCGGGCGTCTCTGCCCCTACCGGCTTCTTCTGGCCAGAGTTCATCACTCGTACGGGCAAGCGCGTCCAGGGGACGACCCAGGTCGACCGCCTCAACTCTCTCATGCGGGCCGGTGTGCCCGTCGGCTGGCTGATCTCTTCGACCGGGCCGTGGGCGGCGAACGGGCCGTGGCCACATTCGTTCCGCCGACGCTCCCGTCCGAGGCGGCTTCCGCCGCCCCCGACCGCAACCACCTCGGCCCATGCGGATGTCCGCCTTGGCCGCAAGGAGCGCGCATCTGTTGAAGGCCCGGCTCCGAGCGTGACGACGCCATCGCTCAGACAGAGTGTCTGTTCGGCTTCGGGATCCCTGTATGGGGCGTCAGCTGGTCTTGCTGCGGCCCCCATGCCCGGCAACACGCCGACGTACGTGTTCGCCTGTCACCGGAACCCGGGCCCCCGTGCTCCGGTGGCAGGGGCGCTCTCTTTCCCAAGGACCACGACGGAGGAAAAGGACCCTTCCAAGCCCCACCCCTCCTGCCCGCCGCTCAATCTCACTCACGCGAGTGAACATCGCGAACCCGACTGGATTCGGGGCCCCTTGCCTGCCCTACGCTCGGCCCAACACAACCGCAAACATGCGACGGCCCCCGCCGGGACGGCAATCCCAGTGCGAGGGCCTGACCACCGAGGAAGGCAACAACTTCCCAGATGGATACGCAGAACCCTAGCGCGCCCTCGCGCGCCCAGGCCCCTGGTGCCGGGAACAACCACCCGAAGCGGCACACCGGCTCTTCGTCCGGCGGCGGCCTCATCCACGACAACACCCGCCACACCGAGCGTTTCGCGGTGATCGGCAACCACCTCACCCAGCACCCGGAGCTGTCCCTCCTCGCGATCGGACTCGGCTGTCACCTCCAGTCGTTGCCCAAGGGCGCTCGCGTCGACATCAAGTCCCTCACCGCCCGTTTCCCGGAGGGCGCGATCCGGATCGCCGCCGCGCTGCGCGAGTTGGAGGCCCACGGCTACCTGCGCCGCGAGCGTGCACGCGTGCCCGGCGGCCGTATCGTCACCCGGACCATCTCCTGCAACCAGCCGAGGGCGGAACACCGGGAGCCCCGATCCCCTGTGTGCCCGCCGCCACGGCAACCGGCGGCGGCACCGGAACCGAAGGCACCCCGCAAGCCCCTGCCCGCCGTACCGCGGCCCTCGCACCCCCACCCCAAGCTCATGCAGGCGGCCACCGATCTTCTCGCCGCCCTCCATCGCGACGACCCCCGCCTGCTCCTCTCCGCCCGCGACACGGCCCAGCTCGCTCCCGGTGTGGCCGCCTGGCTGGAGCGTGACGTCAGCACCGTCGCCGTACGGCACGCGCTCACCGCGGACCTGCCACCTGAGGGGCTGCTTCGCCGTCCGGCGGCCCTGCTGGCCCATCGCCTCGCCGCCCAGCTGCCACCCCCGCCGCCGTTCCGGGCCTCGGCCGCACCGCCGGCCGTCCGGGCTCCGCTCCAGAACTGCGACGGCTGCGACCGTGCCTTCCGCTCCCCGGAACCAGGACGCTGCCATGCCTGCCGCCCTTCCGTCGCCACCGCCGCGTGAAACCGCTCTGCCCGGTTCCTCGGCCCCGGGCCGGCGCACGATGATCCGGCCATCGCGCAAGAGGCCCTTCGCGAGCTGAGTGCGGTCCTCGAAGAGGCGCTGAAGGCAGTGCGGGACGGGCACGGCTCGGCTTGACCGGCCTCGGTACGGCTAAGGGCGACGGTCGGGCAGGGAGGTGGCCCGGCGCCGTCGGTGGGGCTGCGTAGGGTGGGGTGCATGACGGAACAGCCATCCCGCCGGCTGCTGCTGGTGCACGCGCACCCGGACGACGAGTCGATCAACAACGGCGCGACCATGGCCCGGTACGCCGCCCAGGGAGCACAGGTGACACTGGTCACCTGCACCCTGGGGGAGCGGGGCGAGGTCATTCCGCCGCGGCTGCGGCAGCTGACCGGACCCGCGCTCGGCGCGCATCGGCTGACCGAGTTGCGGGCCGCCCTCGGCGAACTGGGCGTCACGGATCTCCGGCTGCTCGGCGGCGCCGGCCGCTACGGCGACTCCGGGATGATGGGCCTGCCCGAGAACGACGACCCCGACTGCTTCTGGCAGGCCGACCTCGACGAGGCCGCCGGTCGGCTCGCCGGCATCGTCCGCGAGCTGCGGCCCCAGGTCCTCGTCACCTACGACGACAACGGCGGATACGGGCACCCGGACCACATCCAGGCCCACCGCGTCGCCCTGCGCGCCGTCGAACTGGCCGCCGACACCGGCTGGAGCGTCCCCAAGGTCTACGTCAACCGCATCCCGCGCTCCGTCGCCGAGACCGCCTTCGCCCGGCTCCGGGACGCACTGCCCGGACTCCCCTTCGCCCGGGGCGGCTCCGTCGACGACCTGCCGGGCGTGGTGGACGACGACCGGATCACCACCGCGGTCGACGGCACCGCGCACGCCGCGGCCAAGGCCGCCGCGATGCGCGCCCACGCCACCCAGATCGAGGTCGCCGAACCCTGGTTCGCGCTGTCCAACGAACTGGCGCAGCCGCTGTTCACCACCGAGTACTACGAGTTGGTGCGGGGCCCGCGGCCGGATGCGCGCGAGAGCGACCTGTTCGCCGGGCTCACCCCCGAGGAGGCGTCATGAGCGGGGCGGGCCGGGAACGACACGGACCGATGCTCGCCCAGCCGCTGCACCGGCCCTCCGCCGGGCGTATCGCGGCCTGCGCCGGGCTGCTCCTGCTCGGCGCCGTGGTCGCGCTGGCCGGGGCGCTGGTGCAGAGCTGCTGGTTCCCGGGCGGGCTGCTGCTCGCGCTGGTGGGCGCGGCCGGGCTGTTCCTCGGCGGGGCCCGCGCCACCGGCTCCCGCGCCGGGGCGGTCGCGCCCGCCGTCGGGTGGATCATCGCCGTGATGCTGCTCACCGCCAGCCGCCCGGAAGGTGACTTCCTGTTCGGCGCCGGAATCGGCTCGTATCTCTATCTGCTCGGCGGGATGGCCGTTGCTGTGATCTGCGCCACCCTTGGGCCGGGGCGGCAACCGAACGGGGGCGCCGTCCGACTTGGCAAGTGACGTACCACTTCGCCGTGCGACGCACGTGCGAGTCCGGTGTGGGTTTCCCCAGTGGTCATGGGATACGCGCCCTAAGCGGACAGTATGGTGGTGCGCGCCGCCGAGCCTCCCCCAAGCACTCGACTGCGCTCGTGCCGGGGGGACCCCCACACTGAGGTCGTCATGGGCGGTGGAGCCAACCGGGAGAACCTGCCTTGAGTCGTGAAACTGACACTCCGTCCTCCGGGCCCAGCGGGCGCGGCGGAGCCGCATACCCGTCGGGGACGCCGCCGTACGGGACCCCCATGGCAGCCGACGGCGACGCGGGCGCGGGCCGTTCGGCCGCGCAGCCGGAGGAGCGTAAGACCGAGACCACGCTGACGACCCGGATCCGGATCAACATCCCCGGATCGCGGCCCATCCCGCCGGTCGTCATGCGCACGCCCGTCGCGGACGCGGAGAGTCCCGAGGAGGGCGCCGACGCGCGGCCGGCTCCCGCCCAGCCGCCCACCGGCCAAGGCCAGGCCCCGGCGGAACCCGCAGCCCCGGCCGCCGAGAAGGAGAAGACGAGCGACTGGTTCGCCCCCCGCAAGTCCGGCCCGGCCAAGGGCGGTCCGGGCGGCGTCGACGCCAACGGGGCCCCGGCGCCCGGCGCTTCGGCGGCCGGCGGCGCCGCGGTCCCGGGCGCGCCCGGGGCGGCACGGCCCGGTGGCGGCCGGCCCAGCGGGATCGTCGGCGCGATGAGCGTGTCCGGCGGGGCCAGGCCCGGCGGTGGCGGCACCAACGGTGGTGGGCTGCCCGGCGCCACCGGCGGACCCGTCGCCCCCGGACACGGCGGCGGCACCGGCTCCTTCGACGTGACCGAGGCGCTCGCCGCGGGCCCCCTGGGCGGTGGCCGGCGGCCCGGCCCGGACGGCGCGGGCGACTCGCGCCGCGACGACCTGCCGTACTTCTCGGAGAACGGGCACGACGGCGACGGGCCCGGTGCGGGCGGCCAGGACGGCACCCAGGGCCACGGCGGCACCCAGGGCCACGGCGGCACCCATGGCCATGGCGGCACCCATGGCCATGGCGGTCAGGGCGGACCCGGCGGCCCCGGGGGCCTCCCCGGCCGCGGCGGACCCGCGGGACCGACCAGCGGACCGGTCACCGGGGACGCGCCGATGCTGCCGGCCACCGCCGCGGGCCCGGCCGTCCGCGGTGACCACGCCCTGGCCGCGGGCGAGCCCTTCGACGGCCCGAACCCCGGCAGCCACCCCGGCCCCGGCGGACCCGGTACGCACCATGGACCCGGCGGCGGGCTGAGCGACGACACCGCGATCCTCACCCCGCAGAAGCAGGTCCCGGAACCGGCCGAGCCCGGTTACGGCGTCCCGCCCGACAACGTCTCCGGACACACCGTCACCAGCGGCATGCCGGTCGTCCCGCCCGGCCCCGAGGTCGCGTTCACGCCGGGCCCGCACGCCGAGGGACCGGTGCCGCGCACCGCCCCGAAGCTGCCCGAACCGGTCGCGCAGAACGTGCCGAAGGCCAAGCCGAAGAAGAAGGGCCGCAGCAAACTGGTGCTGCTCGGCGGTGTCGTCGTCTTCCTCGGCGCCGGCGTCTACGGCGCCGGGCTGCTGATGAACCACTCCGACGTCCCCAAGGGCACCACCGTGCTCGGCGTCGACATCGGCGGCGGCACCCGCGACGACGCCGTCAAGAAGCTCGACGACGCGTTCGGCAGCCGGGTCGGCAAGCCGCTGAAGCTGTCGGTGGGCGGCAAGACCGTCTCGCTGGCACCCGACAGGGCGGGCCTCCAGTTCGACTTCCAGACCACGGTGAGCACGGCCGCGCGCAGCGACTACAACCCGGTGTCCGTGGTCGGCTCCCTGTTCGGCCAGAAGCGCGAGGTCCAACCGGACATGCCGGTCGACGAGGAGAAGCTCCAGGCAGCCCTGAAGGAGGCCGGCGGCGACTCCGGATCCGTCACCGAGGGCACGATCAAGTTCGAGTCCGGCAAGGCCGTCGCCGTCTACGGCAAGGCGGGCAAGGGCGTCGATGCCGGCCGGTCCGTGCAGGCCGTCGAACAGGCCTACCGCACCCTGGTGGAGACCGGCACGGCGTCCCCCGTGACCGTGCCCACCACGACCCAGCAGCCGACGATCTCCAACGCCGAGGTCGACCGGATGATGAAGGCGTTCGCCGAACCCGCGATGTCCGACATCGTCCAGGTGCAGACCGACCCGGCGCACAGCATCCCGTTCGGCCCGCTGTCCCTGCCGAAGATCCTCGGCGTCAAGGCCATCGACGGCAAGCTCGTCGAGACGTACGACCTTGAGGCGCTCAAGAAGGCGTACGGCAGCACGTACGACGGTGTACAGATCGTGACCGCGACCGGGAAGCGTGCCGTCCAGCCGCAGGACGTCGTCGCCGCGCTGCGCAAGGCCCTGCGCGGCAAGACGCCGGCCGAGCGCATCGGAGTCATCGACACCAACCCGAACTGACGCCGGTCCGCCCGGACGGGCAGCGGGCCGAGGCGTCCGTAGCACCCGCCGCCGGGCACCAGCCGCGACGTCCGCGCTCCCACGCGCGCGTGCAGATCGTTCCTGGGACGTGCTTCCACGCGCGTGTGCCGGTCTTTTCTGGGGCGTGCTTCCACGCGCGTGTGCCGGTCTTTTCTGGGGCGTGCTTCCACGCGCGTGTGCAGGCCCGTCATGGGGAGTGCTCCCACACGCGCGTACAGGTCGTTCCTGGGATGGGCACGCGCGCGTAGGCCGGTCCTGGGGCGTGATCGCAGGCGCGTGTGCACAAGCCCGCCGGGGTCGGTCCCGGGTGGGCCTTGCGCGGGCCGGGCACCGTCGCGGACGCGTGCGGGGAGGGGCGCCGGGTCGCCCGACGGCCCGGTCCGGCAACGTCACCGGCCCGCCAGACGGTCCGGCCCGGCACCGCCACCGGAGGGCCCGACGGCGGGGCCCGCGCCGCCACCGGGGGGACGGGCGGGCAGTGGGCCGGGGCGCTCGGAGCGCACCCCCTGACATGACATCCGTCATCCGGCACTCGGGACGGCCGACACTGCCGTGCCCCGGCCTCGCGCCGTCACCATGAACGCCATGACAACGACAGCGGCACCGGCCACCACCCCCGCGGCCGGATTCGACCAGGTGAGCAAGGCGTACGGGAACGTGCGGGCCGTGGACGGGCTCTCGCTCACCCTCCGCCCGGGCGAGACCGTGGCCCTGCTCGGACCCAACGGGGCCGGCAAGTCGACCACCCTCGACCTGCTGCTCGGCCTCAAGCACCCCGACAGCGGCACCGTCCGCGTCTTCGGCACCGGCCCGCGCGAGGCGATCGTGGCCGGCCGGATGGGCGCCATGCTGCAGTCCGGCGGACTGATGGACGAGGTGACCGTCGCCGAACTGGTCACCCTCGGCTGCGCCCTGCACCCGCGGCCGTACCCGGTCGCCGACGTACTGGCCCGCGCCGGGATCACCCAGATCGCCGGGCGCAAGGTCAACAAGCTCTCCGGCGGCCAGGCGCAGCGCGTCCGCTTCGCCCTCGCCACCGCAGGCGACAGCGACCTGATCGTTCTCGACGAGCCCACCACCGGCATGGACGTCTCCGCCCGCCAGGCGTTCTGGGCCACCATGCGGGAGCAGGCCGACCAGGGCCGTACCGTGCTGTTCGCCACCCACTACCTGGAAGAGGCCGACGCGATCGCCGACCGCGTGCTCGTGCTGCACCGCGGCAGGCTGCTCGCCGACGGCACCGCCGCCGAGATCAAGGCCAAGGCGGGCGCCCGCCGGATCTCCTTCGACCTCACGGGCGACATCGACCGGGCCGCCCTGCGCGCCCTGCCCTTCCTGACCACGCTCGACATCAGCGGCCGTACCGTCCGTATCCGGTCCACCGACGCCGACGCCACCGTGCACGCCCTGTACGGGCTCGGCCTCTACCCCCGCAATCTCGAAGTCGCCGGGCTCGGACTGGAGCAGGCGTTCGTCGCCCTCACGGAGGCCGAGGAGGCCAAGCAGTCGTGAACAGCCTGATCAAGCTGGAACTCACCCGTGCCCTGCGCAACCGCAAGTTCCTGTTCTTCTCGGTGATCTATCCCTCGGCCCTGTTCCTGCTCATCGCGGGCAGCGCCGACTCCACCGGCACGGTCGACGGCACCCGCCTGACCCTGCCGACGTACATGATGGTCTCCATGGCCTCCTTCGGCGCCCTGACCGCCGTCCTGATGGGCAACAGCGAGCGCATCGCCAAGGAACGCGAGAGCGGCTGGGTGCGGCAGCTGCGGCTGACCAGCCTGCCGGGGCGCGGCTACGTCCTCGCCAAGACCGCGAGCGCGGCCGTCGTCAGCCTCCCGTCGATCGTCATCGTCTTCGTGGTCGCCGCGGCCGTGAAGGACGTACGCCTGGACGCCTGGCAGTGGCTCGCCCTCACCGGCGCGATCTGGGCCGGGAGCCTGGTCTTCGCCGCGCTCGGAGTCGCCCTCGGCTACCTGGCCGCCGGGGACGCCGTCCGCCCGATCACGATGATCATCTACTTCGGCCTGTCGATCCTGGGCGGCCTGTGGATGCCGTCCACGACCTTCCCGCGATGGCTCCAGGACATCGCCGAATGGCTGCCCACGCACGCGTACGCTGCCCTGGGGCGCGCGATCGAGCAGAGCCAGGCGCCGCACGCCCAGGACATCGCCGTCCTCGCGGTCTTCTTCGTGCTGTTCACGGGCGGTGCCGCCTGGCTGTACCGGAAGGACACGCTGAAGGCGTGAGCACGATGACAGGGGATGCGAGGGCCGACGGAAGCGGAACGCAAGCGCGGGTCCCGATCGGACGGCCCCTGCGTGGCCGCCGTGAGCTGCCGGTCAAGGTGCTGTGGATCGGGGTGTGGCTGATCTTCCTCAAGTCGCCGGTCGAGAACCTGCTGCGCGGCCGCCACAGCGCCGGCGGCACCGTGGCCGGGGCGATCGGCCTGGTCGCCTTCGTCGGCGTCTACCTGACGCTGCTCTTCCGCAACGTGGGCCGGCCCCGCCCCGCGCGGGTCGCCGGCCTGCTGCTCGCGGTGCTCGGCGTCCTCGCCCCCGTGCTGGCCCTCACCCTGGGCGGCCCCTGGCTCGGCCTGTTCGTCTACCTCTCCGTGGCCTGCGGGGCGACGCTGCCGCCGCGCGTGGCGTACGGGGCCATCCCGGCGTCCGCCGCCGTGATGTACCTCGTCGGTACGCACATCGGCGACGAGGCGACGGCCCGCGATCTGCTCCTGCTCCAACTGCTCATCGGGTTCGCGATGAGCGGCGTGGGCCAGCTGGTCCGCACCACGATCGAGCTGCGCAAGGCCCGAGCCACCGTCGCCCAGCTCGCCGCCAACGAGGAGCGGCTGCGGCTCGCCCGCGACCTGCACGACCTGCTCGGCCACTCCCTCTCGCTGATCACGCTGAAGAGCGAACTCGCGGGCCGGATGCTGCCCGCCCACCCCGACAGGGCGGCCCAGCAGGTCGCCGACATCGAGCGGGTCAGCCGCCAGGCCCTGGTCGACGTCCGGGAGGCGGTCACCGGCTACCGGCGCCCCCGGCTCGCCGCCGAGCTGGCCGGCGCCCAGGTCGCCCTGACCGCCGCCGGGGTCACCGCCCAGATGCCGGCCGAACCGGATCTCGCCGGGGTGCCCGAGGACGCCGAGTCCGCGCTGGCCTGGTCGCTGCGCGAGGCGGTCACCAACGTCGTACGGCACAGCGGCGCCCAGCGGTGCGCGGTGCGGGTGCTGCGCCGGCAGACCCTGGACGGCCCGGTCCTGGAACTCTGCGTCGAGGACAACGGCGCGGGCGGCTCCGGTATGGGTCCCGGCAACGGCCTGACCGGTCTGACCGAACGACTGGAGAAGGCCGGCGGCACCCTGGAGGCGGGCCGCGTCAAGCACGGCTTCCGCCTGGTCGCCCGCGTGCCCTTGGCGGGCGGCGCGGCATAGGATCCCCGGCATGAGCAGCACGATCAAGGTCCTCCTCGCCGAGGACCAGTCGATGGTCCGCGAGGCGCTGGCCGCACTGCTCGGCCTGGAGGACGACATCGAGGTCGTCGCCCAGGTCGCGCGCGGGGACGAGGTGCTGGACGCGGCGCGCGAGCACGGCGTGGACGTCGCCCTGCTCGACATCGAGATGCCCGGCTGCACCGGCATCGAGGCCGCGGCCCAGGTACGCCGGGAGCTGCCCGGGGTGAAGCTGGTCGTCCTCACCACCTTCGGCCGCCCCGGCTATCTGCGCGGCGCGATGGAAGCGGGCGCCGACGCGTTCCTGGTCAAGGACGCGCCCGCCGCGCAGCTCGCCGAGGCGGTACGCAAGGTGCTGGCCGGGGAGCGGGTCATCGACCCCACGCTCGCCGCCGCGGCCCTCGCCGAAGGTGCCAACCCGCTCACCGACCGCGAACGCGAGATCCTGCGCGCCGCCGCCGACGGCTCCACCAACGCGGAACTGGCCAAGGCCCTGCACCTCTCCCAGGGCACGGTCCGCAACTACCTCTCCACAGCCATCCAAAAACTGACGGCCCGCAACAGAACAGAAGCAGCCCACATAGCCCAAAAAAAGGGCTGGCTATAACCACCCCGCCAGAACCACCGCGAACGCCGACGAGCGTGGCCCCGATAAGGGCACGGGGAACGGAGCAACAAACCACAACGCACCCACACCCGACGACGGACGGGCGCGACCTCGATAGGGGCGCGGGGAACGGCGCGAAGAACCACAACGGGCCTGCACCCGACGACGGACGGCTGCGACCTCGATAGGGGCGCGGGGAACGGCGCGAAGAACCACAACGGACCCGCACCCGACGACGGACGGACGCGGCCTCGATAGGGGCGCGGGGAACGGCGCAACCGGCCACAACCCACCCGCACAAGCCCGCCGCCCAAACCCCAACCCCGCCTAGTTCAACAGCGCCCGCGCCGCATTCGCCTGACGCCGTACCCGCCGCGCCCCCGACTCATCCGCCGCGGCCAGCACCTCCGCATACGCATCCAGCTCCGCCGCCCCGGCGACGAACTCCCCCCGCTGAACAAGCAGTTGCGCCCGCTCATAGCGCAGCCGCGCCGGATGCGACGGCAGCAGCAGGGACAGCTCCACGGCCCACAGCGCCACATCCGACCGCTCCGGCCGCGCCGCCGCCCACGCCCGGATGTTGTTCAGGATCCGCACGACGACATCGAGAGGCGCCGCGGGCACCAGCATGGACGGCTCCAGCGGAGCCCCCGTCGCCCCGGCGACCAGCAACTCCGCGTCCGTCCCGGTGAGCACCCGGCCACCGTCGAACGGGTCGGCCAGCACCTGTTCGCCGGCCGCGCCGAACCCCACCACGAAGTGCCCGGGCAACGCCACCCCGTACACATGCGCCCCAGCCCGCCGGGCCACCTCCATCCAGATCACCGACAGCAGGATCGGCAGCCCGTGCCGCCGCCGCAGCACCGCGTGCAGAAGCGACGCCTCCAGCCGCCGGTACTCGGCCCGGGAGCCGCGGAACTCGTACCGCACCCCGAGCAGCTGGTGCAGCGCCGCGGCCCAGGCCGGCGGCCCGCCCGGACCGTACGGCAGCTGCCCGGCGAGCCGGTCGAGTTCCAGCTGCGCGGCATCCATGCCCGCCTCGTCCAGCGCCCCGTCGGCCACCGCGCCGAGCAGCAGACACAGCAGCGACAGGTCGGGCCGCTCGCAGCGCGCCTCCGCGGCGAACCGGCGTCGCACCTCGGCGGAGCGCTCCGGGGACGGGGGATAGGGGGGACGCCCGGCAGGCCCGTGCCCGGTCACGACGGTCCGCGCCGCAGGTCGGCGTCGCCGGTGTCATCCGGCTCCCGGTAGTGGTGGTAGGCGTGGTGCGCGGCGAAGCCGAGACCGGTGTACAGCGCCCGCGCCCCCGCGTTGTCCGCCTCGACCTGGAGCCAGGCGGCCGAGGCGCCCTCGTCGAGGGCCCGCCGGGCCAGCGCGGCCATCACGGCCGTGGCCAGCCCCCGCCGGCGCTGCTCCGGATCCACCTCGACGGCGGCGAACCCGGCCCACCGCCCGTCCACGACGCACCGGCCGATCGCGGCAGGGGCGCCCCCGCCCGCACCGGGCACGGTCGCGAACCACACCGAAGGCCCGCTGCCCAGCACCCGCAGGGCCACCTCGCTCACCCCCTTGCGCTGGTATCTGCTCAGCCATGTCGCATCCGCGGTCCTGGACAGCACGACCTCGTCGCCCTCGGCCCGGTCCGCGACCGGTGCGAGCGCCCCGATCCACAGCTCGGAGGTCACCTCGCGCCGCCAGCCGCGCCGTTCCAGCTCCGCGCACAGCAGCTCCTGTGTGCCCGCGGCGCCGGTCGCGGTCTGTACGTACGCGGGCAGCCCGCGCTCGCCGTACCAGCGTCGTACGGCCCGCAGTGCCGCGTCGAGCGGAAGCCCCGGGTCGCCGAGCGGCAGCACGCTGTTGGCCCGCCTGGTGAATCCCACCCGTCGCCCGGCCACCGCCCCCCGAGGATGCGCTGCGCGCGGCGTGCCCTGGGCCGCAGCGCGCAGTTCCCACCCGCCGAGCCGTTCGCTCTCGATCGGCTGCCAGGCCCGCGCGGACACCCGCGCGAGTTCCTCGTAGGTGGCGGCGGGACCCCGGCGACGCGCCGGGGCTGCGGGCACCGTCTTGCCCGCGACCAGCGCGGACTCCGGAATCCGGACGCTCTGCCCGTCCTTCCGTGTGATCAGCAGCACACCGTCGTCCCAGGATGTGAGAACACCCACCGTGTCGGTGAACTTCGCCGTGGGACTTCCGGGATCGCAAAGGCGCCGCACGGAGACCCGTTTACCCACGTCAGCAGCAGTGATACGGACCTCAAGTCGTCCAGCGGCAGAGATTTCCACAGGTCGGTTCACCCCTCCTGTTCGGATCATGCCCAAGAACGGAGATACTAGGTGCGGGCATCGACGACGCCGCGCTCCCGCGCGCCAGGCGGCGGAGCCTGAGGAGGCCCGCCAGCGCCCTATCGAGGAGGAACGACAGCGTGACCTACGTCATCGCGCAGCCTTGTGTCGACGTCAAGGACAAGGCGTGCATCGAGGAGTGCCCGGTCGACTGCATCTACGAGGGCCAGCGGTCCTTGTACATCCACCCGGACGAATGCGTCGACTGTGGTGCCTGTGAGCCGGTCTGCCCGGTCGAGGCGATCTTCTACGAGGACGACACTCCGGAGGAGTGGAAGGACTACTACAAGGCGAACGTCGAGTTCTTCGACGAACTCGGCTCCCCCGGCGGCGCCAGCAAGCTGGGCCTGATCGAGCGCGACCACCCCTTCATCGCGGCGCTGCCGCCGCAGGCCGAGTAACCCGCACGACGGCCCGCCACCCCGGTTCCCGGCAACCGGGGCCCCGGCGCCGCCTCGGTCCCGCACGGTCCGGTCGCCCCGATCGCCGCCGCGCGGGACCGAGGCGTTTGCCGTACCGACGAAAGTGAGCCACCCCACCGTGTCCGCAGTCTCCGACCGCCTTCCCGACTTCCCCTGGGACAAGCTGGAGCCGTACAAGAAGACGGCCGCCGCGCACCCCGACGGCATCGTCGACCTGTCCGTCGGCACCCCGGTCGACCCGGTCCCCGAGCTGATCCAGAAGGCGTTGATCGCCGCGGCCGACTCGCCGGGCTACCCGACCGTCTGGGGCACCCCCGAACTCCGTGACGCGATCACCGGCTGGGTGGCACGTCGGCTCGGTGCCCGCGACGTCACCCACCGTCATGTCCTGCCTGTCGTCGGCTCCAAGGAACTGGTCGCCTGGCTCCCCACCCAGCTGGGCCTCGGCCCCGGCGACAAGGTGGCCCTCCCGCGCCTCGCCTACCCCACGTACGAGGTGGGTGCCCGCCTGGCCCGGGCCGACCACGTGGTCTACGACGACCCGACGGACCTGGACCCCGCGAACCTGAGGCTGCTGTGGCTGAACTCCCCGTCGAACCCGACGGGCCGGGTGCTGGCCAAGGAGGAGCTGACCCGCATCGTGGCCTGGGCCCGCGCGCACGGCGTGCTGGTCTTCTCCGACGAGTGCTACCTCGAACTGGGCTGGGAGGCCGACCCGGTCTCGGTGCTCCACCCGGACGTCAACGGCGGCTCGTTCGACGGGATCGTCGCCGTCCACTCCCTCTCCAAGCGCTCCAATCTGGCCGGCTACCGGGCCGCCTTCCTGGCCGGTGACCCGGCCGTCCTCGGCCCCCTGCTGGAGATCCGCAAGCACGGCGGCATGATGACCTCCGCGCCGACACAGGCGGCGGTGGTGGCGGCCCTGGGCGACGACACGCACGTCCGCGAGCAGCGCGAACGCTACGCCGCCCGCCGCACGGTCCTGCGCGAGGCACTGCTCGCCCACGGCTTCCGCATCGAGCACAGCGAGGCGAGCCTGTATCTGTGGGCCACCCGCGACGAGTCCTGCTGGGACACGGTCGCCCATCTCGCCGACCGGGGCATCCTGGTCGCACCGGGCGACTTCTACGGCGCGGCGGGCGAGACGTTCGTACGCGTCGCGCTGACGGCCACGGACGAGAGAATCACGACGGCCGTACGCCGACTGTCCGACTGACAGGGCCGCCGGACGGACACACGGACGGACGTGGCTGCCGGACGGACGCGTGCACAGACACGGCTGCCGGACGGACACGTGCACAGACACGGCTGCGGCTGTCGGACGGACGCGGCTGCCGGACCGGCACGGCTGTCGGGCCGACAGGGCTGCCGGACGGACACGGGCTGTCGGCCCGCCGCGGGCTGTCCCACTGACCGCCGGTGGCCGCGTGCCGTCGGACACGGCGACGGGGCCCAGGAGGCGTCCTGGACCCCGGCACCGCTCGGTCGGTGGCCTCGGCCACCGCCGGCCTCAGCCGCCCAGCGGCAGCCCCTGCACCGGCAGCTGGGAGGCCGGCAGCTGGGACGTCGGCAGCCCGCCCTTGGCGAGGCCGTCCGTCGGCAGCCCGCCCCGCGTGGCCGACCGGGCCGTCTCGCCGACGACGCCCCTGGCGGTGCCGGCCGCGTCGCCCGCCGCCTTCTTCACGGTCTTGCCACCGGTCTTGCCCGCGGCCGGCACCGCCTTCTCGACGGCCTTGCCGCCCGTGTCGCCGGCGACCCCGGTGACGTGCCGGGCCGCGCCGTCGACGGTGTTGCCGACGCTCGCCCCGTCCAGGGCGGTCAACCCGCCGAGGTTCGGGGTGGCCGGGAGGCTCGGCGCAGCGCTGGCGGAGCCGGCCACACCGACCCCGGCTGCCGCTCCCGCTGCGACGAGCAGCGCGGTACGGGCGATCCGGCGGGTCAGGGGGAGGGACATGATGCTCCATTCGACGGGAGAACTGTGAAGTATCCGACCGCACCCGGCAGTTGACCGAACGCTGCTGGTCGTCCGGGCGCGGACGCAGTGACTACCGCTCGAAGCCCGCGAAGGTTGCGGCGCCCGCAGGTAAAGAATTGATGACGCATCGCATTATCGGGTGTGGATAAAAACGGGCAAAGGGCGCTCCTTCGGGGCGCCCGCAGAACCCTTGCATCCCCGCGTTCCCAAGGGTTTTCCCGATCGCGGGGGTGACCGCGCGACCACCGGCGCGCCGTCCACTTCGAGCCGCGTCGGCTAACCCCTGAGAGTGAGCCGCTGTACTACTGCCCGGTCACGATCCGCACGGAACCCGCGGCCCGCTCCGCGCCCGCGGCGCCCTGCGTGGCGACCGGACGCCACTGGCTGTCCGTGCTTCCGGCGGACCACTCGCGCCCGGCGTACGACACCCGCTGGATGTGCAGGGCCGAGGAGTTGGCCACCGCCCAGTGCGCGAGCTGCCAGCCCCGCTCCACCTCGGTACGGCCCGCCGCGTCGGTCCTGGCGCCCTCCGGCACCGGCACGGTCACCGTCCTGCCCTTCGCGCTGGCGGTCACCGTCGGCGCCGGCGACGGCCGCTTGGAGCCGCCCACCTCCGCGCCGGCCTCCTCCAGGGTGTCCCGCGGGCCGAAGTCCCGTACCAGCGCCGCACGTACCGCGTCGGCGCCCGTGGCCAGGGCCGTCGCCCCCACGCCGGCCGCGGGGCGCCCCTGGCAGGTCAGCGTGGCCGCCGACTGTCCGGTCAGGGCCGCGGCCAGCAGCGTGGCGTCCGGCTCGTGCTTGGCGTACGCCTCCGGGTAGCCGCTGCGCTGCACGCGCTGTGCGGCCACGGTGAGCGGGAGCCGTTCGTAGTCGCGCACCTTGACCAGGTGGTCGTAGAAAATGCCCGCCGCGTAGGCCGGGTCCAGGATCTGTTTGTCGGTGCCCCAGCCCTGCGACGGACGCTGCTGGAACAGCCCGAGCGAGTCCCGGTCGCCGTGCCGCAGGTTGCGCAGCCCGGACTCCTGGAGCGCGGTCGCCAGCGCGATGGCCACGGCCCGCTCGGACACACCGCGCCCCGTGCCGACGGCGGTGATCGTCGCCGCGTTCACCGCCTGCTCGGGCGTGAACCGGTACGACGTACGGTCGTTGCCGGTCGCGACCACCTTGCAGGCCGGAGTCCGCGTACCACCGGTGACGTACTGCACGACGAGATAGCCCGCGAGCGCGCACAGGACGACGAGGGCCGCGCCGAAGCGGAAGAGGCGGCCGCGACGCTTGGGAGAAGGAGGGGTCGGCTCTGGCACGCGTACAAGGTACTGGAGGTCACCGAGGCCCGGGTGCCGGATGCGGCGTGCCGGTGCGCGCCATCCCGCGCGTGGCGGCGCGTTAGGGTCGAGAGCATGGCCGACACCTCGCTTGACCTCACGCTGGACGCCGCCGCGCTCACCGCGCAACTCGTCGACTTCCCCTCGGAGAGCGGCACGGAGAAGCCGCTCGCGGACGCGATCGAGGCCGCCCTGCGCGCCCTGCCGCACCTGACGGTGGACCGGTACGGCAACAACGTGGTCGCCCGGACGGATCTGGGCCGCCCGGAGCGGGTGATCCTGGCCGGCCACATCGACACGGTCCCGATCGCCGGCAACGTGCCCTCCCGGCTCGACGCCGACGGCGTCCTGTGGGGCTGCGGCACCTGCGACATGAAGTCGGGCGTCGCCGTGCAGTTGCGCATCGCGGCCACCGTCCCGGCCCCCAACCGCGACCTGACGTTCGTCTTCTACGACAACGAGGAGGTCCAGGCCGACCTCAACGGCCTCAAGCATGTGGCCGAGGCCCACCCGGAGTGGCTGCGGGGCGACTTCGCGGTGCTGCTGGAGCCCTCCGACGGCGAGGTCGAGGGCGGCTGCCAGGGCACCCTGCGCGTGCTGCTCAGGACGGCGGGCGAGCGGGCCCACTCGGCGCGCGCCTGGATGGGCGCCAACGCGATCCACGCGGCGGCCCCGATCCTGGCCCGGCTCGCGTCCTACGAGCCGCGCCGCCCGGTGATCGACGGTCTGGAGTATCGCGAGGGCCTGAACGCGGTGGGCATCGGCGGCGGCGTGGCGGGCAACGTCATCCCCGACGAGTGCGTCGTCACCGTGAACTTCCGCTACGCGCCCGACCGCACGGAACAGGAGGCGCTCGCGCACGTCCGGGAGGTCTTCGCGGACTGCGGCGTGGCGGAGTTCGTGGTCGACGACCACAGCGGGGGCGCGCTTCCGGGGCTGTCCCACCCCGCGGCGGCGGCCTTCATCGAGGCGGTGGGCGGCGAGCCGCGGCCCAAGTACGGCTGGACGGACGTGTCGCGGTTCTCGGCGCTGGGCATCCCCGCGGTCAACTACGGCCCCGGAAACCCACACTTGGCTCATAAGAGGGATGAACGGGTGGAAACCAGGAAGATTCTGGCGGGGGAGGCCCGTCTGCGGGCGTGGCTGACGGCATGACCGCGGCATGACCGACGGTATGACCGACGCCATGGCCGGGTCGGACGGCCGGGGTGAGGGCGCGGCGCTCGACGGCGGACATGCGCAGGTCCCCCGCGTGTAACCCGCGGCGATCTACGCTGAGGCGGAAAGTCCGCAATCTGTAGGGAGCGCACATGGCCACTGGGAACCCGGAGGGCACGAAGAAGCCGCCGGAGGAGCAGCGCCTCGGGCCGGTCCTCCGCCGCCGCGGCCAGGTCACGGCGAGCACCACGGACCAGCGCCTGCTGGACGCGGGCGGCCCCTCGGACTGGGTGCACACCGACCCCTGGCGGGTGCTGCGGATCCAGTCCGAGTTCATCGAGGGCTTCGGCACCCTGGCCGAACTACCGCCCGCCATCAGCGTGTTCGGCTCGGCGCGTACGGCGGCCGAGTCGCCCGAGTACGACGCCGGCGTGCGGCTCGGGCGGGGGCTGGTGCAGGCCGGCTGGGCGGTGATCACGGGCGGCGGGCCGGGCGCCATGGAGGCGGCCAACAAGGGCGCCTGCGAGGCGGGCGGTGTCTCCGTGGGCCTCGGCATCGAACTGCCCTTCGAGCAGGGGCTGAACCCCTACGTCGACATCGGCCTGAACTTCCGCTACTTCTTCGTCCGCAAGATGATGTTCGTCAAGTACGCCCAGGGCTTCGTGGTCCTGCCCGGCGGCCTCGGCACCCTCGACGAACTCTTCGAGGCCCTGACCCTCGTCCAGACCCAGAAGGTCACCCGCTTCCCCATCGTCCTGTTCGGCAGCGCGTACTGGGGCGGCCTGGTCTCCTGGCTGGAGAACACCCTGGTGGCCCAGGGCAAGGCAGCGGAAAAGGACCTGCTCCTGTTCCACGTCACGGACGACGTGGAGGAAGCGGTGGCCCTGGTCTCCAAGGAAGCAGCCCGCTGACCCCACACCCCAAGGCTCCGCCGGTCGAGCCGTGCCGGGAGCGAACGCCCCCGACCGAACGCTACGCCGAGCCGTGCGCCGTGCCCGTCCGTCAGCCAGGCCCTACGGGGCTCGATGCCGGGCCGGGAGCCCTGCCGGGCCAGGTGGCATGCGCGGCCGCCGGTCCCGCCTGGCGGCGCGTGGTGCGCGATTGGGCGTCGGGACTGGGCGGGGGCGTCGTGTCCGGCTGACGGATGTGCTGGGCGGGGGTCGTGTGTGGTCGGCACGTTGCGGTCGGCTGACCGCCACACCCGGCGTCCCACCAAAAACCACGACGCCCCAGCAGCCATGACGACCGACCTGACCCGAAACCCAGCCGAGCGTGACGCACCACAGGCATGGCTGACGGCCGCGTATGACGCCTCACAAGACATGGCGCCCGTCCGAGAGGCCCGTTCGTCTTGCCGTGGGGCCGGCGCGCCTGCCGGTGCGGGGCGATCGCCCCGAGCCAGCCGACCATCTGAGGGCCCGCTCAGCCTCCCGGCAGGGGCCCGCCCGCGTCGGTCAGCGGCGGCGGGTCAGGCCAGGCCCCTCCGGGCCACCGCGGGCGGGCGGTGGCCCGCGATGGACCCCACCATGTCCAGCACCTGCCGGGTCTCGGCCACCTCGTGCACCCGGTACACCCGTGCCCCCAGCCACGCGGACACCGCGGTCGTCGCCAACGTACCCAGCACCCGTTCCTTCACCGGCCGGTCCAGCGTCTCCCCGACGAAGTCCTTGTTGGACAGCGACACCAGCACCGGCCACCCGGTGGCCACCATCTCGTCCAGCCGCCGCGTCGCCTCAAGACTGTGCCGCGTGTTCTTCCCGAAGTCGTGTCCCGGATCGATCAGCACCGACTCCCTGGGCACCCCCAGCGCCACCGCCCGCTCGGCCAGCCCCACGGTCACCCGCAGGATGTCGGCCATGACATCGTCGTACGTCACCCGGTGCGGCCGGGTCCGGGGCCGCGCCCCGCCGGCGTGCGTGCACACCAGCCCCACCCGGTGCCGCGCGGCGACCTCCGCCAGCCGCGGATCAACCCCGCCCCACGCGTCGTTCAGCAGATCGGCCCCGGCCTCGCACACGGCCTCCCCGACCTCGGCCCGCCAGGTGTCCACACTGATGACCACGTCAGGATGCCGGCGCCGTACCTCCGCCACGAAGCCCACGGTCCGCCGCGCCTCCTCCTCCGCGGTGACCTCCTGCCCGGGCCCCGCCTTGACCCCGCCGACGTCGATGATCGCCGCGCCCTCGGCCACCGCCTGCTCGACGCGTGCGAGCGCCGGCTCGTCACCGAACGTGGCCCCCTGGTCGTAGAAGGAGTCCGGGGTCCGGTTCACGATCGCCATGATCACCGGTTCATGCGGCCCGAATTCCCGCGTGCCCAGCCTGAGCATCCCCTGTGACCTCTCCTCATCCATCCCCGGTACATCCCGCTGCACAGCCGCCTGTGACCCTAACTGTCAGACTCGCATGGCACGATCGGACCCTGACACTTTCGACACCGAGCACATCGGGTGCACCGAGCACACCGAGCCTGGGGAGCCGGCGATGGTTATGTTCTTGTTCCTGGTCGTCGCGCTCGCCGTGGTGGTCGCCGCGGTGACGCTCGCCGTGGTGGGCGGCGGCGAGAGCGGCCCGCTGCCGGAGGCGGCGCCGGAGCGGCTGCACGACCCGCTGCCCCCGGACCGCCCGGTGGGCCGCGCGGACGTGGAGCGACTGCGCTTCCCGCTGTCCGCCCGCGGCTACCGCATGGCGGACGTGGACGACGCCCTCAGCCGCGTCGCCGCCGAACTCGCGGAGCGGGACGCCCGCATCGCCGGCCTGGAGTCCGCCCTGGCCGGCGCCCAGGCCACCGCGCACGTCCGGCTGGACAAGCCCGCACATCCGGAGGACCAGCGGTGACCGACGGCACCGTCCTGGCCGGGCCCGACGGCGCGCTGCGCTGCCCCTGGGCCCTGTCCACCGAGGACTACGTGACGTATCACGACGAGGAGTGGGGCCGCCCGGTCCACGGCGACGACGCCCTGTACGAGCGGCTCAGCCTGGAGGCGTTCCAGTCCGGACTGTCCTGGATCACCATCCTGCGCCGCCGCCCGGGTTTCCGGGCCGCCTTCGCCGATTTCAGGATCCAGAAGGTCGCGGCCTTCACCGATGAGGACCGCGAACGCCTCCTCGCCGACCCCGGCATCATCCGCAACCGCGCCAAGATCGACGCGACTCTCGCCAACGCACGCGTGCTCGCCGACTGGTCGCCGGGTGAGCTGGACGCCCTGATCTGGTCGTACGCCCCGGATGCGGCCGCCCGCCCGACCCCGAAGACCCTCTCCGACGTCCCTCCGGCCAGCCCCGAGTCGACGGCCCTGTCGAAGGACCTGAAGAAACGCGGCCTGCGCTTCATCGGCCCCACAACGGCGTACGCACTGATGCAGGCGTGCGGCCTGGTCGACGACCACCTGGAGCAGTGCATCAGCCGCACCGCCGCCGTCTGAGCACCCCGAACCAAGCCCGCAACGACCCGCCCGCGCCCCGAAGGACGCGCGCCTGAATCGATCTCCGGCTCCGCCGCTGCGGGCGTGACCGGCCATGATGGCGCCGCCGCCGACCGACGCCGCACCTCGCCCTTTCCGGCGGAGCGCCCGCGGTTCGACAGGGCCCCGTGGGGCGTGGGGCTGTATCGATCTCCGGCTTCGCCGCTGCGGGCGGGACTGGCCATGATGGCGCCGCAGTCGACCGACGCCGCACCTCGGCCTTTCCGGCGGAGCGCCCGCGGTTCGACAGCGGCCCGTGGGGCGTGGGGCTGTATCGGTATGCGGGTCCGCCGCGCGGGCGGGGCCAGCCACTACGCAGCCGCAGTCGCAGCCGGCCGATGAGCCGTCCCCGCCCTTCCAGCGGAGCGCCTAGCGGCCCAGGTACTTCGGCTTCTCCTTGTCCACGAACGCCCGCACGGCGATGGCGTGGTCCTCGGACCGGCCCGCCCGGGTCTGCAGCTTGTCCTCCTTGTCCAGCGTCTCGTCGAGGGAGTGGGTGAGCCCGTACGCCACCGCCTCCTTGATCGCTGCGTATGCCACCGTCGGCCCCTCGGCGAGTGCACGGGCGACCTGCTCGGCCTCGGCCCGCAGCCGGTCCGCGGGCACCACCCGGTTGGCGAGGCCCAGCTCGTACGCCTCCGGTGCCTTGATGCTGCGCGGGAAGAGCAGCAGGTCGGCGGCGCGGCCGGGGCCGACGACCCGGGGCAGCGTCCAGGAGATCCCGGAGTCGGCGGTCAGCGCGACCCCCGCGAACGATGTGTTGAAGGACGCCGTCTCGGCCACCACCCGGTAGTCCGCGGCGAGCGCGAAGCCGAGACCGGCCCCGGCCGCGACCCCGTTCACGGCGGCGACCACCGGCTTGGGCGCGCCGGCCAGGGCCCGCACGATCGGGTTGTAGTGCTCCCGCACCGTGCTCATCGTCTGCCCCGACCCCGTCTCCCGGTCGGCGGCCAGCAGCCCGATGTGCTCCTTGAGGTCCTGGCCCACGCAGAACGCCCGGTCCCCGGCCGCGGTCAGCAGTACGGCCCGTACGGCGGCGTCGTCGGCCGCGGCCCGCGCCGCGTCCCGGAGGGCGACCTTGGTCGCGATGTTCAGCGCGTTCATCGCCTCGGGGCGGTTCAACGTGATCGTCGCGAGTCCGTCGCTCACCTCGTAGAGCACGGTGTCGGTCATGGGGCATCCCCTCCGGTGTCGCGGCACTGACGTACCGCTCGGTACGTCGTTGTCTGGGGACAGCATGGCGGAGATCTCCGCCCGGGTGCCGGACCCGGTGTGTGACCTGCGTCAAAGAATTTTCGCCAGGATCCGGCCGGGGGACGTCGGTGCGGTGGCGCAGTATCGCAGCCACATCGCCGAATTGAGTGGTTTTGCTCGCGCGCGTTGCCCAAGCGATGCCGACGGATGTTGGTCATCGGGTCCTGAGATGCGGGATAATGGCTTGGAAGCAATGTGTTCGATGCCGGTGCCGCGGGTCTCGCACGGACCGCGCGTGCCCCTTCTGGGGACGTCGGCAGACGATGAGCTGGTTTCAGGAAGGGGAACGAGCATGGCGGCCATGAAGCCGCGGACGGGCGATGGCCCGCTCGAGGTGACCAAGGAGGGGCGGGGCATTGTCATGCGCGTTCCGCTCGAAGGCGGCGGTCGGCTCGTCGTCGAGCTGACCCCTGACGAGGCCGAGGCGCTTGGCGACGCCCTGAAGAAGGTCGTCGTCTGAGGCGCTGGCGACCATGACCTTTCGGCTGCCCCGGCACGCACACCGTGCCGGGGCAGCCGCATTCCCGGGGGAGGGTCACGCCGGCACGGCGGCGGGGCGTGCGCGCTCCGGAACCCGCTCCAGAACCCACCCACGCGGCAGGCCGACCGCGTACGGCGTCCGGCTGCCCAGACCGGTCACCGAGGGCGGCTGCCCACACCGATCACCGCTGCCCACACCGGTCACCGCGGTCCGCACCGGTCGCCGCGGTCGGGGCGCCCGCCTCCCGTCACCGCTTGACGGCGCACAGCAGCCCGTCGCCCACCGGCAGCAGCGACGGCATCAGCTCCGGGCTCTCCCGCACCGTGCGCAGCAGCTCCCGCAGCCGCAGCACCTCGGTGGGCTGCGGGCCCGAATCCACGGTGCGGCCGTTGGCGAAGACGCCCTCGAAGACCACCAGGCCACCGGGCCGTAGCAGACGCAACGATTCAGCTAGATAGTCGAGGTATTCCAGCCGGTCGCCGTCGCAGAAGACGAGGTCGTACCCCGCGTCCGCGAGCCGGGGCAGCACGTCCAGCGCGCGGCCCGGGATGAAGCGGGCCCGGTTGCTGGCGAAGCCGCAGGCCCGGAACGCCTGCCGGGCGAACTGCTGGTGCTCGGGCTCCGGGTCGACGGTGGTCAGCACGCCGTCCGGCCGCATGCCGTGCAGCAGATGCATGCCGGACACCCCGCAGCCGGTGCCGATCTCCGCCACCGCCTTGGCGTCCACGGTGGCGGCGAGCATCCGCAGCGCGGCGCCCGTGCTGGGCGTCACCGAGCGCAGCCCTGCCTCGCGGGCCCGGTCGCGGGCCCAGCGCAGCGCGTCGTCCTCGGCGACAAAGGCGTCGGCGAACGCCCAGCTCGTCTGCCGGTTGCCGGTAATGACCCTCTCCTGTCCCCGTGGTTGCCTCGGCGTGACTGTATCCGTTGGGCCCGGGAACCCGCAGATGGGACCGCGCGTTTAAGGGGATGAGCGAGTAGTGGGGGAGCCGGCGGGGGGTATGAGGTGGACCAGGACGACGAGCAAGTGCTGACGCAGCCACATGAGCCGTATCAGCCCAGATCAAATTCTCGCAAAACCGCTTATCCGGAGCTAACGGGCGAGGTGGCTATGGTAGGGGCTCCACTGGACACCACCAGAGCTGACAGGGGAGGTGCGGCTGCGCCCGAGGATCGGGGAGGAGTGCTGCGGCGCTTCCTCGGGTCGGCGGGCAGGCCGAAATCCGTGAACGACACCGCTGACCACAGCCACGCCACCGGTACCGCCGCGGGCGGGACCCAGACCGCGACCTTCGTCACCGACGCGGACGGGCAGGCGTGGACTCCGCCCACGTGGGAGGAGATCGTCAGCACGCACAGCGGCCGGGTCTACCGTCTGGCCTACCGCCTCACCGGCAACCAGCACGACGCCGAGGACCTCACCCAGGAGGTCTTCGTCCGTGTCTTCCGCTCCCTGTCGACCTACACCCCCGGCACCTTCGAGGGCTGGCTGCACCGCATCACCACGAACCTCTTCCTGGACATGGTGCGGCGCAAGCAGCGCATCCGCTTCGACGCGCTCGGAGAGGACGCGGCCGAGCGGCTGCCCAGCCGCGAGCCCACGCCCCAGCAGATCTTCAACGACGCGCACTTCGACGCGGACGTCCAGCAGGCCCTCGACACCCTCGCGCCCGAGTTCCGCGCCGCGGTCGTGCTGTGCGACATCGAAGGACTGTCGTACGAGGAGATCGCCGCGACCCTCGGTGTGAAGCTCGGCACGGTCCGCTCCCGTATCCACCGTGGCCGCTCGCAGCTGCGCAAGGCCCTCGCGCACCGCTCGCCGGAGGCACGGGCCGCCGAACGCCGCTCCTTTCTGCCCCGCGTTCCCGCGCTGGGGGGAGGGGGCGCGACCGCGTGAGTGGATCACGGTCGAAACCTGCGCGGGGGCACCTCGCAGAAGAGCATCTGGGAGACCGGCTCTCCGCCCTGGTGGACGGAGAGCTCGGTCATGACGCGCGTGAGCGGGTCCTGGCCCACCTGGCGACCTGCGCCAGGTGCAAGGCGGAGGCGGACGCCCAGCGGCAGCTGAAGAACGTCTTCGCGGAGTCGGCGCCCCCGCCGCCCTCCGAGAGCTTCCTCGCGCGCCTCCAGGGGCTGCCCGCCAGCGACGGCCCGGACGGCGGCTCGCCGCTGGAGGGCGGGCTCCCCGGCGGTTCCACGCCCGGCGTCTTCGAAGTCGGGCGCGAGGACCGGTTCGAGTTCGGCTACGTCCCCGCGCGCCCGCACTCGCCGTCCCCACTCGCGGACCGCGGCTTCCGTATCCACCCCGTCGGCCGCCCGGACACCGCCGATCGGCACTCGCGCGGAATGCGGTTCGCGTTCGTCGCCGCCGGGGCGGTGTCGCTGGCCGCGGTCGCGCTGGGCGGTGTGACCACCGGCATTCCCCGCGACACCGCCGCGGACGCCCGTGGCGGTGCCGACAGCGTGACGCCGACGCGCACGGCGGGCACGGGAGCGGCCACCACGTCCGAGGCCCAGCGCCGCCGCCCGGTCGGGCCACTGCTCATGCAGGGCACGCTGCTGGGCGAGACACCGGTCGCGTCGGCCTCGGTGTCCGCGCCGCTGCGGCCCGGGGCGCAGGCCCCCGCCACCGGGCAGGCCCCCGCCCCCATGCTGACCACACCGGTGGAAGCCGGTGCGGCCACCGTGTCGCCGTTGATACGTCCGTTCGGTGCGACCCCGCCGATCTCGCTGATCTCCTGGTCCAGCGCCCCCGGGCTGGCCCCACCCGGTGTGCTTGCCGCACCCGTCCCCGACTCGACCCCCGCTCCCTCCCCGTCACCGCCGTCCTCATCGTCTTCGTCTTCTTCGTGGTCCCCCTCCAGCGCCGCGTCCTCCGCGCGCCCCGCTCACTGACCGACTCCTGCGCGGCTGCCCGCGAACCTGGTTGAATCCTGTGAGGCCGTGCCCGCGGCACTGTTTCGGGCACGGGGTCGACGATGTGCGGTCAGCCGCCGGAGCGCCCGGCCATGGCCAGCTGTGGGGAGAACATGAACGAGGGGAAGCCGGCCTTGCCGGGGGAGGCCGTGGGGGACACATCGGCACCGGTCGCCGCGAGCGACGGCGACTTCGAACTGGCCCGCCCGACCACCGCGGCCGACGCCGACACCGACCTCGTATCGAGGCATCTCACGGCCACGGACGCCGAGGGCGCGGGCGCCGGGGCCGCGGGCGCGGGCGCCGATTCCGGTTCCGGTTCGGGTGCCGAGGCCGTCGGTGGCGCGGATGCCGATAGCGAGGGTGCGGGCGTAGACAGCGGTGCCGGTGCCGGTGCCGGTGCTGGTGCTGGTGCTGGCGTTGTCGGTGCCGGGGTGGCCGGGGCTGGGGAGTCCGGTGGGCGGGACAAGCCCTTGCATGACCCTGATCCGTACAGCACGCCGCCGTACGGTGAGCCCGGTCCCTGGGCGCCGGCCCCGCCGGTCCAGCACCCGGCTCCGCCGCCCGCCGACAACATGACGATCCCGACTCCGCCGCCCGCCCAAGGCACCGCGGTCCCGGCGGGTCCGCTGCCCAGTCATGGCATGGCGGTCCCGGCTTCGTCGCCCGCCCGCGGCACGACGATCCCGACTCCGTCGCCCGCTCACGGCACCGCGGTCCCTGCCCCGCTGCCCGCTGACGGCATGCCGATCCCGGCCGGTCCTCCGCCCGCTCACGGCACGACGGTCCCGGCTCCGCCGCCCGCCCGCGGCACGGCGGTCCCTGCCCCGCTGCCCGCTGACGGCATGACGATCCCGGCCGGTCCGTCGCCCGCTCACGGTGGGACGGTTCCTGCACCGGTGCCGTCGCCCGGTCATGGCACGGCGTTTCCGGCTCCGGCGACGGCGCCCGGTGTGCCGCATGCTGTGCAGGCCGGAGCGGGTGCGCCGCAGTCGGAGTCGACGCTCTACGCAGCGCCGGGCATGGTCCCGCAGCCGGAGTCGACGGGCTTTCCCGCGCCTGGCGCGGCCCCGCAGGGGGACTCGACGGGCTTTCCCATGCCGGGCGCGGTGCCGCAGTCCGCGTCCTCCGTGCCGGGCGCGGTGCCGCAGTCCGCGTCCTCCGTGCCGGGCGCGGTGCCGCAGTCCGCGTCCTGTCCCGCGCCCGATACGGGGCCGTACCCCGGTCCCTGGCAGCGTTATGACCCCTGGGCCGCAGCGGCTCCGCTCCAGCAGAACGGTGCCGCCGTCCCCACCGAGGGGCAGCGGCGTCGGCGGGCGCGCAAGGCGCTCATCGGGGGTGCCCTGGCGCTGGCCCTGGTCTCCGGGGGCGTCGGCGGCATCGTAGGGGTGTATCTGGAGCGCAACGGCGGAGTGTCGGACGTCCATCTGCCGCAGGCGGGCAAGGAGCCCGCCGGGCGGCCCGCGGACAGCGTGGCCGGGATCGCCGCACGCGCCCTGCCCAGCGTCGTCACACTGCATGTGACCGGCAGCAGCGAACAGGGCACCGGCACCGGCTTCGTCCTGGACACGCGCGGCCACATCCTGACCAACAACCACGTCGTCGAGCCCGCCGGGCCGAGCGGCGACATAACGGTGACGTTCAGCGGCGGCGAGACCGCGAAGGCCCAGGTCGTCGGCCGGGACAGCGGATACGACCTGGCCGTCGTCCGGGTCAAGGGCGTACACGGACTCAAGCCCCTGCCCCTCGGCAACTCCGACAACGTCCAGGTCGGCGACCCCGTCGTCGCCATCGGCGCCCCCTTCGACCTCTCCAACACCGTCACCTCCGGCATCATCAGCGCCAAGGAACGGCCCATCACGGCGGGCGGCGAGAGCGAGGACGGCAGCGATGTGTCGTACGTCGATGCGCTGCAGACCGACGCGCCCATCAACCCGGGCAACTCCGGCGGCCCGCTCCTCGACGCACAGGCCAGGGTCGTCGGCATCAACTCCGCCATCCGTTCGGCCGACAGCGGCTCCGACACCCAGGGCGGCCAGTCCGGTTCCATCGGCCTCGGCTTCGCCATACCGGTCAACCAGGCCAGACGCGTCGCCGAGGAACTGATCAACGACGGCCGGGCGACCCACCCGGTGATCGGGATCACCCTCGACACGGCCTACACCGGCGACGGCGCCCGCATCGACACCAAGGGCGGTGACGGCGGCCCCGCCGTCACCACGGGCGGCCCCGGAGACCAGGCCGGACTCCGGCCCGGCGACATCATCACCGAGGTCGACGGACAACACGTCCACTCCGGCGACGAACTGATCGTCAAGACCCGCGCCCACCGCCCCGGCGACCGGCTGGACCTCACCGTCGAACGCGACGGCAAGGAGAAACACGTTTCGTTGGTGCTCGGTTCCTCAGGCCACAACTGACAGAAACCTCACCTCGGGGCAGTACCGGTCGGACAGGTCGGCCGGGTACCGTGGACCCGGCCCGGACCACGGAAACATCACGGACAACCGAGGGCCGAGGACTGAGGACATCGCTAGGAGCTTCAGGTGTTCAATGACATAGGACCGCTAGAGCTGGTGACGATCATTGTGCTCGCCGTGCTCGTCTTCGGTCCGGACAAGCTCCCCAAAGTCATTCAGGACGTGATGCGGACGATCCGCAAGGTCCGGGAGTTCTCGGAGAGCGCCAAGCAGGACATCCGCAACGAACTGGGTCCCGAGTTCAAGGACTTCGAGTTCGAGGACCTCAACCCCAAGACGTTCATCCGCAAGCAGTTGGACAACGACGACCTCGGTCTGAAGGAGATTCGCAACGGCTTCGACCTGAAGAAGGAGATGGCCGAGGTCACCGACGCGGTCCACGGCCGGGAGAGCGAGACACCCTCCTCGTCGTCCTCGTCTTCTGCCGGTGGGTCCGGCGGCCGGGTCGACATGATTAAGAAGCCCGAGCAGCCCGGCAAGGACGAGCGCCCGCCCTTCGACGCGGACGCCACCTGACCGTACGGCCGGAGCCTCGGCGCACCCGCGCACCACACGTCCCGATGCCACCCCGCACCGGGACGTGACGCGTTTCATACCCCGCGTACGCCGCGCGCGACGCGAACCGGCCTGCCGCGCGACCCACGCACCGGGCGGTTTCCCTGCTGCCCGCGGCGGTGTGGATATGCTGCCGAGTTGTTGTGCGGACCGGACGAGTACGCCCGAAGGGGGGCGGGCCCCGTCCCGGTCCGACGAGAGCGAGGGAGGCGTCGGGGCACATGGAGACGACAAGTGGAGAGGCCACGCAGGCGTCGGCCGCGGCGGGCCGACGGCAGCCCCCCTCCGCGCGGCGCACGGTCGACGGCTATCTGCTGGCCCACTTCCCCTGGTACGGGCTCGACGAGGCGTTCACAGGGCCGCGCTGGCTGATGCAGGTCGGTACGGCGGCGGACGGCGCCGTCGAGCACGGGTCGATCGGGCACGGCGACGAACCCTCCGTCAGGAACGAGTACGCGGTCGGCTCCACGGGCGAGCCCCGGGACAAGTTCGCGGTCGTGGTGACCGTCGCCGCGAACCCGTCCCGGCGCAGCGCCGACGGCACCGGGCTGCTGGAGGCCACGTCGGTCTCCTCGGCGGCGTGGCTGGCCGGTGTCGGGCTGCTGTCCCTCACCTGGCCCGGGCAGATGGACCACACCCTGCGGGACGAATGGCTGGAGCAGCAGACGGAGATCGCGTGGGCCCTGGCCGACGATCTGTCCGGGCCGACGTGGTCGACGTTGTCGCTGCCCGTGGACGGTGTGCCGGCGTCCTTCCACTACCAGGAGTCGGAGTTCGGCTGGGTGCTCGCCGGTTCCACGCGGGAAGGGGTGCACCTGGGGGCGTACGGTCGGGGGATGAGCGCGTACGGGCTTGGCTTCGCCATGATCAAGGACATCGCGTCTTACGGGTAGTTCACGGCGCAGGGGGCGGGGGCCCGCGTGGGTCGCTTTCGACCGGTTTGCGTAGTTCCCCGCGCCCCGTTGGGCGCCTCCTCGCCGTTGGGGTCTGGGTTGTTTGGCGTGCGCCCGTTGTGCGTGGCTGGTCGCGCAGTTCCCCGCGCCCCTGGTTCTGACGGGGCACATTTCCCGCGCCCCTGGCGCAAACAGGCTCCCGTTTCCCTGGGTGCCGCAGGGTTGCGGGGGCTGGTCAGAACTTGTTGCGGGGGGTGATTCCCAGGGAGAGGCCGGACAGGCCTCGTTGGCGGCCGCCCAGTTTGCCGGCGATTGCGCGCAGTGCCGAGCCCGCCGCGGAGTCCGGGTCGCTCAGGACCACCGGCTTGCCCTCGTCGCCGCCCTCGCGCAGGCGGACGTCAATGGGGATGTTGCCGAGCACCGGGACCGTCGTACCGGTCGTGCGGGTCAGGCCCTCGGCGACCACCTGGCCGCCGCCCGTGCCGAAGACGTCGACCATCTCGCCGCAGTGCGGGCAGGGCAGTCCGGACATGTTCTCGACCACGCCGACGATCTTCTGGTGGGTCTGTACGGCGATGGAGCCGGCGCGCTCGGCGACCTCGGCCGCCGCCTGCTGCGGGGTGGTCACGACCAGGATCTCGGCGTTCGGGATCAGCTGGGCGACGGAGATCGCGATGTCACCGGTGCCGGGCGGGAGGTCCAGGAGAAGGACGTCCAGGTCGCCCCAGTACACATCCGCGAGGAACTGCTGGAGCGCGCGGTGCAGCATCGGGCCGCGCCAGACGACCGGGGCGTTGCCCGGGGTGAACATGCCGATGGAGATGACCTTCACACCGTGCGCGGACGGCGGCATGATCATGTTCTCGACCTGGGTGGGACGCCCGTCGGCACCCAGCATGCGCGGCACGCTGTGGCCGTAGATGTCGGCGTCGACGACACCGACCTTCAGCCCGTCGGACGCCATCGCCGCCGCGAGGTTCACCGTCACCGAGGACTTGCCGACGCCTCCCTTGCCGGACGCGACCGCGTACACCCGGGTGAGGCTGCCCGGCTTGGCGAACGGGACCTCGCGCTCGGCCTGGCCGCCGCGCAGCGCCGCCGCCAGTTCCCTGCGCTGTTCGTCGCTCATCACGTCGAGCGTCACATCCACGCGCGTGACGCCGTCGACGCGGGAGACCGCCTCCGTCACGCGCTGGGTGATCGTGTCGCGCATCGGGCAGCCGGAGACCGTCAGGTACACGGTGACCGCGACCGCTCCGTCCGCGCCGATCTGCACCGATTTGACCATCCCCAGTTCGGTGATGGGCCGGTTGATCTCGGGGTCGTTCACCGTCGCCAGCGCCTGGCGCACCGCGTCTTCCGTAGCCATAAGGTCGATGGTACGGCGCCCGGCGGGGCCTCCGGTAAGCCCCCTTCAGCGGTCGTCAGCGCTCGTCCGTGTCATGTCCCGGCGGCCGTTCCGGCTGTTCCGCCGGGAAGACGACCTGCCCGTCGCGGCGGCGCGGCGATTCCAGGTCCCGGACGAGGTCCTGAAGTTCGGAGCGGATCCAGTCCCGGGTCGCGACCTCGCCCAGGCCCATCCGCAGCGCGGCGATCTCGCGGGTCAGATACTCGGTGTCCGCGATGGACCGCTCGTTCTGTTTGCGGTCCTGTTCCAGGTTGACGCGGTCGCGGTCGGCCTGCCGGTTCTGCGCGAGCAGAATCAGCGGGGCGGCGTAGGAGGCCTGGAGCGAGAGCGCCAGCGTCAGAAAGATGAACGGGTACTGGTCGAAGCGCAGAAAGGACGGCGCGGCGACGTTCCACAGCACCCACAGCACGATGACGACCGTCATCCAGACGATGAAGCGTCCGGTGCCCAGGAAACGGGCGATCTTCTCCGACAGCCGGCCGAACGCCTCCGGGTCCCACTCCGGCAGGAGCCGCCGCCGGCGCGGGCCCGGCTGGTCGAGACGGGCGGTGCGGGGCCGGGCGGCGGCGGTGGCCCCGGCGGGGCCGCGCTCGCGAGTGCTCTCGCGCTCGGGCGTCATGGCGCGCTCGTCCCCTCGTCCAGATGGAACTCCGTCTCCCGCCAGTCCTCGGGCAGCATGTGGTCCAGGACATCGTCCACGGTCACCGCGCCCAGCAGCGCCCCGGCCTCGTCCACGACCGGCGCCGCGACCATGTCGTACGTGGCGAAGAACCCGGCGACTACCGGCAGCGTGGCGTCCGGGGCGAGGGTCTGCAGATCGTCGTCGACGAGCGAGCTGCACAGGGTGTACGGCGGGTCGCGCAGCAGACGCTGGAAGTGCACCGTGCCCAGGTACTTGCCGGTCGGGGTGTCGTCGGGCGGCCGGCAGACATAGACCTGCGCGGCCAGGGCCGGGGACAGATCGGGGTTGCGGACGCGGGCGAGGGCGTCGGCGACGGTGGCGTCCGGCCGTACCACGATCGGCTCGGTCGTCATCAGCCCGCCTGCCGTGTGCTCCTCGTACGACATCAGCCGCCGCATGTCGGCCGCGTCGCCGGGCTGCATCAGGCTCAGCAGCCGTTCCTTGTCCTGCTCGGGCAGCTCACCGAGCAGGTCGGCCGCGTCGTCCGGGTCCATGGCCTCCAGGACGTCGGCGGCCCGCTCCTCCTTCAGCTTGCCGAGGATCTCGATCTGGTCGTCCTCGGGCAGCTCCTCCAGGACGTCGGCGAGGCGGTCGTCGTCGAGGGCGGCGGCGACCTCGGTGCGCCGCTTGGCGGACAGATGGTGCAGCACGTTGGCGAGGTCGGCGGGGCGCAGCTGCTCGAAGGTGGCGAGCAGGCTCTCGGCGCCCTGCCCGTGTTCCTCCAGCGAGAACCCGCTGACCGCCGACCACTCGACGGTCAGTGTCTCGCCCGCCCGTCGCCCGCCCCCCTTCCAGGGCAGGGCCATACGCTTTTCCTCCCCGGTCCGCCTGAATGCGCCGCCCTTCCTGCCCTTGCGTACGAAGACGCGGTCGACCTCCCAGTCCCGGCGGGCCGGCAGCTGCTGTACGGCCACGTCCAGGACGGTGACCTCCTCGCCGGTCTCGGCCAGGGTGACGCGGCGGTCGAGCAGTTCCCCGAGGACGAGGCGTTCGGTGGGGCGCTGCTCGAAGCGGCGGACGTTGAGCACCCCGGTGGTGATGATCTGGCCGGACTCGATGCTGGTCACCCGGTTCATGGGCAGGAAGATGCGGCGCCGGGTGGGCAGTTCGACGACGAGGCCGAGCAGGCGCGGGGGACGCCGCCCGACGCGCAGCATGACGACGAGGTCCCGCACACGGCCCACCTGGTCGCCGTTCGGGTCGAAGACGGGGACCCCGGCCAGATGCGAGACGAAGATCCGGGGAACGCCGGCTGCCATGACTGTGCTTCCTCAGCTTCCTTGGCTCCTCTGCGTACGGCAGGCCGTCGGCCGCGGCCTTGTGTGTCCAGCCGTGCCCCCCCTTTCCGAATTGCCCGCTCGGTGGGCTTCAGGCTAGCCCGTCCCGATCGGATACGCCCTGGTGAGCGGTCCGGACGGACTGGCTCCGCCAAGGCCCGACGGCCCCGGTACGCTGCCGTACGCCGCTTGGTTCCAGCAGAAAGGCAGCCCCAGCTGTGACCGTGATTGCGCAGGGCCGTATCCGCCGGGCCGCGCTGGTGAGCGCGATGTGCGCGCTGGCCCTGGCGGGCGCGACGGGACTCACGGGGTGCAGCGAGGATCCGGACGCCGGCACCAACGGGGTGGGCAAGCTGCCCGCCGACAAGATCCAGTCACGGACCCGGGCGGCGGCGGACTCGGCCCGCGCGGTGCGGCTGTCGGGGACCGTGGTGACGAGCGGGAGCACGTACAAGCTCGACATGCAGCTGAAGGCCGACGGCGGCACCGGGTCGGTGACCTCGCAGGGGGCGACCTTCCGGCTGCTGCGGATCGGCGAGCAGCTGTATCTGAAGGCCGACGCGGACTTCTGGAGCCACGCGGACGGCGGCGAGAAGGGCGGGGAGACGGCGACCACGGAGAAGCTGGGCGGAAAGTATGTGAAGGTGCCGCAGGGCGACCCCGCGTACAAGAAGTTCAGCGGTTTCACGGACAAGGATGTGCTCCTCGACGGGCTGCTGGCCCTGCACGGTGCCCTGGCGACCGCCGGCCACCACGAACAGTCCGGTGTCCGCACCATCCGCATCACCGGCGACAAGGGCGCCGGCGGCAGCCTCGATGTCTCCCTGGAGGGCCGGCCGTACCCGCTCAGCCTGACCCGCGCGGGCGACGCGGGGACGCTCCGCTTCTCCGACTGGGGCAAGGACTTCACCCTCGCCGGACCGGCGAAGGACGAGACGGTGGACTACGGCAAACAACTGCCGACGTCCTGAGCGGCACGCCCTCACCGAGGCAGGCTGGAGCACCGGTTCGTACGGCGGGCGTGCTCGGTGTTCAGGGCGTCGGGGGTTCGATGTGCTGTGGATCCAAGGGCCGGATCGCGAGCGGCAGAGGCGCAGAGTGCACGATGTGGAGGCGGGAGACCGCTCGGGTGAGGGCCACGTACAGGCGGTTCATTCCGCGGGGCTCGGCTTGGACGATGGCTGAGGGCTCGACCACCACGACGTGGTCGTACTCCAGTCCTTTGGCGGTGGAGGCCGGCACCACGGTGAGGCGGGCTCCAAGGGTGTCCGGTCCGGATGCCGAGATCCCAGCCGCGATGAGAGCGTGGTGAAGCTTCTGCGCTTCGGTGTCGGCTGCGATGACACCGATGGAGCCTGCGTGCCCCAGCGCTGAGTTCACGGCCGCGACTGTCGCGGCGGTCGTGTCATCGGTCGCCTCGATGCTCGCCTCTCCGTCGCGGCGCAAGGATCGGGCGGGTGGTACGTCCGCGCCGAGGTGGTGCAGAAGGCGGTTGGCGAGTTCGGCGACGGCGCCGGGGACGCGGAATCCTGTGGTGAGTGGGGTGACGATGGCGTCTGGCTTCCCCAGGTGGGTGAGGAACTGGGCCCAGTCGCGTGCGGCCCAGGGGGTGGTGCCTTGGGCGAGGTCTCCGAGGACGGTGACGGATCCGAAGGGTGAGCGGCGGGCGATGGCGCGGCACTGCATGGGGGACAGATCCTGTGCTTCATCGATCACAACATGCCCGTAGCCGCCGGGGCGCTCGATCAGGCCGGCGAGTTCGTCGAGGAGGACGAGATCGGCCGCCGACCAGCGGGCCGACCTGGCAGAGCGCGGGGGTCTGGGCCACAGGAGGGCCTTCTGCTCCTTCCCGTGGAGAACACCTTCCGCCGCGGCGGCCAAAGTGTCCGGACGGGTGAGCAGATCGGTGAGGATTTCCTCGGGCTGCACGGCGGGCCAGATGGTGTTGAGCAGGGTGGTGACCGGGCGTGCCCGGGAGACCTTTTGGAGCCAGGTATTCGTGCGGGGGCCGCCGCGGCGCTCGGCCTGTTGCTGAATCGCGTGGACGATGCGGGTACGGACGCGTTCGCGCCCCACGGCATAGGGGGGTTCCTCGGTGCGTACGTCCCGGACGATCTTCTCCAGTTCGTCGGTGGGCACACGCCAGCGGTAGGAACCGTCCGGCAGTACGAGTGGCTGCGTCGCCTCCACGTTCACCCGTGCGTAGAGCGCGCGGCGCAGGACCTCTGCTGTTTCTTGCGCTCGCGCAGCCCGCCCACGTCGCCCATGTCAGGAAGCGTACGCAGCGACCAGCCGTACGCTGTCACGCCTCCTCGGCTTCGGTCCTGCTCACGTGCCGGGAGGCGGACCGCCCGCCGCGCCTTCCACGACGAGGCCGCGTACGGGCCGCCAACCCTCTCGTCCAGCGGGTAGTACGTCGCGTGGCCCGCCGCTGCGCACCGGGCCACCAAGGCCAGGGCCCAAGAGGATGTTCTCCTCGCCCGACACCTTCTTGAACGCGTTGACCAGTTGCTCGGTGCCTTCTTCTCCGCCCGCAACGGAGTCAGTTTCGCTTTCTGCGTTTTGTCAGGAGGCGCGGTAGGGCCGCCGGGGCCGGGCGGCGGGTCGTCGCGGGCGTCGGCAGCGGGGGTGCGGTGAGCGGCCCGTCCGGGAGGGCCGCCGTCGCCCCCGTCGGTGTCAGCCGGAGCACCCGGCACTCGCGGGACCAACGGTCCGTCATGGCCTCCCCGTCGGCCGCGTTGAGCCGCTTGCCCTTCAGCTCGGCCACCGCGGCCTCCCACTCCGCGGACCCGGGCGGGAGTTCGGACACCGTCGCCGTCCAGGTGACCAGCCGGCCGCCCTTGTCCTTGCTGCGCACGGTCACCTCGGCCGAGCCGCCGTCGGCGAGCCCGGGCAGCGGCTGTTCCCCGGGCCCGTCGCCGACCAGGCACACCGCTCCGTCGTGCCACGCGTGCCACAGCGCACGCGCGGCGGGCGCCCCGGCACCGCGGACCCAGACGAGCCCGGACTTCTTCGTGGCCTCCTCGACGAGGGCACGGTCGAGCAGCTCGCTTGTCATGCGCCCAGCCTATCCAGCCGCCCCACCGCAAGCCGCCGACCGCCCATTGCCGACCGCGGACCGCCGATCGCCAACCGCAGACCCCCGACCGCAGACCGCCGATCGCCTATCGCCGACCGCAGAGCCCCGACCGCAGACCCCCGGCCGCCGACCGCCCATTGCCGACCGCAGACCGCCGACCGCCGATCGCCGATCGCCGATCGCCGACCGCAGGCCCCCGACCGCCCACCGCAGACCCCTGACCGCAGACCGCCGATCGCAGACCCCCGACCCCCGACCGCAGACCCCCGACCCCCGACCGCAGACCCCCGACCGCAGACCCCCGACCCCCGACCGCAGACCCCCGACCGCAGACCCCCGACCGCCCACCGCAGACCCCTGACCGCAGACCCCGGTCGCCGTCACCGCGAGCCGTCGCCGTCACAGCCAGCCGTTGCGCTTGAGCGTGCGGTGGATGGTCAGACACAGGGCCACCGTGATGCCCATGACCAGCGGATAGCCGTACTTCCACCTCAGCTCGGGCATGTTGTGGAAGTTCATGCCGTACACACCGCACACCATCGTCGGCACCGCGATGATCGCGGCCCATGCCGTGATCTTCCGCATGTCCTCGTTCTGCGCGACCGACGCCTGCGCCAGGTTGGCCTGGAGGATGGAGTTGAGCAGTTCGTCGAAGCCCACGACCTGCTCCTGGACCCGGGCGACATGGTCGGCGACATCCCGGAAGTACTTCTGGATCTCCGGATCGATCAGCCGCATCGGCCGCTCGCTCAGCAGTTGCATGGGTCGCAGCAGGGGCGACACCGCGCGCTTGAACTCCAGCACCTCACGCTTGAGTTGGTAGATACGCGCCGAGTCCACACCGCGCCCCGCCCCGCCCTTGCGGCTCGGCGAGAAGACCTCGGTCTCCACCTCGTCGATGTCGTCCTGCACGGCGTCGGCGACCGCGATGTACCCGTCGACGACATGGTCGGCGATCGCGTGCAGCACGGCCGACGGCCCCTTGGCGAGCAACTGCGGGTCGTCCTGCAGCCGGTGCCGCAGCGCCCGCAGCGAACCCTGCCCGCCGTGCCGGACGGTGATGAAGAAGTCCCGCCCGGTGAAGCACATGACCTCGCCGGTCTCCACGACCTCGCTGGTGGCGGTGAGCTGGTCGTGCTCGACGTAGTGGACGGTCCTGAAGACCGTGAACAGCGAGTCGTCGTACCGCTCCAGCTTCGGCCGCTGGTGCGCCTGCACGGCGTCCTCCACGGCCAGCGGGTGCAGCCCGAACTCGCTTGCGATACCGGCGAATTCGGCTTCCGTGGGCTCGTGCAGCCCGATCCAGACGAACCCCCCGTCGCGCCGCACCTGGCGCATCGCCTCGTGCGGGGTCAGCGGCTTGGCGCTCTCGATCCGGGCGCCGTCCCGGTAGACGGCGCAGTCGACGACGGCCGAGGGGGTCGAGGGGTCGCGGGTGGTGTCGTAGCTCCCGCTGTCCCGGCGCGGGGCACTCTTGCGCAGGGAGGGGCGGGAGGGACGGACCACGGCACGCAGGTCGCGGATCATCGACATGGCGGGCTCCTTCGCGGTGGGCAGCGAAGCGCGAAAGGGCCGCGGTGACGGCTGGAACTACCCGGAATGAGGACGTCCTGTGTGCGGATGTTTGGCACGTCCACAAAGCGGGGAGCACCGCACCGTCGCGGTGGCGAGCTTCGCTGCTGATTCAGATCAGACAGATCAGGCAGGGCAGAACGAAGTGCTCTTCCGAGGACGCGTACGACGGCGCGAGCGCGAGAGGTGGCGGTAGGCCGGGTCCGGAACGGCTACATCAACAGCCGGAAGAGCGAGTGGTACTGCACGGCCGACTTCGATCCATGGCAGCCCCACCTCCTCCAGCCGGTCCCTCGTAAGGGACGGTCCATTCCCCGTAGGGGAGTCTCACGGGCGTCGGGACTCGATGCGACGCTTCTGCGTGCTGCCCCGAACCACCGAGCAAGAGTATCAGCCGACCGCGGTGTCAAGGTGACGCTTTGCCCGCTGCTGACGAGTTCTATGCTCGCCGCATGGCTGATGTTCTTCCTCTGGTCGAGGCACGGTTGTGCGGCGCGCTGGGCGAACCGGACGCGCGCGCGGCGGTCACCTTCCTCGGCACGGACCGCATCGAGGTGCTCCGCTTCCAGGACCGCGACCGCGAGGAAGCCGTCGTCCGCTACGCCACGCTCGGCATGTCCGCCCACCCCATGACGGAGCCCACGGCGATGCTCGCCGACCCCGTCCGAGGCCCCCGCGCCGAACTGGTCCTGTCCCTGCGCGCCGGCCTCGCCGACACCGACAAGGTGCTCCGCCCGCTCGCCGTGCTGGCCGCCTCGCCGCAGGTGGAGGGCGTGGTGGTGGCGCCGGGCGCCTCCCTCGACGTGGGGGAGCCGCTGTGGCCGGGCGCGCCCTTCGGCTCGGTCCTGGTAGCCGAGCCGGGCGGACTGGTCGAGGACCTGGAGCTGGACGCGCCGCTGGATCCCGTACGGTTCCTGCCGTTGCTGCCGATGACCCCGAACGAGGTCGCCTGGAAGCGCGTACACGGTGCCCAGGCCCTCCAGGAGCGCTGGCTGACGAACGGGACGGACCTGCGGGACCCCGGCCGCGGATCCGTCCCGCTCGGCTGAGTCGAAGCTGATCCGAGAGCGACCCGAGAGCGATCCGAGCGTGGCCGGTCTCACCGAGTCCCGGGCCGGAACCGGTCAGTTGGCGAATACGCCGACACCGTCCTCGGTACCGTGCCGGGTCTTCGACTGCTCGGCCTCGTCGGTGAGCGCGGCCCGCCGTACGACGACCACGAGCGCGCCGCGGCGAGCAGCACCAGTCGGGGCGCCGTGAGGAGAGCCCGAGGAGATGGCACACAGTAAGTCAGGGTGGCTGATCAATGCGTATCCAGTTCCCTTGGCCGGGCGGCGGGCGCGTGACGGTCCGGGGTGGGCGGGGATTCCGTCCGGACGGGTGATCGTCCTTGACGTGGCGGTGTGCGGGTAGGACCGTGGGGCCCTATGAGGGGCGAACCCAGTTGCCCGAAGTGCGGTGGCCGGGTCAGGGCTCCCGGACTCTTCGCCGATTCCTGGCAGTGCGATGTGCATGGGACGGTGCATCCGCTGCAGCCCGTGATCCCGCCCAGCGTCGAGGCTCTCAGCGTGGTCGTCCATCGGACGCAGGTGCCGGTGTGGATGCCCTGGCCGCTGCCGGTCGGCTGGCTGTTCACGGGGGTGGCCTACGCGGGCGACGACCGCAGCGGCGGCCGGGCGACCGCGGTGGCGTGCTCGGGACCCGGCCCGCTCGGGGGCATGGGCGAACTGATCCTGGTCGCCGAGGAACTGGGCGTCGGCCTCGGCGCGCGCTACGCGGGCATCGCCGGCCCCGACCCGGGACCGTATCTGAACGTCGAGAAGCCGCCCCAGGCGAAGGTGCTGGCGGCCGGTCGCCCGACCCCGCTCTGGCATGTCACCGGCGCCCCGGGCGACCGCGCCGTCTTCGCCGGCGAGGCCCTCGGGTTGTGGCTGTGGGCCGTGGTGTGGCCCGAGCAGACGGGCCTGCTCATGTACGACGAACTGGTGCTGACGGACCTGCGGGACGCGGGCGCCGAACTGGATCTGGTGCCCTGCGGAGCGCTGTCGCCGCGGCTGCTGGAACCCTGAGCGGCGACCGCGGGCCGGCCGCGCGGCGTCGGCCGGAGGATGCCGTGGGAAGGCCGGGGACTGTAGGGGGCGCAGGCGTCTTCGTCCGTGACACGACACCCGTGGACGCCCGTTATCCTTAGGGCGTGTTTCGAAAGTAGCGTCGTCCGCCCAAAGGGCCAGACGGGACGTTCGAAACACGCCCTAGGAGTCTGATGAAGATCTTGAATATGCGCCCGGCTTGCCCTGGTTCAACCCGATTGACATTTACCGGCGATCCGGGGTGAACCGGGTGTCGAAAGCAAGATTTTCAGGACACTCCTAGGTGTCCCTTCGGTCCCGTCTTCGCCTGGAGCCCGCGTCGTGCGCATCGACCTGCACTGCCACTCCACGGCGTCCGACGGCACGGACACCCCGGCCGAGCTGGTGCGCAACGCCGCCGCGGCCGGTCTTGACGTCGTCGCGCTGACCGATCACGACACCACCCGCGGCCACGCCGAAGCCGTCGCCGCGCTCCCGTCGGGGCTCACCCTCGTCACGGGCGCCGAGCTGTCCTGCCGTATCGACGGCATCTCCCTGCATCTGCTGGCCTACCTCTTCGACCCCGAGGAGCCCGCCCTGCTCGCCGAGCGCGAGCTGGTCCGCGACGACCGGGTGCCGCGGGCCCAGGGCATGATCGCCAAGCTGAACGGGCTGGGCGTCCCGGTCACCTGGGAGCAGGTGAAGCGGATCGCGGGCGATGGCTCCGTCGGGCGGCCGCATGTCGCTTCCGCGCTGGTCGAACTGGGCGTCGTGCCGACCGTGGGCGACGCGTTCACCGAGGACTGGCTGGCCGACGGCGGACGGGCCTTCGTGGCGAAGCACGAGACCGACCCGTTCGAGGCCATCCGGCTGGTCAAGGCCGCCGGCGGCGTCACCGTCTTCGCGCATCCGGCCGCCGTCAAGCGCGGCCGTACGGTGCCCGAGTCCGCCATCGCCGAGATGGCCGCGGCCGGCCTCGACGGCATCGAGGTCGACCACATGGACCACGACGCACAGGCCCGGACCCGGCTGCGCGGACTGGCGAAGGACCTGGGGCTGCTGGTCACGGGCTCCTCTGACTACCACGGCGGCCGCAAGCCCGTGGCCCTCGGCGAGTACACCACGGACCCCGAGGTGTACGGCGAGATCACCCGGCGTGCGACCGGCGCTTTCCCGGTGCCCGGGACCGGCGGGGCCTGACACCCGCCCGCGCCCCCGTACCTCTCTTCCGCAAGGCTCCGCTGTACCCATGGTCGACCTCGCCGTCTTCGGCTCCCTGTTCCTCACCCTCTTCGTCATCATGGATCCCCCCGGGATCACCCCGATCTTCCTCGCGCTGACCGCCGGACGCCCCGCCAAGGTGCAGAAGCGGATGGCGTTCCAGGCCGTCTGCGTGGCCGGCGGGGTGATCGCCGTCTTCGGCGTGCTGGGCCATCGGATCCTCGACTATCTGCATGTCTCCGTGCCCGCGCTGATGATCTCGGGCGGTCTGCTGCTCCTGCTGATCGCGCTCGACCTGCTCACCGGCAAGACGGACGAGCCGAAGCAGACCAAGGACGTCAATGTCGCCCTCGTGCCGCTGGGCATGCCGCTGCTGGCCGGTCCGGGTGCCATCGTGTCGGTCATCCTGGCCGTGCAGAAGGCCGACACCGTGGCCTCGCAGGTCTCGGTGTGGTCGGCGATCCTCGCCGTCCATGTCGTGCTGTGGCTGGTGATGCGCTATTCGCTGCTGATCATCCGGGTCATCAAGGACGGCGGGGTGGTGCTGGTGACGCGGCTCGCGGGCATGATGCTCTCCGCCATCGCCGTGCAGCAGATCATCAACGGGATCACCCAGGTGATCAGGGGCGGCTGAGCCCGGGGCCGGCCCGGCGGCCCCACCTCATGCGCAGGGCCCCCGTCGGCGTCGATGCCGCGCGGGGGCCCTGAAAGCTCTTCGACGGTGGTCCGCGATCCGGGTGATCCGTGACCGGTGGTCCGCTTGCGAAGTGTCCGTGCTTCCTGAGTGTCTGTTACGAGGCCGTGCTCTCGGCGGGCCGGATCCACAGCCGCTGTCCGATGGCGGCGGCCTGCTGCACGATCCGGTTGACGGAGGCGGCGTCCACGACGGTGCTGTCCACGGGCGTCCCGTCGACCTCGTCGAGTCGCATGATCTCGAAGCGCATGGCTTCTCCCTTCGTCTCGTTGTTCCGTCTGAGTCAACGGGATGCTTGTTACAAACATTCCCTACGCTAAGGAAATTTTTCGAACGGCTAATTACTGACCGGTAAGAGGTTCTTACGAGACTGACCGGGACCGGTTGTGTTCGCAGCGTGACCGCCGAGACAATGGAAGCGATGAATGACGACCAAGCCGGCATCCAGGCCCGCATCGAGCGCACCAACGAGCTGCTCCAGCGCATGCTCGCCGAAGTGGCGAAGACGCCCTCGACCCACGCGATCTTCGTGGACGCCGGATACCTCTACGCCGCCGCGGGCCGGCTGGTGGCCGGGACGGAGGACCGGCGCGCCTTCGACCTCGACGCGGAGGGCCTGATCGAGGCGCTCATCGACCGCGCCCGCACCATCTTCGCGGACAGCAGGCTGCTCCGGGTCTACTGGTACGACGGTGCCCGGCGCCGCATCCACACCGCCGAGCAGCAGTCCATCGCCGAACTCCCCGACGTGAAGGTCCGCCTCGGCAACCTCAACGCCAACAACCAGCAAAAAGGCGTCGACTCTCTCATCCGCACCGACCTGGAGTCCCTGGCCCGGCACCGCGCCATCAGCGACGCGGCGCTCATCGGCGGCGACGAGGACCTGGTCTCCGCGGTGGAGGCGGCCCAGGGCTACGGCGCCCGGGTCCACCTCTGGGGCATCGAGGCACCCGAGGGTCGCAACCAGGCGGAGCCCCTGCTCTGGGAGGTCGACAGCCAGCGCACCTTCGACCTGGACTTCTTCAAGCCGTATGTCGCCCGGCGCACCGCCGCCTACGAGGGCACGGCGAACCGGCCCACACGCGAGGACGTCCGCTTCGTGGGCGCCCAGATCGCGGCGAAGTGGCTGTCCGCGCGCGGCCGGGAGGCCCTGCTGGAACTGCTGCCCGGCCACCCCTACTTGCCCGGCTCGGTCGACCAGGACCTGCTGGTCGAGGCCGAAGGACTGCTCCAGTACTCGCTGCGCGGCCAGGCGGAGCTGCGGCGCGCGCTGCGGGACGGCTTCTGGGAGCACCTGCAGACGCAGTACTGACCCGGCAGCGGAGGGGCTAACCGTCCGCGCCGGTGCGGTTCTCGCCGTCCGCGCGGGTGCGGTTCTCGCCGTCTTCGCCGGCGTGGTTCTCGCCGTCCTTGCTGGTGTGGTTCTCGCCGGCTTCCCCCGTGCCGTCCCAGAAGTCGGCGATCGCCCGGGCCGTCGGGAGCGGCTGATCGGTGTTGGGCGAGTGCTCCGCACCCTCGATGACGGTCCGGCGGGCCCCGAGCCGTACGGCCATGTCGTCGAGGAGCGGCACCGGCCATGTGTCGTCGGCCGCACCGGACAGCACATGGAACGGCAGCCCCACCGCGGCGAGTTCGCCGACGCGGTCCGGCTCGGTGCACAACTGGCGCCCGGTGGCGATCAGTTGGGCCGGCTTGTTGCCCAGCCAGCGGCGGCGCAGCGCCGCCCGGTCGGCCGGACCGCCGTCGACCTCGGTCTCCTCGGGCGGCTCCATCGCCTGGATGGCGTCCCACACCTCCGCCATCGACATCACGGCGAGGGCGTCCCGCAGCAGCTTGACGCGCTGCTGCTGGGAGGCGGAGATCTGCGCCGGGCCGGAGGCCATCAGGGTGAGCGAGCGGAACACGGCCCCGTCGAGCAGCACGGCCGCCCGCGCGATCTGCCCGCCGAGGGAGTGCCCCAGCAGATGCACCGCAGTGCCCAGGGCCTCCGCCTGCGCCAGCACATCCCGCGCCAACTCCCGCTGTGCGTAAGCGGATTCGTCGTGCTCCGGGCCGTCCGACTCGTACTGCCCGCGTCCGTCCACCGCCACGGCCCGATAACCGCGCCGTGCGAGCGGCATGAACAGCGGATGGAAGTCCTCCTTGCTCCCGGTGAACCCGGGCAGCAGCAGCGCGACCCCCCGCGGCTCCACACCGTCGGCCACGGGCGAGTCGACCACGGCGAACTCGCCACGCGCGGTACGCAACGCGTAGGCACGGGCACCGGGAGGCGGAACGAAGGAGGGCGGTCTGCTCATGCCCCAGAGGCTATCGGCCACGGGGGCCGGGAGCAGAACGGTCGGAAGGACCCTGGATGAACCCCGCCGACCCGACGACCCGGTCCCGCACGAGGTGATGCCGACGGGGCGTGATGGTCGGCGTGCCGTGCGGGGAACGCCGACGGCCCGGTCCCGCTGGGCGGGCCGGGCCGTCGGCGTCGGCGTGGGCGTGGCGGCGGTGCCGGTCAGGCCTCCGGGGTTTCCGCCGCCGCGGCGGCCTTGCGGGTCCTGCGCGCCCTGGGCTTCGCCTCCGTGGCCTCGGCCGTGTCCAAGGCGGTTTCGGCGCTGGCCGTGGCCTTGCGCGTGCGGCGCCTCGGCTTGACCTCCGGCTCCTCGGTGGCCTGCGCCGGGATCCCGCCGGTCACCGGCGCGGCGGCGGCCTTTCGGGTCCGACGAACCTTCGGCGCGGCCTCGGCGCCGTTCGCGGCGTCCACGGCGGCTGTGGTCTTGCGGGTGCGTTTCGGTTTGGCCTCGGCTTCCGCGGTGTCCGCGGGTGTCTCGGCGGCAGCTGCGGTCTTGCGGGTGCGCTTCGGTTTCGCTTCCGTGGCCTCGGCCGTGTCCAGGGTGGTTTCGGCGGTGGCCCCTGCCTTGCGGGTGCGCTTCGGCTTGGCCTCCGCTGCCTCCGCCGTGTCCACTGCGGTCTCGGCCACGGCTGCGGTCTTACGGGTGCGGCGGCGGGGCGTGGGGGCGTCCGCGGTCTCCGCGACGTCGGCCGTGCCCTGCGCCTGCTCGGCGGTGATCTGCGCGGCGGCGGTCTTCCGGGTCCGACGGGCCTTGGGCTTCGCCTCCGCGGCTTCGGCGGTGTCCATCGCCGCTTCGACGGCGGTCGCCGTCTCGGCCGCAGCCGCCGTCTTGCGCGTGCGACGGCGCGGCTTCGCCGGCGCCTCCGGCTCCACAACCGCCGCTGCCTCCGGCGCGGGCGCCGCGGCCACGGGCTCGACGGCCGACACGGGCTCGACGATCGGCTCAGGCCGGACGATCGGCTCGGGCTGGACGACGGCCTCAGGTTCGACGCTCGCCTCAGGGCGGACGACGGCCTCGGGTTCGGTGACCGCCTCGGGCGTGCTCTCGGCCGGTGTCGCCGCGCGCTCACGCTCCGTCGACTTGCGCGTGCGCCGACGGCGCGGCTGCCGCTCGGGGGTCTCGACCGCGGCCGTGCCCTCCGCCGTCGTCAGGGCGGCCTCGGCGGTCGGCGCCGGCTCGGCAGGCTCGGCCGCCGAGGCGACCGCCACCGACTCCGTGGGCGCCCCGCTACGGGTGCGGCGACGGCGGCGCGGCGTACGCGGCACCGTGACCTCCTCCGCGGTGACGGCCTCGGCGGCCGGCGCCCCGGAGCCGACCGGTGCCGCCCCGGATCCGGCGGGCGCCGAGTCGAGCGGTGCCCCGCCGCGCGTACGGCGGCGACGGCGCGGTGTGCCCGCCGGGCGCTCCTGCGCGGCCGGCCGGGACTCGACCCGGCCGGCTCGCCCACCACGACCGCGCGCACCGCGGCCACCGGTCTCGCCCAGATCCTCCAGCTCCTCCGCCTCCAGCCCGGCGCGCGTGCGCTCGGAGCGTGGCAGGACACCCTTGGTGCCCTCGGGAATGCCGAGGTCGGAGAAGAGGTGCGGGGAGGTGGAGTACGTCTCCACCGGGTCGTTGAAGTCCAGCTCCAGCGCCTTGTTGATCAACTGCCAGCGCGGGATGTCGTCCCAGTCCACGAAGGTGATCGCCGTACCCTTCGCGCCCGCCCGGCCGGTGCGGCCGACGCGGTGCAGATACGTCTTCTCGTCCTCGGGAGACTGGTAGTTGATGACATGGGTCACGCCCTCGACGTCGATGCCGCGCGCGGCGACGTCGGTGCACACGAGGACATCGACCTTGCCGTTGCGGAACGCGCGCAGCGCCTGCTCGCGGGCGCCCTGGCCCAGGTCGCCGTGGACCGCGCCGGAGGCGAAGCCGCGCCGCTGGAGCTGCTCGGCGATGTCCGCCGCCGTCCGCTTCGTACGGCAGAAGATCATCGCGAGCCCGCGGCCCTCGGCCTGGAGGATGCGCGCGATCATCTCCGGCTTGTCCATGGAGTGACCGCGGTACACGAACTGCTTGATGTTCGCGACCGTCGCGCCCTCGTCGTCCGGCGCGGTGGCACGGATGTGCGTGGGCCGGGACATGTAACGGCGGGCGAGGCCGATCACCGCGCCGGGCATGGTCGCCGAGAACAGCATGGTCTGGCGCTTGACCGGCAGCATGTCGATGATCTTCTCGACGTCGGGCAGGAACCCGAGGTCGAGCATCTCGTCGGCCTCGTCGAGGACCAGACATCTGACGTGCTTCAGGTTCAGCTTCTTCTGCCCGGCGAGGTCGAGCAGCCGGCCAGGGGTGCCGACGACCACGTCGACGCCCTTCTTGAGGGCCTCCACCTGGGGTTCGTAGGCCCGGCCGCCGTAGATCGCGGTCACCCGCACGTTACGCACCTTGCCCGCGGTCAGCAGGTCGTTGGTGACCTGTGTGCACAGCTCGCGGGTGGGGACGACGACGAGCGCCTGCGGGGCGTCGGTGAGGGCTTCGGGTGCGGCCCGGCCCGCCTCGACGTCGGCGGGGACGGTGACGCGTTCGAGGAGCGGGAGGCCGAAGCCCAGCGTCTTGCCGGTGCCGGTCTTGGCCTGGCCGATGACGTCCGTGCCGGAGAGGGCGACGGGGAGGGTCATCTCCTGGATGGGGAAGGGAGTGGTGATGCCGACGGCCTCCAGGGCCTCGGCTGTCTCGGGAAGGATTCCGAGTTCTCGAAACGTCGTAGTCAGGGTGCTGCCTCTTCTGTGTGCGCGGCGCGAGGCGAGCGCGGGGGTCGTGTCGGACCGTGCCGGGGACGTCGGCTGCCTCACGGGCGAACCGCGGGGGCAAGCCGTTTGGCACGGGACCTCTGCCGACGCTCTAGCGCTCTCGCCGCTGAGGGTTCCCTCCGGTCGGCGTACGCGATGTGCCGTACGTTCATGGAGGGCTGTCGGGTCGGAGCCGATCGGGCCACCGACCGGGCATCCTCATGCGTGCGGCCTGACCGGAAGCGGCGTCGGAACGACGGAGTCCCCAGCAGGCGCATTACCACCATACCCCGGATTCGTGCACATGCGATGGCCGATTTGGCCACGTAGTCGTCATCACACTGATCGATCAAGGACTTCCGCCGCTCGTTGAGCGGGTTATTGTGCGCTTCATGACGAGCTCTGACAAGCCTGACCACGCCCCCGAGGACGCCTCGCCCGAGGCCACCGGAGTCGCCGCCCAGGAGTGGGCCACGGCCTCCGCCGACCCGCAGTACCGCGCCGCGGTCGTGGACCTGCTCGGCGCGCTCGCGTACGGCGAGCTGGCGGCGTTCGAACGGCTCGCGGAGGACGCCAAGCTGGCGCCCACCCTCGCGGACAAGGCGGAGCTGGCGAAGATGGCGTCGGCCGAGTTCCACCACTTCGAGCAGTTGCGGGACCGGCTCGCGGAGATCGGGGAGGAGCCGACTCGGGCGATGGAGCCGTTCGTCGCCGCGCTCGACGGCTTCCACCGCCAGACGGCGCCCTCGGACTGGCTGGAGGGGCTGGTCAAGGCGTACGTCGGCGACTCGATCGCCAGCGACTTCTACCGGGAGGTCGCGGTCCGGCTCGACGCCGACACGCGCGGGCTCGTGCTCGCGGTCCTCGACGACACCGGGCACGCCAGCTTCGCCGTCGAGAAGGTGCGCGCGGCGATCGACGCGGACCCGCGGGTGGGCGGCCGGCTCGCCCTGTGGGCGCGGCGGCTGATGGGCGAGGCGCTGTCGCAGTCCCAGCGGGTCGTCGCCGACCGGGACGCGCTGTCCACGATGCTCGTCGGCGGTGTCGCGGACGGCTTCGACCTCGCCGAGGTCGGCCGGATGTTCTCCCGGATCACCGAGGCGCACACCAAGCGCATGGCCGCCCTGGGGCTGGCCGCCTGACCGGGCGGGGGAGCGCCACGCCGCCTGACCGGGTCGAGGAGTGCCACAAGGAGCGCCGCCGGCCGCGGGCCCGCCGGTGGCTGCGCCGCCACGACCGGCCGTGCGCTCATGCAGGGGCGGATCGCCGGCGCAGCCGCCCCGCCGGGCGCAGCAGCAGCGACAGCGAGGCCGCGGAGACCACCGCCGCGCCGAGCAGGCTGACCGGCACCGGGCCTGCGCCCAGCGCGGTGTGCGTCACGAAGTCGCCGAACAGGGCCCCGGCGACCCCGGTGAAGAAGACGAGGAGGCGGGCGGGCAGCCGGTGAGACAGCCGGCGCATCGCGACGGCGGCCAGGGCGAGGCCGACCAGGGCCGAACCGAGAGCTTCCAGGATCATCAGGGGTCCTTCCACACGGCCGGCCGGCGCTTCACGGTCGTAGCCCGTCCTACCCGTGACCTGCGGAATGCAATCCTCCTCTGTGTACGACTTGTGCGTCGGATGTGGAAGCGCATCCGCGCGTCGGACACACGCGAGGAGCCCGGCGGCAACCTGCCACCGGGCTCCTCGTCCGACTGTGCCGCGGGTGCGTCCGACGCGCGCCGGGCGGCGGCCCACGGCGGACTACAGCGTGCTGAAGCCCACCTTGCGGGTGGTCGGCTCGCCCAGCTCGACGTACGCCAGACGATCCGCGGGGACCAGGACCTTCCGGCCGCGCTCGTCCTCAAGGCTCAGCAGCTGCGACTTGCCGGCCAGCGCCTCGGCCACCACGCGCTCGATGTCTTCCGCGTTCTGACCGCTCTCCAGAACGATCTCGCGGGGCGCGTGCTGCACGCCGATCTTGACCTCCACGGCTATGTCCCTCCGACGGTCAGTGAAGTGCGCGACCCAGCGCGCCGTACCCAGCACACATTAGCCCGGTGAGGGGACGTACACGCTGCGCGCAAGAACGCCAGGAGCGAACAGCGAGCGGGAACAAAGACCGGGCCGGTGGCGGCCGGGCCGCTCAGGGGTGCTGCTCGGCGCCGTGCAGCGGGAAGCCGGCGATGCCCCGCCAGGCCAGCGACGTCAGCAGCTGCACCGCCTGGTCCCGGGGAACGCTCCGGTCGCTGTGCAACCAGGAGCGGGCCACCACCTGGGCGAGACCGCCGAGCCCGGAGGCCAGCAGCATCGACTCCGCGCGCGACAGACCGGTGTCCTCGGCGATGACCTCGCAGATCGCCTCGGCGCACTCGTTGGTGACCTTGTCGACGCGCTCGCGCACCGCGGGCTCGTTCGTCAGGTCGGACTCGAAGACCAGGCGGAACGCCCCGCCGTCGTCCTCGACGTACGCGAAATAGGCGTCCATCGTCGCCCGGACGCGCTGCTTGTTGTCGGTCGTCGACTCCAACGCGCCCCGCACCGCCTGGATCAGGGACTCGCAGTGCTGGTCCAGCAGCGCGAGGTAGAGGTCGAGCTTGCCCGGGAAGTGCTGGTAGAGCACCGGCTTGCTGACACCGGCCCGCTCGGCGATGTCGTCCATCGCGGCCGCGTGATAGCCCTGCGCCACGAAGACCTGCTGGGCGGCGCCCAGGAGCTGGTTCCGTCGGGCACGGCGCGGCAGGCGCGTGCCTCTCGGGCGTGCCGCCTCTGTCTGCTCGATGGCTGTCACGCCGCCTCCCAAGATCGTCCACATGCGGTGTGCGCCGCGCCGCCATCGTACTTTTCGGTAACCGTGGTGTGCGCGGTGCGAGCGCAGAATTTCACGGACCGGACGGTGGCGGTAGCCGATCGGGGTCCCCTCAGCAGGGGCAGGTCACTGACCGTGTCCGGGCGGGCGTCAGCGGTAGTCGTCCTCGTCCAGGGTCACGACCCGTGCCTGTTCGATGAGGTCGGCCTCGTTGGCGCGGTCCGGCTCCACGCCGGTCAGGGAATCGTCGTGCTCCGGCGCGACGTCCGCGTGCTGCTCGGCCGCGTCGACCTCGGGCGCCTCGACGTCGATCTCCGTAACTCCCCGGACCTCCGCGTCCTCGACGGTGTCGGGATCGGTGGGGTCATAGGCCATGGCGGGCTCCCTTCCTACGAACGTCCCCGGAAGCAGCAGGGGTCACACTGCGGGTGCCCTGTGTCTACGAGCGTAAGACACCGACACGGGCGCTATGCCATGAGATGCCGGCCGACGTCGGGATCGCACCCCGCGACACGCCCGGGCGTCGGCCGTTCTGTGACGGCGAACACAGGATCCGCGGCGTGATCGTCTCGTAACATTGCCGCATGTCTTCGACCGAACTGCCGTCCGTGTCGGCCACCAGCGTCCTTCCGAGGGTGGCCCTGGTCAGGGTCGAGGAGGGTGAGCGGCTGAGGTCGGTCGGGCTGCCGGGGATCACCCTGTCGATCCGGTCGCGGCCTCCCGCGCGCGAGGGACTGCCGCCCGCCCTGTTCGTGCACGGGCTCGGCGGCTCCTCGCAGAACTGGTCGGCGCTGATGGCCCAGCTGGACGACATCGTCGACGGCGAAGCGGTCGACCTGCCGGGCTTTGGAGACTCCCCGCCGCCGGACGACGGCGACTACTCCGTCACCGGCCACGCGCGCGCGGTGATCCGCTACCTGGACGCGGCCGGGCGCGGCCCTGTGCACCTCTTCGGCAACTCCCTGGGCGGCGCGGTCGCCACCCGGGTCTCCGCGGTCCGCCCGGATCTCGTCAGGACCCTCACGCTGGTCTCTCCCGCCCTGCCGGAGCTGCGTGTGCAGCGCACCGCCGTGCCGACGGCCCTGCTGGGCCTGCCCGGCGTGGCCGCGCTGTTCACCCGGATCACCCGGCAGTGGACCGCCGAGCAGCGGGTCCGCGGCGTCACGGGGCTGTGCTACGGGGATCCCGGGCGGGTGACTTCGGAGGCGTTCCAGCACGCCGTGGAGGAACTGGAACGGCGGCTGCGGCTGCCGTACTTCTGGGACGCGATGGCGCGCAGCGCGCGCGGGCTGGTGAACGCGTACACGCTGGGCGGCCAGCACGGGCTGTGGCGCCAGGCCGAGCGTGTGCTCGCCCCGACCCTGCTGATCTACGGCGGCCGCGATCTGCTCGTCGGCTACCGCATGTCCCAGAAGGCGGCCCGTTCCTTCCGTGACTCCCGGCTGCTGTCCCTGCCGGACGCCGGGCATGTGGCGATGATGGAATACCCTGAGACGGTGGCCGTGGCCTTCCGGGAACTCCTGTGCGATGTGCGGGAGTTGGACGGCGAGTCGGTCTCGGCGCGGCGACCTGAAGAGCCCGGTGGACCCGGCTTGGCCGATGTCGACGTGGAGGTCGGAACCGATCTCGACGACACGGGCGCCAGGAGCTGAGGGGGCGAGGTGGGACGGCACAGCCGCCGCGGATCCGCCCCCAAGGGCGACGCCGCGGACATAACCGCACGGCGAGACGCGGCGGGGCCGGCGACGGGCGGCACCGGTGGCGCGGGCGGCCCGGACGACGCCGGCGCCCCCCGCGCGGGGAGCGCGCCGGGACAGGCGGCGCGGCCCGGCCCCACACCGGGACCATTGCCCGGCCAACGACGCCCCACGGCCGACGGGATGCTCGCGCGGGGGGTTCCGCGGGCGGTGGATGGGACCGGGACCCAGGGGGTCCCCTGGTCGCCTGACGGGAGTCCCGCCCGGGGGGTACCTCGGTCGGATGACGGGACTCCGGGCCGGGGCGTGCCGCGGCTGCCCGACGGGACTCCCGGCCGGGGGGTACCGCGGTTGCCGGACGGTACGTCGGCGTATGGGTTTCCGGGGTTGCCTGACGGGGCTCCTGCGCGGGGCGTGCCGCGGTTGGCGGATGGGACTCCTGCCCGAGGGGTGCCCCGGTTGCCGGACGGTACGCCGGCGTATGGGTTTCCGGGGTTGCCTGACGGGGCTCCTCCTCGGGGGGTACCTCGGCAGGGGGACGGGGCTCCCGCCCCGGGGGTTCCGCGGAGGGCGGACGGTACGCCCGCGCGGGGGGTGCCGCGGGCCCGTGGTGGGCATCCCGAGCAGCGTGAACCCGGCGGGGGCTGGGGCGAGTTGCGTGGGCGGAGCGGCATGGGGCAGGGGGTTGCCCCGGGGCCGGCCGCCGCGGGCACCGGTGCCGCCCTGCCGCGGCAGCGGCCCGTGCCGCCCGGCGGCCCTCGGCAGGACTACCTCGACGCCTTCGGCGCCGACGCCGACCCCGATGTGTTCGCGCCCCGCACCAAGCCCGGCCCGCGGCCCGCGGAACCGTACGCCGCCGCCCCCGTGGCGGGCGAGCGCGACGAGGACGACGAGCCCCCGACCGGCCCGCCCGCGCCCGCCAAGGGCGGCAAGGGCCGTGCGTTCACCGGGATCGCGGCCGCCGCCGTCACCACCGTGCTCGCGGTGATCGTGGCAGGGCAGGTCACCGACGGCCGCGACGACACCGAAGCACAGCCGCGGTCCACCACCGACCAGGCGCGCGACGCCCGGGACCCCGCCTCCCGCGCCGACGGCCGCGCCACCGCCTCCGCGTCGCCGGACGTGACCCCGCTCACGTACGAGCAGAAGATGGACAAGAAGTACCCGCTCGGCGCCACGCTCAAGGCGGCGGGCAGGTTCGAGGCGATCCCCGGCATCGCCAAGGCGCCGGGCACCGGCCAGAAGTACACCTACCGGGTGGACGTGGAGCAGGGGCTCGGACTGGACGGCGAACTCTTCGCCCAGGCGGTGCAGAAGACGCTCAACGACCGCCGCAGCTGGGCCCACGGCGGCGCCCGCACCTTCGAGCGGATCCACTCGGGCGAGCCCGACTTCGTCATCACCCTCGCCAGCCCCGGCACCACCGCCGAGTGGTGCGCCAAGTCCGGTCTGGACACCACCGAGGACAACGTCTCCTGCGACTCGGCCGCCACCCAGCGCGTGATGATCAACGCCTATCGATGGGCGCAGGGCAGCACGACGTACGGCGATGAGATCCACGCCTACCGGCAGATGCTCATCAACCACGAGGTGGGCCACCGGCTCGGCTACGGCCATGTCACCTGCGACAAGGACGGACAGCCGGCGCCCGTCATGCAGCAGCAGACCAAGTTCCTCGACCATGACGGAATCCACTGTCTGGCCAACCCCTGGCCCTACCCCGGTAGTTGACCGGCGTCGCTCCTGTCACGTTTGACATGTGCAGATTGTTCGTTCATATTTCTGCGCATGTGGACCTGCCATGCCGTCACCTCTCGCGCCGCCATCGAGCTGGCGCTGATCGGTGTGACCGCGCTCTGCGTGGCCGACATCCACTGTCGTTGACGCCTGCCCCTGGCGTTCGCGTCGCGACCTGACTCACCGTTTCCCTGCCCCGTGCCGACGGCACGGATCTCCTCGACGACCCGGCGCCGGGGCGGACGTCTGTACAGATGCGTCTCACCCCTTGTGCATCTGTCTCGCCATTCGAGAAATCCTCGACATCAACCGAGAGGTCGTCATCCCGATGCGTCATCCGTCCCTCACAGCGCGCCGCTTGGCAGCGGCAACCGTCGGCCTGGTCGTGGCAGCGGGCGCCGCCGCCTGCGGGCCGGAAGACAACGATGCCAAGGGGTCGAGTGGCGACTCCGCGCCGCACGAGGGCGGCACCCTCACGGTCCTCAACTCAAGCCCGCAGCAGAACTTCGACCCCGCCCGCCTCTACACCTCCGGCGGCGGCAACGTCCCGTCCCTGGTCTTCCGCACCCTCACCACCCGCAACCGGGAGAACGGCGCGGCCGGCGCCAAGGTCGTCCCCGACCTCGCCACCGACACCGGGCGCCCCAACAAGGACGCGACCGTGTGGACGTACACCCTGAAGAAGGGACTCAAGTACGAGGACGGCACCCCGATCACCTCGGCCGACATCAAGTACGGCATCGAGCGCTCCTTCGCCCCCGAACTCTCCGGCGGCGCCCCGTACCTGAGGGACTGGCTGGTCGGCGCGGCCGACTACCAGGGGCCGTACAAGGACAAGAAGGGGCTCTCGGCGATCGAGACGCCGGACGACCTGACGATCGTCTTCCATCTGAACAAGCCGGAGGGCGAGTTCCCCTATCTGGCCACCCAGACGCAGTTCACGCCCGTGCCGAAGGACAAGGACACCGGCGCCAAGTACGAGGAGCACCCCGTCTCGTCCGGCCCCTACAAGGTCGTCAAGAACGAGAACGACGGCGAACACCTGGTCCTGGAGCGCAACGCGCACTGGTCCGCCGCCACGGACACCGAGCGCAAGGCCTACCCGGACACCATCGACGTGCGCTCCGGGCTCGACTCCTCGGTGATCAACCAGCGGCTGTCGGCGTCCCAGGGCGCGGACGCGGCCGCCGTCACCACGGACACCAACCTCGGCCCGGCCGAACTCGCCAAGGTCACCGCAGACAAGGAACTGGCCGCGCGTGTCGGCACCGGCCACTTCGGCTACACGAACTACCTCGCGTTCAACCCCACGGTCAAGCCGTTCGACGACCCGAAGGTGCGGCAGGCGATCTCCTACGCCATCGACCGCTCGTCCGTGATCAACGCGGCCGGCGGTTCGGCGCTCGCCGAGCCCGCGACCACCTTCCTGCCCGACCAGAAGTCCTTCGGCTACACGCCGTACGACCTGTTCCCGGCCGGCGAGACGGGCGACGCCGCCAAGGCCAGGGAACTGCTGAAGGCGGCGGGGCACCCGAACGGGCTGACCATCACCCTGACCCATTCCAACAGCAAGGACTTCGAGACCAGCCCGGAGATCGCGACCGCCGTCCAGGACGCGCTCAAGAAGGCCGGCATCACGGTCAAGCTCCAGGGCCTGGAGGAGAACGACTACTCGGACAAGATCCACAACGTGAAGACCGAGCCGGGCTTCTTCCTCGCCCACTGGGGTGCCGACTGGCCCTCCGGCGGCCCCTTCCTCGCCCCGATCTTCGACGGCCGCCAGATCGTCAAGGACGGCGCGAACTTCAACACCAGCCTGCTCAACGACAAGTCGGTCAATGACGAGATTGACGCGATCAACAAGTTGACCGATCTTGACGCTGCCGCCAAGAGGTGGGGTGCACTGGACAAGAAGATCGGCGAACAGGCCCTGACCGTGCCGTTGTTCCACCCCGTCTACAAGCGTCTGTACGGCAAGGACATCAAGAGCATCGTGATCAGCGACTGGACCGGAGTCCTCGACATCTCGCAGGTCGCGGTCAAGTAGGCCGAGCGGATCAGCACAGTCATGAGCGAGACCTCAACGGTCTCCCGGACCGCCGGGACGGACACCACCGTCCCGGCGGTCTCCGGGGCCCGTCAGTTCTGGCGGCGGCTGCGCACGCAGCGCGCCGCCCTCGGCGCGGCGGTCGTCGTCGCGCTGCTCGTCCTGGTGGCGCTCGCCGCGCCGCTGCTCACCGCCATCGAGGGCCAGGACCCGACCACCTACCACCCGGCGCTGGTCGACTCCGCCCGCGGCGGCGTGCCCATCGGCTCGTTCGGCGGGATCAGCGGCGACCACTGGCTGGGCGTCGAACCGCAGACCGGGCGCGACCTGTTCGCACGGCTGGTCCACGGGGCGCGCGTGTCCCTCGGGGTCGCGCTGACCGCGACCCTGGTGCAGGTGTTGATCGGGGTCGTCGTGGGCGTCGCGTCCGCGCTCGGCAACCGATGGGTTGATCAACTGTTGAGTCGGGCCACCGACATCATCATCGCCATGCCACTGATGATCATGGCTCTGGCGCTGCTCGCGATCGTCCCGTCGACCTTCCCGCGGCCCGTCCTGGTCACCCTGGTCATCGGCCTGATCGCCTGGGGCAACATCGCCAAGATCGTGCGCGCTCAGACGCTCGGTCTCAAGGGGCTCGACCATGTGGCCGCCGCCCGGCTCAGCGGCTGGGGGCCCTGGCACGTCGCCCGGCGCGAACTGCTGCCCGGACTCGCCGCGCCCGTCATCACGTACGCCGCCCTGCTCGTGCCCATGAACATCTCCGTCGAGGCGGCCCTGTCCTTCCTCGGCGTCGGCGTGAAACCGCCGACGCCCTCCTGGGGACAGATGCTCACCTCGGCCGACGTCTGGTACCAGGCGGCGCCGCAGTACCTGCTGCTCCCGGCCGGTGCCCTGTTCGTGACCGTGCTCGCGCTGACGGTCCTCGGCGACGGCGTGCGCACCGCCCTCGACCCGCGCGCGGCCTCACGGCTGCGCGTAGGAACGGGCCGCGGGCGCGCGGCCGGCTCCGGCCGTAAGAGCGGCAGCGAGCCCGGCGACGGGACCGGCCGCGCGGGCGGCCTCAAGGACACAGACGGGCGCGGGGACGCCGGCGGTGCCGTCGAGAAGGAGGGGTCCGCATGAGCGGCTTCGGCGGCTTCGTCCTGCGCCGCGCCGTCGGCACGGTCGTCACCCTGCTCGCCATCTCGGTGATCGTCTACGTCGTCTTCTACGCGACCCCGGGCAACGTCGCCCAGATCACCTGTGGCCCGCGCTGCTCCCCGGAACAGGTGCAGCAGGTCGCCCAGCAGCTCAGGCTCGACGACCCGCTGTACGTGCGCTACGGCCACTTCCTCCAGGGGCTCGTCGCCGGCCAGGACTTCTCGACCGGCACGTCGGTCGAGCACTGCCCGGCGCCCTGCCTGGGGCTCTCGTACCAGACCGGCCAGCAGGTCATGGACATCATCCTGGCCAAGCTGCCCGTCAGCCTGTCGCTGGTGCTCGGCGCGATGGTGCTCTGGCTCGTGCTCGGCGTCGGGACCGGTGTGCTGTCGGCGTGGCGGCGCGGGCGGATCTCCGAGCGCCTGCTGACCGCCGTCACCCTCGCGGGCACGGCGACCCCCGTCTTCGTCATCGGGCTCGTGCTGATGATCGTCGTCTGCGGCGAACTGCGCCTGCTGCCCTTCCCGCAGTACGTCGCCCTCACCGACGACCCCGAGCAGTGGGCCTGGAACCTGCTGCTGCCGTGGCTGTCACTGGCCCTGATCGAGGCGGCCGCGTTCGCCCGGCTCACCCGGGCGGCGATGCTGGAGACGCTCGCGGAGGACCACATCCGCACCTTCCGCGCCTACGGCCTCGGGGAGCGGTCCGTCGTCGGCCGGCACGCGCTGCGCGGCGCGCTGGCCCCCGTCATCGCGCTGAACGCCAACAACGTCGGCTCCTCCGTCGGCGGCGCCGTGCTCACCGAGACCCTCTTCGGCCTGCCCGGCATCGGCCAGGAACTGGTGCACGCCGTCAACGTCGTCGACCTGCCGGTGGTCGTCGGCACGGTCCTGGTCATCGGTTTCTTCGTGGTCATCGCCAACGCCGTCGCGGACGTGCTGTACGCGGTGGCCGACCGACGGGTGGTGCTCGCAGGAGCCTGGTGGACGTCAGGGACCTCACGGTCGAGTTCGGGCCCCTGCGGGCCGTCGCCGGGCTGTCCTTCCGGCTGGCGCGCGGCGCCGCGCTCGCCCTGGTCGGCGAGTCCGGCTCCGGCAAGTCCACGGTCGCGAACGCCCTGTTGGGCCTGCACCGGGACACCGGCGCGCGGGTCGGCGGGTCGGTCCGGGTCGCCGGGACCGATGTGCAGCGGGCTTCCGAGGAGGAACTGCGGCGCCTGCGCGGCGGCAAGGCCGCCATGGTCTTCCAGGACCCGCTGTCCTCGCTCGACCCGTACTACGCGATCGGCGACCAGATCGCCGAGGTGTACCGCGTACACGCGCGCGTGTCACGGCGGGCGGCACGCGCGCGTGCCGTCGAGGTCCTGGGCCGGGTGGGGATTCCGGACGCCCGGCGCCGGGCCCGCGCGCGCCCGCACGAGTTCAGCGGCGGCATGCGCCAGCGTGCGCTGATCGCCATGGCGCTGGCCTGCGCGCCCGACCTGCTGATCGCGGACGAGCCGACCACCGCGCTGGACGTGACGGTCCAGGCGCAGATCCTCGACCTGCTGCACACGCTGCGCGCGGAGACCGGGATGGGGCTGCTGCTCGTCACCCACGACGTGGGGGTCGCCGCAGAGAGCGTCGACGAGGTGCTGGTCATGCGGCACGGCGAGGCCGTCGAGCACGGCCCGGTCGGCACCGTCCTCGGCACGCCCGCACAGGAGTACACCCGCGAACTGCTCGCCGCGGTGCCGCGCGTGGACGAGACTCGCGCGGCTTCGGCTTCGGCTGGGGCTGGGGCAGCGGCTCGGGCGGAGGCGGCCCCGGTCGACGTGGCTCGGGCGGGCGTCGGACGGGGGGAGGCGCCGGGCGCGGAGGCGTCGGAGGCCATGGAGCCGAGCGTCGGGAGCGCGACGGACGCCGGAGATGCGGCGGGCGTCGGGGGTGCGGCGGGCGGCGGCTCGCGCGTGGCCCGCGAGGTCGTCCTGGAGGCGGCCGGGCTCCGGCGGCTCTTCGGGCGCGGCAAGCGGGCGTTGACCGCTGTGGACGACGTCTCCCTCACGGTCCGCAGGGGCGAGACCCTCGGCATCGTGGGGGAGAGCGGCAGCGGCAAGACGACCCTCGGCCGCATGCTCGTCGGCCTGCTGGAGCCGACGGCGGGCGAGATCCACTACGCGGGCCGCCCGCACACCGGGGTGAACCCGGCCGTGCAGATGGTCTTCCAGGACCCCGTCTCCTCCCTCAACCCCCGTCGCAGCGTGGGCGAGTCCATAGCCGACCCGCTCCGCGCGCGGGGGAGGGACGAGGAGCACATCCGGGGGCGCGTACGCGATCTGCTGGAGCGCGTGGGGCTCGAAGGAGCGCACTGCGACCGCTACCCGCACGAGTTCAGCGGCGGCCAGCGCCAGCGCGTGGGCATCGCGCGGGCGCTCGCCGCCGACCCGCGCGTCATCGTCTGCGACGAGCCGGTCTCCGCGCTGGACGTCACCACCCAGGCCCAAGTGGTCGCCCTACTCGCCGAATTGCAGCGGGAACTGGGACTCGCGCTGGTCTTCGTCGCACACGACCTCGCCGTGGTCCGCCGGGTCAGCGACCGGGTCGCGGTGATGCGCCGGGGCCGGATCGTGGAGACCGGCCCCGCCGACGAGGTGTACGACTCCCCGCAGGACCCCTACACCAAGCAGCTCCTGGCCGCGGTGCCCGCTCTCGACCCCGAGGTCGCGGCCCGGCGCCGGGCCGCCCGCCGGGAGCTGGCCACGACATGACACTTCGTGTCCGTGTGATCTCTTAGCGCGACAGAACGCGATCCGCACGCGAAAGTTACGGCCGTTCACCCCTTTTGGTGGCGCGACGGACAACCGTCCGTCGCGCCACCGTCCTGTCCGCTTACGTTCGTCCCGCTGTGAGCCGTCGGGACAACGGCGGCTCCCCAAAAGGGAGATCGGGGGTGCACACGTGCGCATCGGACTGCTTACCCAGAGTGGCTACCCGTATGTGAGCGGTGACGCCAGACTCTGGTGCGACCGGCTCGTACGCGGGCTCGGACAGCATGAGTTCGACATCTACGCGCTCAGCCGCAGCAGGCAGCAGGAGGACGAGGGCTGGCTTCCGCTTCCACCACAGGTCAGCCGCGTACGCACGGCACCGTTATGGACGGCCGAGGACGACGGGGTCGGCTACGCACGGCGCGCGCGTCGGCGCTTCGCCGAGTGCTACGAGGATCTGGCCAGGGCCGTCTGCACCGGCTCGGACGATCAGGCGGACCGTTTCGCCAGTGCCCTGTACGGGCTCGCGGAACTGGCCCGTGACGAGGGCGGACTCGTCGGCGCGCTCCGCTCCGAAACCGCCGTACGCGCGCTGGAACGCGCCTGCCGCGCCCCCGGCACTCCCCGTACGGTGCGCGAGGCCCGCGTCCCCGACCTGCTCACCGTCGCGGCCCACCTCGAACGCGCCCTGCGCCCCCTCTCCCTCGACTGGTACGGGGACGACGGCCTCGGCTCCGTGGACCTGTGCCATGCGACGGCCGGCGGCTCCGCCGCCCTGCCCGGACTGCTCGCCCGCCACTTCTCCGGCGTGCCCCTCCTGGTGACCGAGTACGGCGTACAGCTGCGCTCGCACTACCTGGCCGCCGGCGCCGGGACGCAGGCACCCGCCGTACGGGCGCTGCTCGCCGCCTTCCACCGCCGGCTCGCCGCCGAGATCTACGCACGAGCCGCGATCCTCACCCCGGGCAACACCCATGCCCGCCGCTGGCAGGAGCGGTGCGGCGCGGACCGTTCCCGCATCCGTACGGTCTACCCGGGCATGGAGGCGTCCCGCTTCGCCGAGGTCGGCGAGTCCCAGGAGCGCGCCGACGCGGACACGCTGGTGTGGGTCGGCCGGGTGGAGCCCGCCAAGGACCTGGTGTCGCTGCTGCACGCCTTCGCCGAGGTCCGCAGGGCGCAGCCCAAGACCCGGCTGCGGATCGTGGGCGCGCCGGCGGACCCCGAGGGCCGGGCCTACCTGGGGCACTGCCGGGCACTCGCCGCGCAGCTCTTCCCGGACGAGGCGGACGGCGTGCACGCCGTCGGGGACAATCCGGTGTCCTTCGAGGAGATCGGCGGCCCGGAACTCCCGACCCTGGCCGACGCGTACGCCTCGGGTGCCGTGGTCGTCCTGTCCAGCGTCGTCGAGGGCTTCCCCATCGGTCTCGTCGAAGCGATGTTCTGCGGCCGTGCGACGGTGTCCACGGACGTCGGCGCGGTGGTCGAGGTCATCGGCGGCACGGGTCTCGTCGTGCCGCCGCGCAATCCACGGGCGCTCGCCGAAGCCTGCGTGGCGTTGCTGCGCGACCCCGAGCGCCGTGAGCGCCTGGGCGCGGCCGCCCGCGCCCGCGCGCTCGAACTGTTCACGGTCGAGCAGAACATCGCGGCATTTCACGGCATTTACCTGGAGGTCGTCTCGCGCTGCCCGGTGCGGCGCGTGGTCCTCGACGGATCCGGCGAACCCCTGCCGTTCGCCGTCCCGGCCGAGGCGCACATCCCCGGTCGCTGGACCGGCCCGGCGAGCCGCGTCCTCGCCCGCGGCGGCCCCGGCTGGGCCGTCACCGCGTCCGACCCGGTGGCGGCGACCCCGGTGGCGGCCACGGAGGGTGCCCGATGAGCGGCCTGGGCGAACTGGACCGCCCCGCCACCCCGGCCAGCCCCGGCGCCTGGGACGCCCGATCCGAGGGCTGGCTCTTCGGAGAACCGAAGGAGCCGGATGAGCCTGGTGAGTCCGGTGAGTTGGGCGAGCCATACGCGCCCGGTTCGACAGGCGAGGCCGGTGTGACGGAGGAGAGCGACACGAGAGACGCGAGGGACGTCATGCGGGCTCAGGAGTACACCGACGGACATACGACCCTCGGTGACGCGACCGCTGACGCCACCATGGATGTCACCGGTGAAAGACCGGCGTTCGGCGCCCCGGCCCGCACCCCGACCGGCGAGAGGCCGACGGGCGGAGGCCGCGGTGCGGTCAGCGCCGGCTCGGACGCGATGCGCGGGGCCAGGGGGCGGCGCGGGGCCGCGGACCCTGTGAAGACGCTGATGCACCGGCACCGCGACCTGTGCGAACGGGCCGTGGACCCGCTGGAGATCGCCGCGGGCCTGGAGGCGCACGGCATCACCGACCGGACCGCCGCCCGCTTCCGCCACCGCGACGTCTTCTCGCTCGCCGAGGAGATGCACGCGCGTGTCCCCCGCGACGGCGACCAACCCCCGCCGCCCGCCCAGTCCGCCCCGGCCACCCGGGTGCGCGCCGCCTGGGCCCTGCGTGCCCTCCTGCCCGGCGCCCTGACCGGGCTCACCCTGGCGGGCCTGCACCTCACCCACGGCCGTGCCCGTCTCCTGGTGGCCGCCGCAGGCGTCCTCGCCGTGGCACTCGGCGTCCGTACGGCACTGCGGCGCGGCCCGCTGAGCACGCCGTCCGGCACGCACGCGTGGCGCCCCGCGGACGGCACCCACACAGGCACCTGGTGGCTGCTCGGATACGCCCTCCTGGGCGACGGCCTCCTCGACGCCGCCCTGTCCGGCGGCCCCGACGGACTGCCGAACGGTACCGCGGACGGCCCCTGGCCGGTGACCGCCGCGCCCGTCCTGGCCCTCACCCTGGCCTGCGTCCCGGCGGCCTGCTGCGCCCATCTCTTCGCCACCCGCGCCCGCCGCAGACTCGACGGCAGCCGCGGCCTCAAGGAGTTCGCCGCCGCCGTGCGGCCGTTGCTGTTCGGCGTGTTCGCCCTGTTCCTGGGCGCGCTCGCCGCCCTCGCCGCAGTCACCGGCGCGGTCCTGCGGGAGCCCGCCGCCTACCCCGAGACGCTCGCCCTCGGTGCCCTCCTCCTGCTCGCCCGTCTCCTCACCGTCCACCACCTACCGCACCCCGCGGCCCTGGCCCTCACCGCCGCGGCCACCGCCGAGGCACTGGCGCCCGCCCTGGTCCTCGCCGCCCACCTCCCCGGCTGCGCCTTCCTGGCCACCCCTGTCGAGACCCTGGTGGACGCCTGGGGTCCCGGCGGCGTCCCGACACTCGCCTGCGCGACGGCCGCGCTGGCGCTGCTGCTCCACGCGAGCCGCGCCCTGACCCGGGCCTCGGCCCACGCCCCGACCGGGGAGCAGACGTGAACCCCCTCGCAGGCGCCCGACCCCACGGGCGGCGACGACCGCATCACCCCCTCGAAGGAGAAGACCAGATGACCACCTCCCGACCCGGAGCATCCGGAGCCACCGGAGCAGCCGGAGCACACACCCCGGGAGCCGAACGATGAGGGTCCTGCTGATCGGAGCCAACGGCTACCTCGGCCGGTTCGTCGCCGACCGTCTGCTCGCCGACCCGGCCGTCCAGCTCACCGCGCTCGGCCGCGGCGACGACGCCGACGTCCGCTTCGACCTCGCGACCGGCAGCCCCGGCGCGCTCACCCGCTTCCTGGACGCGGTCCACCCCGGCGTCGTCGTCAACTGCGCGGGCGCCACCCGCGGCGGTGCCCGCGAACTGACCCGGCACAACACCGTCGCCGTCGCCACGGTCTGCGAGGCCCTGCGCCGCAGCGGCTGCGGCGCCCGTCTGGTGCAGATCGGCTGCGGCTCCGAGTACGGGCCCAGCCAGCCCGGCTCCTCCACGGCGGAGGACGCCGTGCCCCGCCCCGGCGGCCCGTACGGTGTCAGCAAGCTCGCCGCCACCGAACTGGTCCTCGGATCGGGCCTGGACGCCGTCGTACTGCGCGTGTTCTCACCCGCAGGGCCCGGCACCCCGGCCGGCTCGCCGCTCGGCCGGCTCGCCGAAGCCATGCGCCGCGCCATGCAGGCCGGCGACGGCGAACTCAAACTCGGCGGCCTCGGCGTGCAACGCGACTTCGTCGACGTACGCGATGTGGCCCGCGCCGTGCACGCCGCCTCGCTCTCCGCCGCGCAGGGCGTCATCAACATCGGCTCCGGCCGGGCCGTCCGGCTCCGGGACGCCGCCGCCGTCCTCGCCCGCGTCGCCGGATACGGCGGCGCCCTGCACGAACTCGACGGACCTCCCGGACCGCTGCGCACCGCCATCGGGCACCCCCGCGCCGAGTCCGACCACACGCCGCCCGTCGCGTTCCCGTACCCGGACGGCTGCGGCAGCTGGCAGCAGGCCGACGTACGCACCGCACGCGACCGGCTCGGCTGGCGCCCCAGGATCAACCTTGAGGAATCCCTCGCCGACATCTGGATGGAGGCCGCATGCCGTATCTGACCAGCACCCCGGAGGGCACCGCCCGCGCCGCTCTGCGCACCGGCTTCGGCGTCCCCGGCCTTGCGCACCCCCTCCTCGCCCCGGCCGAGTGGGCCGAACTCACCCGGCCCGGCACGCCCCTGCACTGGGTGGTCCTCGATGTCGCCGACGGCCCCGGCGCGCACCCCGACCCGCATTGCCTGGAGGCCGCGGGCCGGCTGCGCAACGGAGGCGTCCGCGTCCTCGGCCACCTGGACACCGTGTACGGCAGCCGGGCCCACGCGGACCTGCTCTCGGACGCGCGCCGCTACCGCGACTGGTACCAGGTCGACGGCTTCCTGCTGGCCCGCTGCCCCACCGAGCGTGCCGAACTGCCCGACATCCGGCGCACCGTCACCGCGCTGCGCACCCTCGGCGAGGCCACCCACCTCGTCCTCGACCACGGCGTCCATCCGCACCCGGGCTACGCCGAGAACGCCGACCAGTTGGTCACCTTCTCCGGCGCCTGGTCCGACTACCGCTGGTCGCAGGCCGCCGAGTGGACCGCCGACTACCCGCCCGACCGCTTCTGCCACTTCGTGCACGGCGTGCCCCGCGGCCATCTCGACGAGGCGCTGCGCATCGCCCGCTGGCAGGGCGCGGCCACGATCTACTTCACGGACCGCACCGACCGCGGCGGTCACATCGACCCCTGGGAGACGATGCCCGGCTACTGGGACGACATCGTCTCGCGGATCGGAACGGGTGTCTCGGAATGAAAGAGGCCGTGGCAGTGTTACAGGGAGAACAACCGTAGTGTTTGACCGACCAACGGAGTCCCCGTGTCGCTGCCACCCCTGGTCGAGCCGGCCCCTGAGCTCACCGTAGACGAGGTCCGCAGGTACTCCCGCCACCTGATCATCCCTGACGTCGGGATGGACGGGCAGAAGCGGCTGAAGAACGCGAAGGTGCTCTGTGTGGGCGCCGGCGGTCTGGGCTCGCCGGCGCTGATGTACCTGGCCGCCGCGGGCGTCGGCACGCTCGGCATCGTGGAGTTCGACGAGGTCGACGAGTCGAACCTGCAGCGCCAGATCATCCACAGCCAGGCCGACATCGGCCGCTCCAAGGCCGAGTCGGCGCGTGACACCGTCAAGGGCATCAACCCCTACGTGAACGTGATCCTTCACGAGGAGCGGCTCGAGGCCGACAACGTGATGGACATCTTCAGCCAGTACGACCTGATCGTCGACGGTACGGACAACTTCGCGACCCGCTACCTGGTCAACGACGCGTGCGTGCTGCTCAACAAGCCGTACGTGTGGGGCTCGATCTACCGCTTCGACGGCCAGGCCTCGGTGTTCTGGTCCGAGTACGGCCCCTGCTACCGCTGCCTCTACCCGGAGCCCCCGCCGCCCGGCATGGTGCCCTCCTGCGCCGAGGGCGGCGTCCTCGGCGTGCTGTGCGCGTCCGTCGGCTCCATCCAGGTCACCGAGGCGATCAAGGTCCTCACCGGCACGGGCGAGCCGCTGGTCGGCCGCTTGATGATCTACGACGCCCTGGAGATGCAGTACCGCCAGGTCAAGGTCCGCAAGGACCCGAACTGCGCGGTCTGCGGCGAGAACCCGACCGTCACCGAACTCATCGACTACGAGGCCTTCTGCGGCGTCGTGTCCGAGGAGGCCCAGGCGGCGGCCGCCGACTCGACGATCACTCCCAAGCAGCTCAAGGAGTGGATCGACGACGGCGAGAACGTCGAGATCATCGACGTCCGCGAGCCGAACGAGTACGAGATCGTCTCCATCCCGGGCGCCAAGCTCATCCCGAAGAACGAGTTCCTCATGGGCTCCGCCCTGGAGGGCCTTCCGCAGGACAAGAAGATCGTCCTGCACTGCAAGACGGGCGTGCGCAGCGCCGAGGTCCTCGCCGTGCTGAAGTCCGCGGGTTTCGCCGACGCCGTGCACGTCGGCGGCGGCGTGATCGGCTGGGTCAACCAGATCGAGCCGGACAAGCCGGTCTACTAGGCGTACGCCCTCACCGGTTGCGGAGGGGCCCGGCACCGCACCTGCCGGGCCCCTTTCCGCTGCCCGCACCCTCTCCGGGGCCCGCGCGCCGTGGGCCGCTAGGCGCAGACCTTGCCGTCCTTCGGCACCGTCCCGTCCAGCAGGTAGGCGTTCACCGTCGTATCGACACAGTCGCTCCCCCTGCCGTACGCCCCGTGCCCCTCGCCCTTCCAGGTCAGCTCCACACCGACGTCCTTGCCCAGCTCGTCCGCCATCCTGCGGGCGCCCTCGTACGGCGTCGCCGGGTCGCCGGTGTTGCCGACCAGCAGGATCGGCGCCGCACCCGGCGCAGCGACCTCCGGGGTGTCGTACTGCCCGGCCACCGGCCAGTCGTGACACCAGCCGACCGTGTCCCAGCCCAGGAACTCCCCGAACACCGGGGAGATCTCCGCGAACTTCGGCAGCAGCTTCTTCGTCTCCTCCAGCGTGGGCCGCTGCCTGTCGTCCAGGCACGATATGACCCGTTGGGCGTGGGACGACGTGCCGTAGCGCCCCGAGGAGTGACGCTCGTTGTAGTCGTCGGCGAGGGACAGCAGCCGTGAGCCGTCACCCCGCTCGGCCGCCCTCAGCGCCTCGGTCAGCTCCGGCCAGCGGGACTTGCTGTACAGCGGCAGGGCAATGCCGATGACCGCGAGCGACTGGGTGAGCCCGCGCCCGGACGTCGCCGGCAGCGGCTGGGTGTCGAGCCGGTCCAACAGGTCCGCGATCTTCCGGGATCCCTCCGCGGGGTCCTGGCCGGTGGACTTCAGGTAGTCGTCCAGGGCTCGCTGGAAGCCCAGGGCCTGGTTCTTGGCGTGTCCCACCGTGTCGGCGGTCGGATCGACGACCGCGTCCAGGATCATCCGGCCCACGTTCTTGGGGAACAGGTGGGCGTAGACGCCGCCGAGTTCGGTGCCGTAGGAGATGCCGAAGTAGTGCAGCTTGGTGTCGCCGAGGACCTGGCGCATCAGGTCCATGTCGCGGGCGGTGTCGGCCGTGGAGACATGCGCCATCAGCTTTCCGGCGGCGCGTGCGCAGCCCTTGCCGAAGTCGGCGGCGTCCTGGAGGTAGGCCTTTTCCTCGGCCGGGGTGTCGGGGGTGTTGTCCACGGTCTCGGCGGCCTGGATGTCGCGGTCGCTGCGGCAGCGGACACCCTCGCTGGCCCCGACCCCGCGCGGGTCGAAGCTCACCAGGTCGTACCGCTCGCGCAGCTTGGCGACCGTCGTGGCGTAGTACGGCATCGTCGAGACGCCGGAGCCGCCCGGGCCGCCGAAGTTGAAGAGCAGCGAGCCGATGCGGTCGCCGCCGGTGGCCCGCGCCCGGATCAGCGCGACCTCGATCGTCCGGCCGTCCGGCTTCGACCAGTCCAGCGGGACCTTGAGCGTCGCGCACTGCCAGTCGGCGCTCGGCGCCGCGGAGTCCGCGGTGGCCTTGCAGCGGCCCCAGTCGGGCTTCTGCGAGGTGAGCGAGGAGGGCGGTCCGGCGGTGGACGGTCCGGTCGGCGCCGCCGACGACGGAGCCGACCGGTCCTTACTGTCGCCCGCGCCCGCGCCTGTGTCTCCACCGCCGTCGGACGATCCACCGCCGCATCCGGCCATCAGCACCGCTGCCGCCACCGCGGCCGTCCACCGTACGAAACGCACCTTGTGCACCCCCCTCGCAAGCCCTCCGCACGTCGGTCGCGGAGAGCGGTTACGCCATAGTAGGCGGATCGAGCCCGACCCGTGAGAGCCTGTGGATAACGCTCTGACCTGCGTATTCATCGAAGCTGATGGGGGGTCAGGAGCAGACCGCGCCGGTGGTCGGCAGCTTCCCGTCCAGCAGATAGCCGTTTACGGCGTCCTGCACGCACTTGTTCTTGCTGTCGTACGCGCCGTGCCCCTGCCCCTTGTACGTCAGCTGGATGCCGACGCCCTTGCCGAGCGCGTCCGCCATCCTCCGGGCGCCCTCGAACGGGGTCGCCGGGTCGCCGGTGTTGCCCACGACGACGATGGGCGCCGATCCGGGCGCGCTCACGTCGGGGTGGTCGGCGGCGCCCGGCACCGCCCAGTCGGTGCAGCTGATCATGCCCCAGGCCAGGAAGTCCCCGAACAGGGGGGAGGCGGCGCGGAACTCGGGCACCTTGCGCTGGATGTGCTCGACGGTGTACCGCGGTTTCTCGTCGGCGCAGTTGATGGCCACGTTCGCGGAGGTGAGGTTGCTGTACTCGCCGTTCTCGTTGCGGCCGTTCAACGAGTCGGACAGCAGCATCAGGATCCTGCCTTCGCCGTCGTACGCCTCTTCCAGGCCCTGGGTCAGGTACTCCCAGAAATCCTTGGAGTACAGGGACTGCGCGATGCCGTTGGTGGCGGCGGTCTGGGTGAGCTGGCGCGGGAAGATGCCCGGGATCGGCTTCTTGTCGAGGTCGGCGAGGAGTTTGGCGATGCGGTTCTTGACGTCCTGCGGGGTGTCGCCGATCGGACACTCGGTGACCTTCGAGGTGCAGTCGTCGGCGAAGTTGTCGAGCGCGTGCTGGAAGCCCTTGGCCTGGCCCAGAGCGTTCTGCTCGGGGGTCTTGGTGGGGTCGACGACCGCGTCGAAGACGGCCCGGCCCACGTTCTTGGGGAACAGGTGGGCGTAGACGCCGCCGAGTTCGGTGCCGTAGGAGATGCCGAAGTAGTGCAGCTTGGTGTCGCCGAGGACCTGGCGCATCAGGTCCATGTCGCGGGCGGCGTCCGTGGTGGGCACATACGGCAGGATCTTCTTGGAGTTCTTCTCGCAGGCCGCGTTGAACCCCTTGGTCCGGTCCACCAGTTGGGCCCGCTCGGTGGCGTCGTCGGGTGTCGCGTCCTGCTGGAAGTACACGTCGAGCTGTGCGTCGGTCTTGCACTTGACGGGGGTGCTGCGGCCGACGCCGCGCGGGTCGAAGCTCACCAGGTCGTAGCGCGTGCGCAGCTTCGCGTAGTCCGAGGCGAAGGCGGGCAGCGTGGTGACGCCGCTGCCGCCGGGCCCGCCGAAGTTGAAGATGAGCGAGCCGATCCGCTTGGCCGGGTCACCGCTCGCCCTGGCCCGGATGAGGGCGAGCCCGATGGTGTCGCCCTTCGGGTTGCTCCAGTCCAGGGGCGCCTCCAGGGTGGCGCACTGCCAGGGGCCGCTGCCCGGCAGCGGCGAGGGGGTGTTGCCGCCGCCCTCCGCCTCGGAGGGGGCCGGGCAGTCCTTCCAGTCCAGCTTCTGGACCGTCAGGTCCCCGGCCTTCGAGCTGCCGCCGCAGGCCACGAGCAGGGAGGGCAGCAGGACGGCGGCGGCCGCGGCGGCGCGGATCCGGGAAGGCTTCATGATCCCATCCTGGGGCGGCGCACGCCGGGGCGCTCGGGGTGCGGGCCGTACGAGGTACGAGCCGCCCCCTGGCCGGGCCGCGTCCCGGCGTTCTAGAGGGAGCCCCGGCGGGAGAGGTGGTTGAAGGCCAGCCAGCCCGGCAGCACCGGCAGCCACAGCGTGAGCAGCCGGAACAGCAGCACGGCCGGTGCGGCGACCTCCTTGGGGAGCCCGACGGCGATCAGTCCGACGGTCAGCGTGGCCTCCACGGCGCCCACCCCGCCCGGAGTCGGCGCCGCGGAACCGAGGGCGTTGCCGGCCAGGAAGACGACGGCGACACTGGCGATGCTGAGCGAGGTCGACCCGTCGCCGAACGCGCGGATCGAGGCGTCCAGACACATCACGAAGCAGGCGGTGAGCAGCAGCATCCCGCCGATGCCCGTGACCAGCTTCTGCGGGCGCTGCAACACGTCGAGCATGCGCGGCACGACGCCCGCGAACAGCGACCTCACGCGCGTGACGACGAATTTCCGCAGGAACGGCACCGAGGTCACCACGAGGACGAGCACCGCCACCGTCAGCAGGCCGGCGATGACCGTCCGGGACGGGGACAGCGACGGGGTCTTCTCGGTGCCGGTCAGATAGCCGAAGGACAGCAGCATCAGGATGTGGCAGCCGAGCCCGAACAACTGCGACGCGCCGACGCTCGCCACCGCGAGTCCGGGGCGCACGCCGGAGCGCTGCAGAAAGCGTGTGTTGAGGGCCACACCGCCGACCGCGGCCGGCGCCACGATCTTCACGAACGACCCGGCGACCTGCGCCCCCACGGTCCGCAGGAACGGCACGCGCTCGGGCACGAAGCCGAGGAGCGCCATCGCGGCGGCGACATAACTGAGCGCCGAGAACAGCACCGCCGCCGCGACCCAGCCCCACTGGGCCTGCGCGAAGAGTGTGCCGAACTCGATGTGCGTGAGCTGAGTCAGCAGGTAGTACGCGCCGATGGCGCCCGCGATGAAGCTGATCAGCGTGCGGGGCCTGACCCGCTCCAGCCGGGCCGGCTCCACCGGGGCCTGCGGCCTGATGCGCAGCACCTCGTGCCGGATCTGGGTGAGCAGATCCTCTTCGCGGGCCTCCTCCACGGCCTCGTCGATGGCCCGCTTCTCGGCCCGCTGCTCGGCGCGCACCGTCTTCTTGTCGGGCTTTTCCAGGGTGGTCCTGGTGTCGTCCGAGGCCTCCTCCAGGCGGGCCTGCCTGTCCTGCCGGGAGGCTTCCAGGACCGCCTCGCGCTCCCGCTGCGCCCGCTCGCGGGCCAGTTTGCGCAGCGTCGCGCGCGTGGAGCGGGTCAGGGCGATGGGCTGGAGCATCGGCAGACAGTCGGCGACCGCGTCGGGGCCGAGAACGCCGACCGCGGAGGCCACCGCCCGCTCGGCGCCCACCCGCAGTCCGAGCGTGGTGACGAGTTGGGCGACATCCATGCGCAGCAGCAGATCTCCGGCCGCGATCTCGCCGCCGCGCAGATCGGTCAGGATCACCGAACCGGAGCGATCCACCAGGATCGCGTCGCCCGCGAGCCTGCGGTGCGCGATGCGTCGCGACTGCAACGCCTGGACCTGGTGCCAGGCGTGGCGCAGCAGCTCGTCGGTGATCTCCTCGTCGGCCAGTGAGTCGAGCGTGCGCCCACCGGTGTGCTCGTAGACGAGCATGACGGCGTCCGGACCCAGCTCGGAGGTCGCGATCAGCTTGGGCGCGTTGGCGCCGGCCGCGATGGCGGCGTACGCCAGCAGCGCCTCCTGCTCCAGCGCCTGGCGCAGCGACTGCAGGCTGGAGCGGGTGGCGAAACCGCGCAGGGTCAGATTGCGCCACGCCCGGTAGAAGAAGCCCTGGGCCTGCTGCTCCCGGTCGACGACGGTGACGTCCAGGGGCGGACCGTCCTCCAGGGTCACGAAGTAGCGCCGTCCGCGGTCGCCGTTCTCGGTGTCCGCGGCCTCCTCGCGGGCGGCGGACACCGGGTGGAAGCCGACGTGGCGCAGACCCGCCATCAGTGTGCGCCCGGTGGGGCGGACGTTCGGGGAGCCGACCGCGTACAGCGTCCCGTAGGCCACGGTCCAGCCGATGAGCACCGTCAGGATGATCGAGAACGGCGTCGTATAGCCGGTGACCAGCATGGAGAACGCGTCGAGCAGCAGCACGATCCACAGCACGGCGCGCCAGCGCGGTCTGCGGGACATGCCGACGGCCGTCATGTACGCGATGACGGGGGCCAGATAGCCGTGCACCGGGTCGGTCAGGGCGTGGATGTTGCCGGGGGAGGGCTGGGTGAGCGCTTCCTGGATCGAGTTCGGAGCGGCCCTGGCGACCCAGAGGTCGGTGGCGAGCGTCACCCCGTGCGCGAGGACCGCCGCCAGGACGCCGTCGGCGATGCGCAGCCCGTCCCGCTTGATCAGCCGCTCGATCGCGAACGCGACCGGCACCAGAAGGATGGCGATGCTCGACGCCAGCCCCGCGATCTTGATCAGCAGATCGGGTGCCTGGCCGGTGCCCTTGTTGATGTCCTGTTCCAGGCCCGAGGTGGTGCCGTGGGCGAAGGCGGCGATGGCCAGGAGCACGGCGATCGCGAGCACGCCCACCAGGAGGCGCATCAGGTCGGAGGGCCGGTGCACGCGCGCGGGGAGCAGGGGCTCGTCGCCCTCGACCTCGTCGGCGTGGGCGTCGTCGGGGCAGTCGGCGAGGTGTGCGGCCCCGGTGCCGTTGTCCGCCTCGGCGGGGCTCGTGCCGTGCGCCTGGGCGGCGTCAGGGCGCGCCCCGGCGTCGGAGGTGCCCTCCGCGCCCTCGGCGTGCACGCCCTGCTGCTTCATGGTCTCTTCTTGGTCTCGTATCACCGGTCACCGCCCGCACGATGGTGGCATGACCCTCCGACACACAGGGTCATCAGGGTGCACATGCGGGGGCGCACAGTGTGCCGGAAACGCCGCCGCAGGGCGAGGGGCGGGCATCACGCCGCTCGCGCCGCGTTGTCGGTGGGGTGGGGCAGGATGGGGCGAATGAGCGAGGAGAGCCTTCCGGAGGAGGCGGGTGCGCAAGGGCACGCGGACGCGCTGCCGGAGTATGCCGAGCGGGTCCTCGACGTCGCCGAACGGATCCCGCCCGGACGGGTCATGACGTATGGGGACGTCGCCGAGTGGCTGGCGGAGGGCGGCCCGCGCCAGGTCGGCCGGGTGATGGCCCTCTACGGGGGAGCCGTGCCGTGGTGGCGCGTCGTGCGGGCCGACGGGGTGCTGCTCCCGGGCCACGAACTGCGCGCGCTCGGCCACTACCGCGCGGAGGGCACACCGCTGAAGGAGACGGGCAGGGCCGCCGAGGGCCACCTGCCGCGGCTCGACATGAGACGGGCCCGATGGGACGGCGGCGAGAGCGCACAGGGTCACACCTGACAGCTTCCGCCATCGAGGGCCCGTTGGGGGAACCCATGGCCCGTTCGGGGGACACCGGGGACTTCCGTGACATGACGTACGTTCGTGGGTTATGGGGCTCATGCGCCGAGGGAGGCACGTGAGAAGAAGCGGAAGCCCTGCTTCCGTACCTCGCGTCGGCGTAGCGTCGGCGGCGCGTGTCCCTCTCACCCCGCGGCCACCATCCTGCACGCGGGGCAGCCCGACGAGTACGAGCACCAGGACCGGCGAACCACGTGAGCTCCTCCTTCACCACCAGACAGCTGCCGCACCAAGAGGTGCGCCAGGGGAGCCGTGGCGCCTACCGACTGGTCCGCACCCCGCCGGCCGAGCCGGATCCCCTTCGTCTGGACGCCGCCCAGCGCGCCGTGGTTGACCACCGGTCCGGACCCCTGCTGGTCCTCGCGGGTCCCGGCACCGGCAAGACCAGCACGCTGGTGGAGTCCGTGGCCGCGCGGATCGCCCGCGGCGCGGACCCCGAGCGGATCCTGGTGCTGACCTTCAGCCGCAGGGCCGCGCTCGAACTGCGCGACCGCATGGCCCGGCGGGTGGGCGCGGCCCGCGCACCCCGCGCGACCACCTTCCACTCCTACGCCTACGCCCTGGTCCGCGCCCACCAGGACACCGATCTGTTCGTGCAGCCGCTGCGGCTGCTGTCCGGCCCCGAGCAGGACGTGACCGTCCGTGAGCTGCTGGCGGGCCAGCCGGACCTGGAGCGGCTCGGCCTCGCCCATGTGCGCTGGCCGGACGAACTGCGCGCCTGCCTGACCACCCGGGGCTTCGCCGACGAGGTCCGTGCCGTCCTCGCCCGCAGCCGGGAGCTGGGCCTCGGCCCGGCCACCCTGGACGCCTTCGCGCGGCGCATCGGCCGCCCCGACTGGCGGGCCGCCGCGGCCTTCCTCGCCGAATACCTCGACGTGCTCGACCTGCAGGGCGTTCTCGACTACGCGGAACTCGTCCACCGCGCGGTGCTGCTGGCCGACCGGCCCGAGGCCGCCGCCCGCCTCGCGGCCCGGTACGACGCCGTGTACGTCGACGAGTACCAGGACACCGACCCGGCCCAGGTGCGCCTGCTGCAGACGCTCGCCGGCGGAGGCCGCACCCTGCTCGCCTTCGGCGACCCCGACCAGTCGATCTACGCGTTCCGGGGCGCCGACGTCAACGGCATCCTGGACTTCCCGGCGGCCTTCCCGCGCGGGGACGGCCGCCCGGCCCCCGTCGAGGTGCTGCGGACCTCACGCCGCTTTGGGGCCGCCCTGCTGACCGCCACCCGGCTGCTGACCCAGCGCATGCCCCTGACCCGCCTCCCGGCCGACAAGGTGCGCGCCCACCGCGAACTCGCCCCCGTACGCGACACCGGCCGCGTCGAGGTCTGCACATACCCCACGGCCGGCACCGAGCTGGACAACATCGCCGACATCCTGCGCAGGGCACACCTGGAGGACGGCGTGCCCTGGAACGAGATGGCGGTCCTGGTGCGTGCCGGATCCCGCACCCTCCCCACCGTCCGCCGGGCCCTCACCTCGGCCGGCGTGCCCCTCGACATCGACGGCGACGACCTGCCGCTGCGCCATGAGCCGGCGGTCGCGCCGCTGCTGACGGCGCTCCGGGCGGTGGCCACGGCAGAGGCGGCGCGGCCGGCCGAAGAAGGTGCACGGCAGGAAGCGGAGCGCCGTGACGGCGAGGTCCTGGACGAGGGGGTGCCCGAGGAGGAGCCCCACGTGGGGACCTCCGGGGAGCGGGCCGTTGCGGAGCGGCGCTCCGGGGACGCCGTCGAGCCCGCCGGGGAGGACACCTCCTGGCTCGACACCGAGACCGCGCTGACCCTGCTCGTCTCACCGCTCGCCGGCATGGACGCCGCCGATCTGCGCCGGCTCGGCCGGGCCCTGCGCGAGGAGGAGAGGGCGGCGGGCAACCCGCTGCCGCCGCCCTCGGACGTGCTGCTCGCGCGGGCGCTCGCCGAGCCCGAACGGCTGGTCGCGCACGACCCGGCGTACGCCCGTGGAGCCCAGCGCCTCGGCGCGCTGCTGAGGAAGGCCCGACAGCGCCTCGCGAGCGGCGGCACCGCCGAGGAGGCGCTGTGGGACCTGTGGGAGAGCACGCCCTGGCCCGGCCGCCTGGCACGGGCCGCCCGGCGCGGCGGAGCGGCCGGCCGCAACGCCGACCGCGACCTCGACGCCGTGTGCGCCCTGTTCGCGACCGCCGCGCGGGCGGAGGAGCGCACCGGGGGCCGCGGCGCCCTCAACTTCCTGGAGGAGATCGAAGCCGAGGACATCGCCGCGGACACGCTCGCCGGTCGCGCCGTGCGCCCCGACGCCGTCCGGCTGATGACCGCCCACCGCGCCAAGGGCCTGGAGTGGCATCTGGTCGTCGTGGCCGGCGTCCAGGAGGGCCTGTGGCCGGACCTGCGCCGCCGCGGCTCCCTCCTGGAGGCCGACCGCATCGGCCGCGACGGGCTCGCCGAACCCCTCACCCCCGGGGCGCTGCTCGCCGAGGAGCGCCGCCTGTTCTACGTGGCCGCCACACGCGCGCGTGAACGTCTCGTCGTGACCGCGGTGAAGGCGCCCGCGGACGACGGCGACCAGCCCTCCCGATTCCTCACCGAGCTGGGCGTCGCCCCGCAGGACGTCACCGGGCGCCCGCGCCGTCCCCTGTCGGTGGCCGCGCTGGTCGCCGAGCTGCGCGCCACCACGGTCGATCCGCGCGCCTCCGCCGCGCTGCGGGAGGCCGCCGCCCGCCGCCTGGCCCGGCTCGCCGCGCTCGGCGACGAGGAAGGCCGCCCCCTCGTCCCCTCGGCGCACCCGGACCGCTGGTGGGGCATGTACGAGCCGACCGCGAGCAGGGTGCCGCTGCGCGACCGCGACCAGCCCGTCGTGCTGTCCGGCAGCGCCCTGGACCAGCTCGCCAACACCTGCGCCCTCCAGTGGTTCCTCGGCCGTGAGGTGAAGGCCGACGCGCCGGCCACCGTCGCCCAGGGCTTCGGCAACGTCGTACACGTCCTCGCCGACGAGGTCGCCTCCGGACGCACCCCCGCCGATCTCGACGTGCTGATGGAGCGCCTGGAGTCGGTGTGGAACGCGCTCGCCTTCGACGCGCCCTGGAAGTCGGCGCAGGAGAAGGAGAACGCGCGCGTGGCACTCGAACGCTTTCTGACGTGGCACGTCGACTCCAACGGCGCCCGCGCGGGGCGCAAGCCGGTGACCAGCGAGCACGACTTCGACGTCAGCCTCGAAGCGGGCGACTACGAAGTGCGCATCCGCGGCCAGATGGACCGTGTGGAGACGGACGGCGAGGGACGCGCGTACGTGGTCGACTTCAAGACGGGCAAACAGGCGCCCAGCGCCGCCGAGGTGGCCCGCCACCCCCAGCTGGCCGTCTATCAGCTGGCCGTCCGCGAGGGCGCCGTGGACGACGCCTTCGACGGGACGCGCCCCGAACCCGGTGGCGCCGAACTCGTCCATCTGCGGCAGGGCGCGCCCAAGCGGGACGGCGGCGACAGCCTGCCCAAGGTGCAGGCCCAGGACCCCCCGCAGGGCGAGTGGATCGGCGAACTGCTCGCCACCGCCGCGGGCAAGGTGCTCGACGAGCGGTTCACGCCGACCACGGGACAGCACTGCGCCCACTGCGCGTTCCGGGCGTCGTGCAGCGCACGGCCCGAAGGACGGCACGTGGTCGAGTGACCCGCGCCGCCTGCCGCCGCGCCGTCCCCCGACGACCACCGCTGTGACTGGCCCCACCAGCCGGGCCGGCCCGCGGCGCCGGTGCGGGTGCCGGTCCGCGTCTCCCCGCGATATCAATGTCAGTGCCCGCCGATAGCCTCTGCGACATGCCCGCCCGTATCACCGATCCCGATCAGCTCAAGGAGTTGCTCGGCATCCCGTTCACCCCGGAGCAGACGGCCTGCATCACCGCGCCGCCCGCCCCGCAGGTGATCGTGGCCGGGGCCGGGTCGGGCAAGACCACGGTCATGGCGGCCCGGGTGGTCTGGCTCGTGGGCACCGGCCAGGTCGCCCCCGAGCAGGTCCTCGGCCTGACCTTCACCAACAAGGCCGCCGGGGAACTCGCCGAGCGCGTCCGTAAGGCGCTCGTCAGGGCCGGCGTCACCGACCCCGACACCATCGACCCGGACAACCCGCCGGGGGAGCCGGTCATCTCCACGTACCACGCCTTCGCGGGGCGCCTGCTGACCGACCACGGCCTGCGCATCGGGCTGGAACCGACATCCCGGCTGCTCGCCGACGCCACCCGCTACCAGCTCGCCGCGCGCGTGCTGCGCGAGGCCCCCGGCCTTTACCCGGCGCTCACCCGCTCCTTCGCCGACCTGGTCAGCGACCTGCTCGCGCTCGACGCCGAACTCGCCGAACACCTCGTACGCCCCGAGGACCTGCGCACCTGGGACGCCGGCCTGCTGCACACCCTGGAGGGCGCCAAACTCACCAACGCCGACCTGCGCAAGGTCCCCGAGACGGCCGCGGCACGCCGCGAACTGGCCGAGCTGGTGCTGCGCTACCGGGCCGCGAAACGCGACCGCGACCTGCTCGACTTCGGCGACCAGATCGCCCTGTCCGCCGCCCTCGCCGAGATCCCCGACGTCGGCCGCGTCCTGCGCGAGGAGTTCCGCGTGGTGCTCCTCGACGAGTACCAGGACACCTCGGTCGCCCAGCGCGTCCTGCTGGCCGGTCTGTTCGGCGGCGGCACCGGCCACCCCGTCACCGCCGTCGGCGACCCCTGCCAGGCGATCTACGGCTGGCGCGGCGCCTCCGTCGCGAACCTGGACGACTTCCCCGAGCACTTCGCACACGCCGACGGCCGCCCCGCCACCCGCCAGGCGCTCAGCGAGAACCGCCGCAGCGGCGGCCGTCTCCTCGACCTCGCCAACGGCCTCGCCGAACCCCTGCGCGCGCTGCACGCGGGCGTGCAGGCCCTGCGCCCGGCCCCCGGAGCCGAGCGCGACGGCACGGTCCGCTGCGCCCTGCTGCGCACCCACGCCGAGGAGATCGGGTGGATCGCCGACTCCGTCGCCCACCTCGTGCACACCGGGACGGCACCCGGCGAGATCGCCGTCCTGTGCCGTACGGCGACCGACTTCGCGGAGATCCAGGGCGCGCTCGTCGCCCGCGACATCCCCGTCGAGGTGGTCGGCCTGTCCGGGCTGCTGCACCTGCCGGAGGTCGCCGACCTCGTCGCCGTCTGCGAAGTCCTCCAGGACCCCGGCGCCAACGCCTCCCTGGTCCGCCTGCTGACCGGCCCCCGCTGGCGTATCGGCGCCCGCGACCTCGCCCTGCTGGGGCGGCGCGCCCGCCTCCTCGTGTCCCACGCGCGCGTGGGCGCCGACGACGACCCCGACCGCAGGCTCGCCGAGGCCGTCGAGGGGGTCGACCCGTCCGAGGTGATATCGCTCGCGGACGCCCTGGACACGTTCCTGGAGTCCCCCATGGACGCGGACAGCGCCGACGACGGGCTGCCCTTCTCCACGGACGCGCGCGTGCGCTTCGCCCGCCTCGCCACCGAACTGCGGGAACTGCGGCGCTCCCTGTCCGACCCGCTGATGGACGTCCTGCACCGCGTCCTCGCCGTCACCGGCCTCGAAGTGGAACTGTCCGCCTCCCCGCACGCCCTGGCGGCCCGCCGCCGCGAGACCCTGTCGAACTTCCTGGACGTCGCCGCCTCCTTCGCCGCCAACGAGAGCGAGGCCACCCTGCTCGCCTTCCTGGGCTTCCTGCGCACCGCGGCCCAGTACGAGAAGGGCCTCGACAACGCCCTCCCCGGAGGCGAGAACACCGTCAAGGTGCTCACCGCCCACAAGTCCAAGGGCCTGGAATGGGACGTCGTCGCCGTCCCCGGCCTGGTCACCGGAACCTTCCCCAGCGCCCAGGGCCGGGAGAAGTGGACCTCGCAGGCCAAGGTGCTGCCGCACGCGCTGCGCGGCGACGCCGACACCCTGCCCGACATCGCCGCCTGGGACGCGCGCGGCATGAAGGCCTTCCACGAGGCCATGAAGGACCACCAGCACACCGAGGAGCTACGCCTCGGCTACGTCACCTTCACCCGCCCCCGCTCCCTGCTCCTCGGCTCCGGCCACTGGTGGGGCCCCGCCCAGAAGAAGCCCCGCGGCCCCTCCGACTTCCTGCGGGCGCTGCACGACCACTGCGCCGCCGGACACGGCGAGATCGAGGCGTGGGCCGACGAACCCGAGGAGGGCGAGGAGAACCCGGCCCTGCACGAGGCGACCGCCGACCGGGCCTGGCCGGTGCCCCTGGACGCCGACGCCCTGGCCCGCCGCCGAGCCGCCGCCGAGACGGTCCTCGCCCACCTGGACGGCCTCACCGCCCACGGGGACACCCGTCCAGCGGCCGTCCATGACCCGGACACTTACGACGACCCGGACTGGCCCCCGCCGCCCGACGGCGACGCACCCGTCGACGCCGAGCCCCCCTACACCCCCGACGAGGACGAGCCGCAGTTCGCTCCGTACGAGGACGAGCCACCGTTCACGCAGGACCCGGCCGACTGGGACTCGTGGGCCACCGGCCGGCCGACGCTCCCGCACCAGGCGGGCGCCCCCGCCCCGCCGACGCCCGCACGCCCCCACCCCGCGCAGCCCGGCCCCGTCCCGCTCACCCCCGAGGAAGCCCGCACCGTCGCCTCCTGGGACCGCGACCTCGACGCGCTCACCGGAGAGCTGCTGCGCGCACGGGAGACCGTGACGGACGTCCACCTGCCGGCCACGCTGACCGCAACCCAGCTGCTGCGCCTCGCCGCCGACCCCGACGGGCTCGCACAGGAACTCGCACGCCCCATGCCGCGCCCCCCGCAACCGGCCGCGCGTCGAGGCACCCGGTTCCACGCCTGGGTAGAGGCCCGCTACGAAGCGTTGACGCTGCCGATGCTGGAACCGGAGGAACTGCCCGGCACCGACGCCGAGATCGCCGACGAACGCGACCTCGAAGCCCTCAAAGAGGCCTTCGAACGCACCGAGTACGCACACCGCACGCCCTACCGCGTCGAGGTCCCCGTCCAGCTCTCCCTCGCCGGACGCCTCGTACGCGGCCGGATCGACGCCGTCTACAAGCACGGCGACGGCGCCACGGCCACGTACGAGATCGTCGACTGGAAGACCGGCCGCGGGCACAGCGCCGACCCGCTCCAGCTCGCGGTGTACCGGATCGCCTGGGCCGAGCAGCAGGGCGTACCGCCCGAATCCGTCACCGCCGCCTTCCTCTACGTACGCAGCGGCGAGGTCGAACGACCGGACGGCCTGCCGGACCGGCCGGCGCTCGAAAGACTGCTCACCGGGGAGGCCCGGTGTGACGAACCGCCCGATCAGGAAGCCGGCGTGGGCCGATAGGCTCGATGGCATGAGCCAGACCCCGGACAGCGCCGTCCGCGCGTACATCGAGCAGCACCGCGCCGCCTTCCTCGACGACCTCGCCGCATGGCTGCGCATCCCCTCCGTGTCGGCCCAGCCCGACCACGCGCCCGACGTACGACGCAGCGCCGACTGGCTCGCCGCCGCACTCACGGAGACCGGCTTCCCGACCACCGAGGTCTGGGAGACCCCCGGCGCCCCGGCCGTCTTCGCCGAGTGGCCCGCCGACGACCCCGGGGCACCCACGGTCCTCGTCTACGGCCACCACGACGTCCAGCCCGCCGCCCGCGAGGACGGCTGGGACAGCGATCCCTTCGCACCCGTCGTACGAGACGGCAGGCTGTACGCGCGCGGGGCCGCCGACGACAAGGGCCAGGTGTTCTTCCACACACTCGGCGTCCGCGCCCACCTCGCCGCCACCGGCCGCACCGCCCCGGCCGTCCACCTCAAGCTGCTCATCGAGGGTGAGGAGGAATCCGGCTCCCCGCACTTCCGGGCCCTGGTCGAGGAGCACGCCGGACGGCTCGCCGCCGACGCCGTGATCGTCTCCGACACTGGCATGTGGTCCGCGGGCACCCCCACCGTCTGCACCGGCATGCGCGGCCTCGCCGAGTGCGAGATCCGGCTGTACGGCCCCGACCAGGACATCCACTCCGGCTCCTTCGGCGGCGCCGTGCCCAACCCGGCCACCGCCGCCGCCCGCCTCGTCGCCGCCCTGCACGACGAGCACGCGCGCGTGGCGATCCCCGGCTTCTACGACGGCATCGTCCACCTCACCGACCGCGAGCGCGAACTCTTCGCCGAGTTGCCCTTCGACGAGGAGCAGTGGCTGCGCACCGCCAAGTCGTACGCCGCCCATGGCGAGGCCGGACACACCACCCTGGAACGCATCTGGGCCCGCCCCACCGCCGAGGTCAACGGGATCGGCGGCGGCTACCAGGGCCCCGGCAGCAAGACGATCATCCCGGCCTCGGCGATGGTGAAGCTCTCCTTCCGGATGGTCGCGGGCCAGGACCCCGACCACATCGAGAAGGCCGTCCGCGCCTGGGCCGCCGACCAGGTGCCCGCCGGGATCCGCTGCGAGATCGACTTCGGCGCCGCCACACGCCCGTGCCTGACCCCGCTGGACCACCCCGCCCTGCAGTCCGTCGTACGCGCCATGGGCCGCGCCTTCGGCAAACCCGTCCGCTTCACCCGCGAGGGCGGCTCAGGACCGGCCGCCGATCTCCAGGAGGTCCTCGGTGCCCCGGTTCTGTTCCTGGGCATCTCCGTCCCCTCCGACGGCTGGCACGCCCCGAACGAGAAGGTCGAGATCGACCTGCTGCTCAAGGGCGTCGAGACCAGCGCCCACCTGTGGGACGACCTCGCGCAGAACTGGCGCCATGCGCCCTGATCCGGTGCCATGTGCCCTGATCCGGAGCCGCGCAGGGCGGCACCGCCCGCGCGGCACACTGGAAGGACCGCCCTGCCCACCCCGCACCCGCCCGACCCGGTTCCCTCCCACCCCACATCCCGCTGACCGCCGCCGAACCCGACCGTTTCACCGGGGGAGTTGGAAGCACCCGTGACCACCTGGACCGACCAGACCGCCGACCGACCCATCTCGCTCACCGCACCCAGTGGCATCGACCGCGCCGCCCACCACCGGCTCGACGAGGCCTGGCTCGCGGCGGCGTGGAGCCACCCCACGACCCGTTGCTTCGTGGTCTCCGGCGGCCAGGTCCTCATCGACGAGACGGCGGACGGCCGTACCGAACTCGTCATGACCCCGTCCTTCGAGGCCCCCCTCACCGAGGCGCACCGCTACTTCCTCGGCACCGACGAGGACGGCGTCAGCTACTTCGCCCTCCAGAAGGACTCCCTGCCCGGCCGCATCGACCAGTCCGCCCGCCCGGCCGGGCTGCGGGAGGCGGGTCTGCTCCTGTCACCGCGTGACGCCGGTCTGATGGTGCACGCGGTCGGCCTGGAGAACTGGCAGCGCACCCATCGCTTCTGCTCCCGCTGCGGGGAGCGCACGGTCATCGCTGCCGCCGGCCACATCCGCCGCTGCCCGGCCTGCGGCGCCGAGCACTACCCGCGCACCGACCCCGCCGTGATCATGGCGGTCACCGACGACGAGGACCGCATTCTGCTCGGCCGCCAGGTGCACTGGCCCGAGGGCCGCTTCTCGACGCTCGCCGGCTTCGTCGAACCCGGCGAGTCCATCGAGCAGTCGGTGCGCCGCGAGGTCTTCGAGGAGGCCGGCGTCACCATCGGCCGGGTCGAGTACGTCGCCAGCCAGCCCTGGCCGTTCCCGTCCAGCCTCATGCTGGGCTTCATGGCCCACGCCACCACGACCGACATCGAGGTCGACGGCGACGAGATCCACGAGGCCCGCTGGTTCTCCCGGGAAGAGCTGCGGGCCGCCTTCGAGTCAGGCGAGGTGCAGCCGCCGTACGGCATCTCCATCGCCGCCCGCCTCATCGAACTCTGGTACGGCAAGCCGCTGCCGACCCGCAGCTTCGTCTGAGGACCGGGGACGGGGCCGGGAACGGCCAAAGGGTGGCGGTCCCGGCCGGGACCGCCACCCTTCGCGCGAGCGGACCGCTCAGACGCCGATCTTCTGCCTCACCTGCGCCAGCGACGGGTTCGTCAGCGTCGAACCGTCGGCGAAGAGCACGGTCGGCACCGTCTGGTTGCCGTTGTTCGCCTTCTCCACGAACGCCGCCGACTCGGGGTCCTGCTCGATGTTGATCTCGGTGTACGCGATGCCTTCCCGGTCCATCTGGCTCTTCAGCCGACGGCAGTATCCGCACCACGTCGTGCTGTACATCGTCACAGTGCCCTGCATCTCGCTCGCGCTCCTCTGGCAACTCGGGGAAGGTCGTCGTGTGGGGGAACGTACGTCACCGGCCCGCCATTCCCACCGGGGGTATCCGGCCCGCCATTCCCGCCGGGGGGGAGGCCGGAGGTATACGGCGGCGGGCTCGGCCCGCCGCCCGGGCGAGGCACCTGCGTGAGCCCTGACGCACCGCACGCCTGCCGTACCGCAGCCCGACGCACCGCAGGTCCTGACGTATAAGTACGACTGCAAGGGGCTGCCTGTGGACAACCGCCACAGCCGTCCCGGGCGACCTGGCAGCATGGCCGTGTGACAGCAGCAACGCACTCCACCCTCTTCCCGCAGGTACCGGACACGGCCGACGCGGTGCTCGAAGGGCTCGACCCCGAGCAGCGCGAGGTGGCCACCGCCCTGCACGGCCCGGTGTGCGTGCTGGCCGGGGCCGGCACGGGCAAGACGCGGGCGATCACCCATCGCATCGCCTACGGCGTGCGTGCGGGCATCCTCCAGCCGTCCAGCGTGCTCGCCGTCACCTTCACCAACCGCGCCGCCGGCGAGATGCGCGGCCGGCTGCGCCAGCTCGGCGCGCAAGGCGTCCAGGCCCGCACCTTCCACTCCGCCGCGCTGCGCCAGCTCCAGTACTTCTGGCCGAAAGCGGTCGGCGGCGCCATGCCCCGGCTCGTCGATGGCAAGATCCAGCTCGTCGCGGACGCGGCCGCCGCCTGCCGCATCCGCCTCGACCGCGGTGAGCTGCGCGACGCCACCGCCGAGATCGAGTGGTCCAAGGTCACCCAGACCGTCCCCGCCGACTATCCGCTCGCCGTCGTGAAGGCCGGCCGCGAGACCCCCCGCGACCCGGCCGAGGTCGCCCAGCTCTACTCCGTGTACGAGGACCTCAAGCGCAGCCGCTCGGTCATCGACTTCGAGGACGTCCTGCTGCTGACGGTCGCGATCCTCCAGGACCGGCACGACATCGCCGAGCAGGTCCGCGCCCAGTACCAGCACTTCGTCGTCGACGAGTACCAGGACGTCAGCCCCCTCCAACAGCGGCTGCTGGAGTTGTGGCTCGGCGACCGCGACAGCCTGTGCGTCGTCGGCGACGCCAGCCAGACGATCTACTCCTTCACCGGCGCGACCCCCGATCACCTGCTCGACTTCCGCATCCGCCACCCCGGCGCCACCGTCGTCAAACTGGTCCGCGACTACCGCTCCACCCCCCAGGTGGTCCACCTCGCCAACGGGCTGCTCGCCCAGGCCCGCGGGCGGGCCGCCGACCACCGCCTGGAGCTGGTCTCCCAGCGCGCCGCGGGCCCCGAGCCCGGCTACACCGAGTACGTGGACGAGCCCGCCGAGGCCGAGGGCGCCGCCCGCCGCATCCGCGAACTCATCGACGCCGGTGTCCCGGCCGCCGAGATCGCGATCCTGTTCCGCACCAACTCCCAGTCCGAGACCTACGAGCAGGCCCTCGCCGACGCCGGGGTGCCCTACCAACTGCGCGGCGCCGAGCGGTTCTTCGACCGTCCCGAGGTGCGCAAGGCGGGCATCGCCCTGCGCGGCGCGGCCCGCTTCGGCGGCAACGACGCGCTGCTGGACGACGCCGTGGATCTGCCCTCCCAGGTGCGCGCGGTCCTGTCGGGCGAGGGCTGGACCACCGAGCCCCCGGCCAGCTCGGGGTCCGTCCGGGAGCGCTGGGAGTCACTGGCGGCGCTGGTCGGTCTGGCGCAGGACTTCGCCGCCGCCAGAGCCGGAGCCACGCTGGGCGACTTCGTGGCGGAACTCGACGAACGGGCCAACGCCCAGCACGCCCCCACCGTCCAGGGCGTCACCCTCGCCTCGCTGCATTCGGCCAAGGGCCTGGAGTGGGACGTCGTCTTCCTGGTCGGCGTCGCCGAGGGCATGGTGCCGATCACCTACGCGAAGACCGACGAACAGATCGAGGAGGAACGCAGGCTCCTGTACGTCGGTGTGACCCGGGCCCGGGAGCGGCTGTATGTCTCCTGGTCCCTCGCCCGGTCCCCGGGCGGTCGTCCGAGCCGTCGTCCGAGCCGCTTCCTCGACGGTCTGCGCCCCGGTTCCACGGCCACGGTCGGGCGTTCGGCCGGCGGTGCCGCGGGCGGCATCGAACGGGGCCGGCCGGCGGCCGGCACGGCCGCGCCCCGGCGTACCCAGCGCACCCCGGCCCGGTGCCGGGTCTGCGGCCGTACGCTCACCGACGCAGGTGAGATGAAGCTGATGCGCTGTGACGACTGCCCCTCCGACATGGACGAGGGAATCTACGAGCGGCTGCGTGAGTGGCGGGCGGAGCAGGCGCTGCGTTCGGGACAGCCGAACTTCTGTGTGTTCACCGACAAGACTCTGATGGCGATCGCCGAGTCCGTGCCCGAGGACTATCCCGGGCTGTCCCGGATCCCTGGTGTCCCCGCCCGCAAGCTCAAGCTCTACGGGGCCGCCGTACTGGCCATCTGCGCAGGCGGGAGCGGCGCGGGAGACGGCGAGGGCGACTGATGCGAACTCGTCGGAAAAATAGTTTGCGCATGCCCCGGCGATCCCCATAGGTTCTAGACACGGAAACGGCGGCCTTCTCGGAGGCACTGATTCCGTGTTCTACTTGCATATCCGATGGGACCGGCTCACCCCGGTCCCCGAGACGCCGAGAGGAGGCGAGTCCAGTGATCAGCATCAACATCAGCACCAGCGCCGGTTCCATGAACACGGCCAAACTGCGCGATCGCGCGACCGTCTCCCTGTGCATGCTCGGCGCCTCGAACACGGGCACCGGTCTGTTCGGTATTCGTGCCGTGCGTCCGGCGTCCTCCGTGTCTCTCGCGGGTCTTCCCGTGCGTGAGCGCGATGAGCGACCGACCGAGGCACTGGAAGCAGTAGTGGCACAGGCGCAGGCCTATGCCTTTGCGGCAGCCGGTGCCGGATTCCGGAAGCAGACGACGCAGCACCACCTGATGTGGGCCTTCCGTGGGCCAAAACCCTGGAGTGATCCAGCCTGATCGCCGATCAGGCCGGCGCCTTCAGGGCCGCGGAACCCCATCCGGGATCCGCGGCCCTTCTGTTTTCCCCGAACGGGGACGACGGAGCGAAGGGGCCTCGGGACAAGAAAAGAACCCGGTACCAAGCCGACACCCGGTCAACAGGCCGGACCGACCAGACGAGGAAGACGAACCGTGCAACTCGAAGCGCACGCCCCGTCCGTACCGCCTTCCGACATGATCCCCCCGCCCGTCCCCACGGAGGACTCCACCTTGACTCCGCTCACCCCGCTCACCGCGCTCGACGACGCCATCGAGAACCTCGGCGTGCCCGTCCCCTGCCGTTCCTACGACCCGGAGGTCTTCTTCGCGGAGTCGCCGGCGGACGTCGAGTACGCCAAGTCCCTCTGCCGGACCTGCCCGCTGATCGAGGCCTGCCTCGCCGGCGCCAAGGAACGGCGTGAGCCCTGGGGCGTCTGGGGTGGCGAGCTGTTCGTCCAGGGGGTTGTCGTCGCCCGGAAGCGGCCGCGTGGCCGCCCGCGCAAGAACCCGGTCACAGCATGAACATCCCAGGAACCATCGACCGCCCCCTCACGCACGACCCCAAGAAGCAGGCCCCGATGAAGCCGTCCACCAACGAGCCCGCAGGCTCCGCGACCCCAGACTTCACCACCACCGGCGCGATCGACTCGCGTCAGAACAGGACCCGAGAGATGCAACTCATCCCAGAAGCCCTGGCTCGTGCGCATATGCACGACCGGCTGCGCGAGGCCGAACGGGAGCGCCAGGCGGTACGCCTGGCGACCGCCCGCCGGATGCAGCGCCGGGCCGAGCGCGCTTCGAGGCGTGCCCGCCGCGCGCTCGCCATGGCGCTCATGCAGTAGCCGAGCACACCGGAAGCGGTGGCCCCCGGCCTCGGGGGTGAAACCTTCCCGCGGGGGCTGGTCCGTCCGAACGGACCGGCCCCCGCGGTGCGTTGTCGGGCCGAACCCGGGCGGCGGAGATATCGTCGCCGAGTGACGAGTCCTTCCGCAGACGGTGACCCCGACGGCCCCACCGCGCGGCCGCGCCCCCTCGTGTGCGCCCGCTGCCGCACCCCCTCCGCGGTCCTCCAGCCCGCGACCTGGACCTGTTCTGTGGAGAACGGCGTCCGTCAGTACTTCTGCGACGACTGCTCCAGACAGAACCTCAGGGCGATCGAAGGACGGCTGGACTCGGCCCGGTGGTGAGGGGACTCACGCCTGCGCCGCCGGTTTCTGCGCGGTCAGGTCCTCCTCCTCGGGAAGGAATCCGGGAAGCCACTCCTCCAGTTCCTCCCGCAGTCGCACCGTCGCGCCCAGTTGGCACAGGACGCCGATGGTGCTCAGGGTCACCCGGTGGATCAGCAGGTAGGCCGGGGGCAGGTTGAGCTGCTTGCCCAGCTGGTAGGCGGGGGAGCGGGGGTCGGCGATACGGGCGGCCTGGCTGCGCATCCAGGCGCGGGTGAAGGTGAACTCGTCCACCCGGGCCGGTTCGATGATCGGCAGGAGGTAGTCGAGAACGGCGTCGGGATCCAGCTCTATGGAGTCCTTGACGAAGCCCTCGGCGCGGAGCATTTCGTAGACCGCGACGGCCTCGCCGTCCAGAGTAATGCGCAGGGCGTCGCCGATCGGCGAGGGCAGGCCGCCGGGGAGACGGTCGACGGTGCCGAAGTCCAGGACGCCGAGGCGCCAGTCGCCCTCGCCCTCCGGCTCGCCGGGCAGCAGCCGGAAGTTGCCCGGGTGCGGGTCGGCGTGCAGGAGGCCGGTGCGGGCCGGACCCGAGAACAGGAAGCGGGCCAGGAGCTGGCCGGCCCGGTCGCGCTGTTCCTGTGTGCCACCGGTGATCACCTCTGAGAGTGGGATCCCGTCGATCCACTCGGTGACCAGTACCTGGTCGCACTGGTGCACCACGGCCGGGACCAGCACGTCGGGGTCGTCCGCGAACTCCTCGGCGTGTGCCTGCTGGGCCTGGGCCTCCAGGCCGTAGTCCAGTTCCTCGGAGACGCGGTCCCGCAGTTCGGCGATCAGCGGCTTGACGTCCATGCCGGGGATGAGCGGCCCCAACAGACGGGCGAAACGGCTCAATTGCCCCAGATCGGAAAGCAGTGCCTCGCCGGCCCCCGGGTACTGCACCTTGACCGCCACCTCGCGGCCGTCGTGCCACACCGCCCGGTGCACCTGGCCGATCGACGCCGCCGCGGCCGGCTTGTCCTCGAACTCCAGGAACAGCTCCGGCCAGTTTGTCCCGAGCCGTTCCTCCAGCACCGAGTGCACGGTGCGGGTGGGCATCGGGGGCGCCGCCTCCTGGAGTCTGGTCAGGGCCGCGCGGTAGGGGCCCGCGACCTCCTCGGGCAGCGCCGACTCGAAGACCGACAGGGCCTGCCCGAACTTCATCGCACCGCCCTTCAACTCGCCGAGGACCTTGAACAACTGCTCGGCCGTGCGCTGTTGCAGTTCGCGGCCGACGATGTCCGCGGACTCGCCCACGATCCGCTTGCCCAGGCCCCAGGTCGCCCGGCCGGCGAAGCCGAGCGGGAGCGCGGCGAGCTTGGCGGTCCGGGTGACCGCCTTCCGGGGAAGATCAGACATGCGCCCTCCAAGTCCCAGCCGGCCGGGAAGCGTCCGTGGTGCGTCGTTGCGTCGACGGCCGTTGCACAGCCATTGTCTCGTGCGGCCGCCCGTCCGTGGAGGTGTGTTTCTCCTTACCTCTGCCCGCGGCCCCGCACGGGCACGCGGGATGGGGTGGGACAGGCCGCGCGTGCCACCGCAGGCTGGGCAGCGCGGCCTCCCAGCGCGCGCCCGTGCTCGACGGCGAACCCCCGTCGAGGAAGACGAGCGCGTGCGCGGCCGCCAGCCCGCCGGCCGTGGCCGCCAGTGTCAGGTCGCAGGGGCTCGCCGGGCGGGCCCGCCCGGTGCGCCACTGCGCGACCAGGCGGGGCCAGACCGGGTCCCGGTCCGCCCGGTCCCGGTGCAGACAGCCGGCACAGCCCGTCTCACCCGGCAGCACGAGGGGCCCGACGACCGCGGTTCCCTCCACGACACCGCAGTGCAGATGAGGTGTCCCCGACGCCAGGAAGGGGTCGACGGCGCCCGGATCGGGGGCGTGCACGGCGACATCGTCCCGCGGTGCGAGGATCACCAGGCCGAAGCCGGGCTCGTCGGCCGGGGGCGGACAGGCGCGGGGGCGGCGGCGCGGTCGGTCCGGTGCCGCCCGGCGCACGGTCTGCCGCGCGGCCTCGTCCCTGCGCTCGCCGACCGATTCGGCGGGCAGCCCGCCCGGGGCGACGTCCCATGGTTCGACCTGGCCGCCGTCGCGCACGTCGACCTCGCCGACCCCCGCGCCCGACAGCAGCGAGGCCAGGACGGCGCCGACCCGGCCCGCGCCCCTGACCTGCACGCGCAGAGCACGGCGGGCCGCCAGCCGGTCGATCGCCTCGCCCGGCTCGGAGGTGGTCAGGGACAGGGAGGCCAGATCGGGACGCAGCCGATCGAGGATCTTCGTGTGCTCGCGCAGGGCGGCGCCCGCTGGGCCGCCGCCGCGTGCGTCGTCGAGCAGCCCTGCCCGGACCAGTCCGCGGACCACGGCGTCGACATGGCCGTCGGGCAGGTCCATCCGGTGCCCCTCGTCGCGCAGGAGCGGCAGCCCCCGGGTGCCGTTGAGCAGTTCAAGGAAGCTGCCCGTCGCCGTGTCGATCGGGCCGAGTGTCAGCGCGTGCGCCGGTGTCATGCCGAACTGCACGGTGTTGAGGTCGCGCCAGCCGCGCCGGAACGCGGGCTTCATCATCGGATGCATATCTGTCCCCCGTCATTCGCTGCCATTCCCCGTACTTCACCGTAATCCTCCGTGACTTACAGAAAACAGAAGCAATTGATGGCATGTCGGTGATAGTCGCCGGAATCGGTCACGTTCCGCCGACGAGTGCCAGCATGCCCGGCCCGGTGAACGGGCGCCGAAAGTTGTCCACAGGTGGTGGATGTTCGTCGTACAAATCAAACGCATGGTGGGGGAACGGCACTGAACCGTTCCGGACCCGGGACTTCCCCGGGGCCCAGCGGGTAACGTCGGGGCGTGCCCGCCGACCCACCGCACCGCGCCGGAACGCCACAGCGCAGCACGACGAGCCAGCCGCCGAGCGGCTCGGGGACGAGCGCGATCGAGGTCCGCAGGAGCGCCCGGCGACGCCGGACGGTCTCCGCGTACCGCGAGGGCGATCGCACCGTCGTGCTGATCCCCGCCCGGATGTCCGAGGCGGAGGAGCAACGCTGGGTGACCGTCATGCTCGACAAACTGGCCGCCCAGGAGAACAAGCGGGTACTGGGCGACGCGGAGCTCGCCGAGCGCGCCCGGCGGCTGTCGGAGCAGTACTTCGACGGCCGGGCCCGGCCCGCCTCCGTGCGCTGGGTCACCAACCAGAACACCCGCTGGGGTTCGTGCACCCCCGCCGAGGGCAGCATCCGGCTCTCGCATCGGCTGCAGGGCATGCCCGAGTACGTGGTCGACTACGTGCTCTGCCACGAACTCGCGCATCTGCTGGTGCCCGGGCACGGGCCGCAGTTCTGGCGGCTGCTGGATGCCTACCCGCGGACCGAGCGGGCGCGCGGCTACCTCGAAGGGGTCGCGGCGGCGGAGCGACTGCCCCATGCGCCGGACCCGCACGAGGAGTGATCCCTTCCCAGGCTGAGCCTCCCGCGCCGCGGACGTCGGTTGTGTACCGGGTCTGTACCGGCTTCGTCCAATGTCGGGGTTTGCCGTTAGCCTGACGCGACGCACTCACATTCGGGATGGGGGACGGTCGTTACGCATGGCCAGGGAATTCCAACGGGGCCACAAGGCCAGGATCAGTGACCTCACCGCGGGCACGGACCTGTACGTAGGCGTGCAGATCTCCGGACCAGGACTGACCTTCGACATCAGCTGCTTCGGACTCGACGCCGACGAACGCCTCTCCGACGACCGGTACTTCATCTTCTTCAACCAGCCGAAGTCCCCCGAGGAATCCATCCAGTTGCTGGGTGCCCAGGCCGGCGACACGGAGTCCTTCCGGGTCACGCTGGACCGGATCCCGTCGCGGATCCAGAAGCTGTCGTTCACGGCGACCATCGACGGCGCCGGGCAGATGTCCCAGACACAGCCCGGCTACCTCCGTATCGTCGCGGGCGGCGAGGAGGTGGCCCGGTACTCGTTCACCGGCTCCGAGTTCTCCACCGAACGGGCCGTGATGCTGGGCGACATCTATCTGAAGGACGTATGGCGCTTCGCGGCGGTCGGCCAGGGCTTCGACGGCGGTCTCGACGCGCTGCTGAAGAACTTCGGCGGCGAGGTGCTGGAGGAGGAGGCGCCCGAGGCCGCCGCGCAGCAGCCGCAGCCCGGCGCCGCTCCGGGCTTCGCCCCGCCCGCCCAGGCCGCCGCGCCGCCCGCGTTCGCGGCCCCGCCAGCCCCGGCGCCCGCGCCCGTCCCCGCGCCACCTGCACCCGCGCCCGCCCCGGCTCCCGCCCCGCAGGCCCCGGCACCGCCGCCCGGCTACGGACAGCCGGTCCCGCCCCCCGGATACGGCCAGCAGCCGCCGCTCGGACAGGCCCCCGGCCAGCCGCCCGCCGGCTACGGCATGCCGCAGGGCGCGCCCCAGGGCGGCGCCGGCGTGACCGCGGCGCTGCAGCAGTTCAAGGAGACGCCCACCGGGCAGCGCTGGACCCAGCAGAACAGCAAGCTCATCCGGGTCGACCTCGGCATCGGCGGCCAGCCCGTGCTGGCCCGGCAGGGCAGCATGGTGCTCTACCAGGGCAAGGTCGACTTCAGCTACAAGGGCGCGGGCGTGATGGGCCGGATCGTGGGCAACACCACCGGCCAGGAGATGCAGCTGATGCGCTGCACCGGCCAGGGCCAGGTGTTCCTCGCGGAGGAGGCCACACAACTGCACCCCGTGGAACTCCAGGGCGACGCGATCTGCGTCTCCTCCGAGAACGTCCTCGCCTTCGACGAGAGCCTTCAGTACGAGGTCCGTCGCATCGAGGGACACGGCATCCCCGGCGGCGCCCTGTTCACGATGCAGTTCCAGGGCACCGGCACCGTCGTCGTCAAGACGCACGGCACGCCCGTCGTCCTGCCCGTCACACCCACCACGTTCGCCGACTGCAACGCGGTCGTCGCCTGGTCGGCCGCCTCCCAGGTGATCGTCTCCAGCCAGGTCCGCATGCGCCGCAACGCCTACCCGGGCGACACCGGCGAGAGCATCAACCTGCAGTTCCGGGGCGCACCCGGCAACTTCATCGTCGTCCAGCCGTACGAGGTCTGAGGGAGCCCGTCATGTACCAGCCGCTCGCGGGCTACGCCCCCGCACCGGTCACCGCCCGCATGGAGAACCACGGCGACCACATGCTGAAGGTCGCCATGCAGACCGGGAACGACCTCTTCGCGCGCGTGGGGTCCATGGTCGCCTACGAAGGCTTCGTCCAGTACGAGCCCAACCCGCCGGCCGTCCGCCAGATCGCCCGCGACTGGATCACCGGCGAGGGCGCCCCCCTGATGAAGTGCACCGGCGACGGCCTGCTCTACCTCGCCGACTACGGTGCGAACGTCGTCGTGATCAACCTCAACGGCGACGGCATCTCCGTCAACGCCACCAACCTGCTCGCCTTCGACACCCAGCTGAGCTGGGGCGTGGAGCGGGTCAAGGGGCTCGCGAAGTTCGCCGGACAGGGCCTGTGGAACACCAGGATCTCCGGACAGGGCTGGGTCGCCCTGACCTCCCGGGGCAAGCCGATCGTCGTCGACTGCGGCGGCGGCGAGGACGAGACGTACGTCGACCCGGACGCGCTCGTCGCGTGGTCCCCGAACCTCAAGGTGAAGGGCAAGCGCAGCTTCAAGGCGCAGTCGCTGATCGGCCGCGGCAGCGGCGAGGCCTACCAGATGGCCTTCTCCGGTCAGGGCATCGTCGTCGTCCAGCCCAGCGAGGACAGCACCGACCGCCTCCGGGTCCGGGGCTGAGGGGGAGCCAGAGTCACCATGCAGAGCCCGCTTTTCGCCCACAACGACCAGCAGACCCAGGAGCGCTGGAGCCTGCAGAACAAGCAGTTGCTCCGTGTCACCCTGGGCGGCCATGACGACATCCTCGCCCGCAAGGGCACCATGGTCGCCTACCAGGGGCTCGTCGAGTTCGACGCCGAGTACCAGAGCGGCGGCCAGGCACGCGCGCGTGCGCACACCGGGGAGGGCCTGGACCTGATGCGCTGCCACGGGCAGGGCACGGTCTACTTCGCCAACCTCGCCCAGTACGTCCATGTGGTGGACGTCGAGCAGGAGGGCCTGACCGTCGACAGCAGCTACGTGCTCGCCCTGGACTCCTCGCTGCACCACGAGGTCATCGCCGTGGACAGCCAGTACGGCATCTCGGGGTCCGGGAAGTACCAGCTCAACATCACCGGACACGGCAAGGTCGCCCTGATGACCTCGGGCATGCCGCTGATGATGCAGGTCACCCCCGACCGGTACGTCAACTGCGACGCCGACGCGATCGTCGCCTGGTCCACGGGCCTGCGCGTCCAGATGCAGGCGCAGACCCATTCCTCCGGCGTGTGGCGGCGGCGCGGTAACACCGGTGAGGGCTGGGAGCTGAGCTTCATGGGCACCGGTTACGCGCTCGTCCAGCCGAGCGAACTGCTGCCGCCGCAGAACGCCGCGATCGGCCAGGGCCTGGCCGCGCAGTACGGCATGGGGCAGCACGGCGCGCGGGGCCAGAACCAGGGCAACGTCTGGAGCTGAACCGCGGCGAGCAAGGCGCGAGGGGCGACCACCCTCGGGCGGTCGCCCCTCGCACGCCCATCGCCCCGGTGCGCGTCTTGACGACGTCAGGTCTCAGAGCCTGGCGCGCGTCGCCTCCAGCAGCCGTAGGACCGACCCGTCGGCCACCCGGGGCACCTCGTCGTAGGCGAACCAGCGCAGGTCGAGCGACTCGTCGCTGATCTCCTGCACCGCTCCGGGAGGCGCCAGGACCGCGTACTGAACGTCGAAATGCCAGTGGCACGGGGCCGGGATCCGGTGGCGGTCCAGGCGCACCGGGCCGCCCGGGAGCAGCGTCAGCCCCGCCACGCCCGACTCCTCCGTGGCCTCGCGCACGGCCGCGGCCCGCACGGACGGGTCCTGGCGTTCGCAGTGGCCGCCCATCTGCAACCACATCCGCAGCTTCTTGTGCAGGGTGAGCAGCACCCGGCCGTGCGCCGGGTCGACGACCAGGGCGCTCGCCGTGAGGTGCCCGGCCTCGCAGGCCTTCCACATGCCGTCCGGATGCGCGGCGAGGTGGTCCAGATAAGCCTGGCGCAGCTCTTCCTGGCCCTCGTACCCCTTCAGGACGAGGACCGCGTCGTCGTACAGGCTCACTCGGTGTCGTCGCCCTCGGCGGGGTCACCCTTGGCGTCGCCGCGCGCGTCGCCCCTCTTCAGGTCCGGCTTCTCGCCGGTGCCGCCGGCCGCGTCGCCGAGCATCTTGTCCAGCTCGGAGAAGTCCAGCTGCTCACGGTGGACAAAGCCGTCCGGGTCGTCCAGGTCGGTGGCCGTCGGCAGCATGTCCGGGTGGGCCCACAGGGCGTCCCGGCCGTCGACACCGCGCGCGTCCGTGAGGGAGGCCCACAGCCGGGAGGCGTCGCGCAGCCGGCGGGGACGCAGCTCCAGGCCGATCAGCGTCGCAAAGGTCTGCTCGGCGGGCCCGCCCGAGGCGCGGCGGCGGCGCAGCGTCTCCCGCAGGGCGTCGGCGGACGAAAGACGCGGCTTCGCGGCGGCATGGACCACCGCGTCCACCCAGCCCTCGACGAGCGCCAGGGCCGTCTCCAGACGCGCCAGGGCGGCCTTCTGCTCCGGTGTGTCCTCCGGCTGGAACATGCCCTGCTGGAGGGCGTCCTGCAACTGCTCCGGGTTCTGCGGGTCGAACTGGCCGACCACGTCCTCCAGCTTGGCCGTGTCGACCTTGATCCCGCGCGCGTAGCCGTCGACCGCGCCGAACAGGTGCGAGCGCAGCCACGGCACATGCGCGAACAGGCGCTGGTGGGCGGCCTCACGCAGGGCGAGGTAGAGCCGCACCTCGTCCCCGGCGATGCCCAGGTCCCTGCCGAACGCATCGACGTTCAGCGGCAGCAGCGCGGCCTTGCCGGCCGGACCGAGCGGCAGACCGATGTCGGTGGAACCGACCACCTCGCCAGCGAGCACGCCGACGGCCTGCCCGATCTGCGTGCCGAACATGGCACCGCCCATCGAGCGCATCATGCCGATCAGCGGGCCCGCCATGGCCTGCATCTCCTCCGGCAGGACATCGCCCATGGCCGCGCCGACCCGCTCGGCGACCGGGTCGACCAGCGCCTTCCAGGCCGGAAGGGTGGCCTCGACCCACTCCGCGCGGCTCCACGCCACCGCGGAGCCCGCTCCTGAGGGCAGGGACGTCGCGTCGTCCAGCCACAGGTCGGCCAGGCGCACCGCTTCCTGGACCGCGGAACGCTCGGCGGGGCCGACGCTCGCGTCCTTGACGCCGTCCGGGGTGCCCTGGGAGACCGTCTGGCGGGCGATCTGCTGGGCCATGTCCCAGTTCACCGGGCCGCCTTCGTAGGAGAGCATCTGGCCCAGCTGCTGGAAGGCGGCGCCCAGGTCGGTGGGGTTCAGTGAACCGAACATGGCAGCGAGCGGATTGTCGGCGCCCGGGCCGCCAAAGCCTCCGGCTCCGGGCAGCCCGAAACCGAACGGGTTGGCCGGTCCCTGCTCACCACCGCTCTGCTGGTCCTTCTTCTTGCCCTCGTCGCCGTTCTCCGGCTCCTCCGGCGGAAGGCCGAATCCGAATGGGGTGTCACTCACGGGGTTCCTCGGCTGGTTAGGCCGCCGGTTCTCTCCGACGGCGCGGCTGCCCGACAACACCACCCAGCGTAGACACCAAGACCCGATCGGGCCTCGGTGCTTCGCCGACTCTCGGCCTGCGGCAGGATGGATGCCACCTGGTTCGTACGCCTCCGACGCGTATGTACTGAAGACAACCGCTGGAGACGCCTGGTGAGTTCCCCAGATCCGCAGGTTCGCGCAGCGCGAAACCACGCAACCCCTCCCGCCGTGCGCGGGCCCGTCGTCGCGGTCACGGGCGCCGCGACCGGGGTCGGCGCGCTGCTGACCGCGCGGCTCGCCGCGTCCGAGGAGGTCAAGCGGGTCGTCGCGATCGACGAGCGGCGCGGCGATTGCGCGGCGGCCCAGTGGCACATCCTCGACGTACGGGATCCGGCCATCGCCGACCGGTTGCGCGGCGCCGACGTGGTCGTCCACCTCGCGCTTGACCTGGACCTGGAGACCGACGCGGTGGCCCGGACGGCGTACAACGTGCGCGGCACGCAGACCGTGCTGACCGCGGCCGCGGCGGCCGGTGTGCACCGGGTCGTGCTGTGCACCTCCGCGATGGTGTACGGGGCGCTGCCGGACAACGAACTGCCCCTGTCGGAGGACGCGGAGCTGCGGGCGACCGCCGAGGCGACCGGGGTGGGCGACCTGCTGGAGATCGAGCGGCTGGCCCGGCGGGCGCCGCGGGCGCATCCCGGCCTCAATGTCACCGTGGTGCGGCCCGCCGTCCTGGTCGGCGGCACCGACACCGCGCTGACCAGGTACTTCGAGTCGCCGCGGCTGCTGGTGGTGGCCGGGTCGCGGCCGGCCTGGCAGTTCTGCCACGTCGAGGACCTGTGCGGCGCCCTGGAGTACGCCGTCCTGGAGAAGGTCGACGGGGAACTGGCCGTGGGCTGCGACGGCTGGCTTGAGCAGGAGGAGGTCGAGGAGCTGAGCGGGATCCGGCGGATGGAACTGCCGTCGGCGGTCGCCCTGGGGGCGGCGGCCCGGCTGCACCGGATCGGGCTCACCCCGTCGCCCGCCGGGGACCTGGCCTACACGATGTACCCCTGGGTGGTCAGCGGGAGCCGGCTGCACGACGCCGGGTGGCGGCCGCGGTGGACCAACGAGGAGGTCCTGGCGGAGCTGCTGGACGAGGTCTCCGGGCGGCACACCGTGGCCGGACGGCGGCTCGGCCGCAAGGACGCGACCGCGGCGGGGGCCGCGGGGGCGACGGTCGCCCTGCTGGGCGCGGCGGCCGTGGTACGGCGGGCGCGGAAGGCGCGACGACGGATCTGATACGGCCCCGGCCCCCGACGTCCCGCCCCCAATGGCCCACCCCCGACGTCCCAGCCCGGCGGCCCGCCCCGATATCGCGGCCCCCGGGAGGAGGCCCGGAAGGAGTCGGGAGGACGCCCGGCCGATCGTGCCTGTGGAGGAGGCTTGGAACGCGTACGCGCGCGTGGCGTGTGGAGGTGCTGTACGGGGTCTGCGGGGCGGCCGGTTCCACGATCTCCGCGCGGTGCGGCACCATGGCTCCATGGCACCCACCAACGACCACCCCGGTGAGCAGGCGGCTCAGGACCCCATCAAGCTGCTCGGCGTCCGCCGGACCGCGCTCTTGGTGGACGAGGTGTTCCAGTCCGTGGGCGACGCCGCGGCGGGCGGCATCGCGCTGTTCGTCGGGACCGTGCGCAACCACGACGGGGGCGCGGACGTCGACCGGCTCGGGTACTCGTGCCACCCCAGCGCCGAGGCCGAGATGCGCCGGATCGCCGAGAAGGTCGTCGCCGAGTACCCGGTGCGGGCGCTGGCCGCCGTTCACCGGGTCGGGGATCTCGCCGTCGGGGATCTCGCCGTCGTGGTCGCGGTCGCCTGCCCGCACCGCGCGGAGGCCTTCGAAGCCTGCCGGAAGCTGATCGACGACCTGAAGCACGAGGTGCCCATCTGGAAGCACCAGACCTTCTCCGACGGCACCGAGGAGTGGGTGGGGGCGTAGCCCCGCAGCCGTCGCCGAGCGGCGCCCGCCGTTCCCGCGCCCGCGCACCGGCGCCATCCGCTCGGCGCCTCGGCAGCGCCCGCCACGCCGTTCCGGTTGCGTAACCGCATCCCTGGCCTGAGCGTTGTCAGTGCGAATGGTTAATCTGCTGATCAGTCAGTTGCGGTCGCTCAGGGGTTGGGAGGTCGGCATGGCGGCGCTCGCCTGGTTGCTGATTCCGCTTATCGCCGCGATAGGCGCAAGTCTGTGGGGCGGTTGGGCCAACCGGACGCGGAAGGCCCGCAGCGACGGCCCCGAGCTGGACGGCTACGCCCGGTTCCGCGCGGCGATGGAGAAGTCCCACGCCGGTCGGTGACCGCCTGGGCGAGGGCGCCCTGACAGTGCTCCGACAGACTCGTCCCGTAGTGTCGAACCATGCCACGCCGCACCGCGACGATGCTCGCCTCCACCCTGATGCTGATCGCACTCCTGTGCGCGGGTGTACTGCTGCCCGTCCCGTACTCGGAGATGTCCCCGGGGCCGACGGTGAACACCCTCGGGGAGCACGACGGCGAGCCGGTGCTGCAGATCTCCGGTCGCAGGACGTTCCCGACGACCGGACACCTCAACATGACCACGGTCCGGGTCACCAGCGCCGACTACAAGATGAACCTGGTCGAGGCCGTCTACGGATGGCTGGCGCACGACGACAAGGTCGTGCCGCACGACACGCTCTACCCGGACGGCAAGACCGAGGAGCAGTCCACCCAGGAGAACGCCGAGGAGTTCAGCCAGTCCCAGGAGAGCGCCAAGGTCGCCGCCCTGAAGGAACTGGACGTCCCGGTGAGGTCCTGGGTGATCGTCTCCACCGTCGTCAAGGACTCACCGGCCGAGGGACGGCTGCACGCCGGTGACGTCATCAAGGCCGTCGACGGCACGCCCGTGAAGCAGCCCTCCGACGTCGCCGGGCTGGTGACCAAGCACAAGCCGGGCCAGGACGTCGTCTTCAGGATCATCCCGGCCAAGGAGCAGGCCGCAGCGGAGAAGGAGAACCGGACGCCGACCGTCACCAAGGACGTGACGATCACCACGACGACGTCCGAGGACAGCGGGGCCAAGCGGGCCATCGTGGGGATCTCCGCCGGGACCGACCACACCTTCCCGTTCTCCATCGACATCAAGCTCGCCGATGTCGGCGGGCCCAGCGCCGGTCTGATGTTCGCGCTCGGCATCTACGACAAGCTCACCCCGGGCAGTCTCACCGGCGGCAAGTTCGTCGCCGGTACCGGAACGATCGACGACAACGGCAAGGTCGGGCCGATCGGCGGCATCGAGATGAAGACCGTCGGCGCGCGCGACAAGGGCGCGCAGTACTTCCTGACGCCCGCCGACAACTGCGCCGCCGCGGCCGAGGACACCCCGAGCGGGCTGACCCTCGTCAAGGTCAAGACCATCAAGGACGCCCTGGGCGCCCTCGACGACATCCGCAGCGGAGACACGGCCGCCCTGCCGAAGTGCACGACCAAGGGCTGAACAACCGGCAGGCACCCCGCGCGAGGCCACCGGAAGGACCCCGCCGAGGGCACCCGACCGGACGAGGCGTCCAGCGTGCAGGAGACCGTGGGGACGCGGTCGCCCGCCCGTTCCGGGGCCGAGGAAGACCCGGCGGGCCAGGTTGCGATCGCGGCTGGGCGAGCGGTCGAAGCACCCGTGGAACTCCACCGCCCGGCCCACTGCGGCCCGGCCGTGAGGCGTGCATGGGCCGGGCGGGCCGGTGACCCGTGAGGGGTCCCTGGGGCGGGGCGAGCGGGGAGCACGTCGTGTGCGGCCTGGCGGACCCGGCCGTCGATCCGCAGCCCCCACCGCCGCAGGAACTCCGCGGCCCGCCGTGGCAGTGGGCCGGGCCTCGCTCGGGCAGGTCAGCAGCGGCCGGAGGTTCCAGACGCGGGACCGCCGGCGTTCGGGGCGCAGCAGACCGTAAGGGCGTCAGCATGCGCGGGACCGGAGGGGCGGCCTGCGCGCCGGAGGCCGCCGCAGCAGCGTCTGCATGCGCGGTACCGGAGGGATGGCCTGCGTGCCGGAGGCCGCGGGGGTGTCCGGCGCGCGGGGCGGAGCGGCGGGGCGTGGGCGCGGGCGGGTCAGTCCTCGAACGTCGCCGTCAGCGCGTCCGCAAGGCCCGGCACCAGGTCGGGCCCGGTGAGCACCTCCGTCGGCGTGTCCTTTTCACGCAGCCGCAGCGCCGACTCCCGGGCGCCGTCGCGCAGGACCGCGACCGTCATACGGACCTCCTGGCGTTCGGGGTGGTCCGCCACCCACTTGGTCAGCTTCGCCCCGTCCAGCCCCTGCGGAACCTGTGCCTCGGCGGACGGCGGCAGCATCAGACGCTCCACCGTGAGCGCGCAGCCGGCCACGGCGTCCGGCCAGGCGATGGTGCCGAGGAACTCGTCGAGCGGCCTGCCCGCGGGGATCTCGTCCTGCTCGATCGGGGTGAGGCCGGCGGGCCCCGGCTCGTCCGGCAGGGCGAGCTGGGCCGCGAGCACGGGTTCCTCGGCCCGCAGCCGCGCGGTGTCGACGAGGGCGAAGAGGCGAGCGGGCTGGTCCCAGCCGAGGCCCGAGGCGTACTCGTCGATCTCTAGCACGGTCCGGGTGAGCGGGTTCGCTGCCATGGGAGTGTTGGACATAGTCACAATCCTGCCTCGTTCCCGGCCGGAATCGGGAACCGAGTAAACGGTGAGTAAGTTGCATAGGTGTGGGCCCGTGAACCGCGGGCCCACCGGACGGTCCGCGAACCCGGGGGCCTGACGCAACGACAGCGACCAACACCGAACTTCGAGGTACGCACCTTGGCTTTCCAGATGCCGGACCGAGGCGGAGGCCCGACGGGGCCACGGATCAGAGCGGGCCGCCCGTCCCGGCGCGTCCGGACCCTGCTCATGACACTGGGCGTCCTTGCCGTCCTCGGCATGGCGTTCACCATGTTCGCGGGCTTCTGGACGGACTGGCTGTGGTACCGGTCGGTGCACTACTCGTCCGTGTTCACCACCACCCTGTGGACCAAGATCGGACTGTTCGCCGTCTTCGGACTGCTGATGGCGCTCGCGGTCGGCTTCAACATCTGGCTGGCACACCGGCTGCGGCCCCCGCTCAGCGCCATGTCCATGGAGCAGCAGAGCCTCGACCGCTACCGCATGGGCATCGCGCCCTTCAGACGATGGCTGCTGCTCGGCATCACCGCCCTGGTCGGCCTGATCGCCGGCGCCTCCGCGGCCAGTCAGTGGCGCACCTGGCTGATGTGGGTCAACGGCGTGCCCTTCCACGAGAAGGACCCGCAGTTCCATCTCGACGTCTCCTTCTACGCCTTCGATCTGCCCTGGTTCCGCTTCCTGCTGGGCTTCGGGTTCGCCGCCACGATCCTGTCCGTGATCGCCGCCGCCCTCACCCACTACCTGTACGGCGGGCTGCGCGTGACCAGTCCGGGCGCGCGGGCCACCGCGGCGGCCACCGGGCATCTGTCGGTGCTGATCGGCATCTTCGTCGCCCTGAAGGCGGTCGCCTACTGGCTGGACCGTTACGGACTGGCCGTGAAGTCCAGTGACTTCAAGGCCACCGGCAACTGGACGGGCCTCAGGTACGTCGACGCGAACGCCTACCTGCCGGCGAAGACGATCCTGTTCTGCATCGCGGTCATCTGCGCGTTGCTGTTCTTCGCCACGCTGTGGCGGCGTACCTGGCAGTTGCCCGTCATCGGCTTCGGTCTGATGGTCCTCTCGGCGATCCTCATCGGCGGTCTGTACCCGGCGATCGTCCAGAAGTTCCAGGTCCAGCCCAACGAGCAGGCCAAGGAAGCCCCGTACGTCCAGAAGAACCTCAAGGCGACCCGTCAGGCGTACGGCATCGACGACACCAAGGTCACCGAGTACGAGGGCAAGAGCACCACCACGGACAAGACACGACTGCGGGACGACGTCAACTCCGCCGCGAGCATCCGGATCATGGACCCGAACATCGTCTCGCCGACGTTCCAGCAGCTCCAGCAGATGCGGAACTACTACGCGTTCCCGACCAACCTGGACGTCGACCGGTATTCCAAGGACGGCAAGGACCAGGACACCGTCATCGGTCTGCGCGAGCTGAACCTGGACGGCATCCCGAAGAACAACTGGATCAACGACCACTTCCGCTACACCCACGGGTACGGCGTGGTCGCCGGCAAGGGCACCGAGGCGGACTCCGAGGGGCGCCCGGTCTTCACCGAGTACAACCTGCCGTCCAAGGGCGACCTCGGCACCTACGAGCAGCGGGTCTACTACGGCGAGAAGACCACCACGTACTCGATCGTCGGCGGTCCCCAGAAGGAGATCGACTACTCCGACGACAACGGTGAGAAGACCACCAGCTACCAGGGCAAGAGCGGGGTCAGCCTCGCCAACCCGATCAACCGTGCCGCGTACGCGTTGGCGTTCAACGAGCCGCAGATCCTCTACTCCGGTGCGATCGGCGACGGTTCGCGGATCCTGTACAACCGCACGCCCAAGGATCGCGTCGAGGCGGTGGCCCCCTGGCTGACGATCGACGGCGACGCCTACCCGGCGGTGGTCAAGGGCCGTATCCAGTGGGTCGTCGACGCGTACACGACGACGAACGGCTACCCGTACTCCTCGCGTACGACCCTCGGTGACACGACGGCCGACTCGCTGACCGCGACCAACAACTCGCGCGCGGTGGTCGCCCAGCAGAACCAGGTCAACTACATCCGCAACTCGGTGAAGGCGACCGTCGACGCGTACACCGGCGAGGTCAAGCTCTACGAGTGGGACACGAAGGACCCGGTCCTGAAGACCTGGATGAAGGCGTTCCCCGGAACGGTCCATCCCAAGTCGGACATCTCGGCCGATCTGATGGCGCATCTCCGCTATCCGCAGGACCTGTTCAAGGTGCAGCGGGAACTGCTCACCCGCTACCACGTGACGGACGCGCAGACGTTCCTGACCGGCAGCGAGGTGTGGCAGGTGCCGGACGACCCGACCAACAAGTCGGGCAACGCGGTGCCGCCGTACTACCTGAGCATGCGGATGCCCGATCAGACATCGCAGTCGTTCTCGCTGTCGACGACCTTCACGCCCAACGGCCGGGACAACCTCAGCGCGTTCATGTCGGTCGACGCCGAGGCGGGCACCAGCGACTACGGCAAGATCAGAATCCTGAAACTGCCGACGAGCACGACGGTCGACGGGCCCAAACAGGTGCAGAGCCAGTTCAACTCGGAACAGGACATCGCCTCGGCGATCAAGCTGCTTGAGGGTGGCAGCTCCCAGGTCGAGTACGGCAACCTGCTGACCGTGCCGCTCGACGGCGGACTGATGTACGTGGAGCCGGTCTATGTACGCGGTGGTGGACTCAAGTACCCGCTGCTGCGGAAGGTGTTGGTGACCTACGAGGGCAGAACCGCCTTCGAGGACACCCTCGACGACGCTCTGGACGTGGTGTTCGGGGCGAAGGCCTCGACTCCTCCGCCGTCGGACACCGACAACGGCGGCGGTACCGGCACCGAGAATCCACCGCCGTCGTCCGGCGATCCCACCGTCCAGCAGGCGCTGAAGGACGCGCAGAAGGCCTTCGACGCCGGCCAGGAGGCCCTGAAGAACAACGACTGGACGGCCTATGGCAAGGCGCAGAAGGACCTCCAGGACGCGCTGAAGCAGGCCGAGGAGGCACAGGCCAAGGCCGACAGGGCGAGCGGCGGCAAGAACGGCGACGGCAAGGGCGGCGGCAGTCCGAGTCCGAGCGGCAGTCCCAGTCCCGGAAGCAGTCCGAGCAGCGGCTGATCAAGACCACCCCGTGCCGTGGTACGGTTGCTGAACACGGCGCGGGGTGGAGCAGCTCGGTAGCTCGCTGGGCTCATAACCCAGAGGTCGCAGGTTCAAATCCTGTCCCCGCTACTGAAGTCGAAGGCCCGGATCCTCAGGGATCCGGGCCTTCGACGTGTGCGTAGGCACGACGAACGCATGTGCCGGTGTGCGGCGTCGCCGTGCCCTCGTGGGGACTTGGGAGATCTGTGTTTGACTTGTCTCTCTGTGGGCATGTCGACAAAACGCTGAAGTGACCTCATGGGCTGCGGTATACCGGGTGTACCCGGGTTGCGGGTGGTGCGACGATGGACGTTATGGGGGACAAGGCAAGTCTGTTGGAGACAGGGCGTTTTGCGCAGCCTGCCGACTTTGGGCCGGCTGCCGACCTTGTGTACCCCGCCGACCTTGTGCAGCCCGCCGACCGTGACGAGGCCGGCGAGGCCGCCGAGGAGGCGCGCCGCCGGCTCGCCGCGGAGGCCGGTGACACCGAGGCGATGAGCGTCCTCGGAGCCATGCTGCTGCGCCGCGGTGATCTCGACGGCGCCGAACCCCAGTTGCGTGCCGCCACCGCCGCGGGTGACCGTGCCGCCGCCAACAACCTCGGGGTCCTGCTGCACCAGCGGGGATACCCCGACGAGGCCGCCGGATGGTGGCGGATCGCCGCCGTCGCCGGATCACCCGCCGCCGCGCACGCGCTCGGCCGTCACCACCGCGAACGCGGCGACGAGCCCGCGGCCGAGTACTGGCTGCGCCAGTCCGCCGAACAGGGCCATGCGCTGGGTGCGTACGCACTCGCCGATCTGCTGGAACACCGCGGTGTGGACGGAGCCGAGCGGTGGCTGCGGGCCGCCGCCGAGCGGGGGCACCGCGAGGCGGCGTACCGGCTGGCGCGGATGCTGGACCGCGCCGCGGGCGCCGAAGCGGACACCGGTGCCGGGGCGTCCGGGGTGCAGGAGGCCGAGCAGTGGTACCGGCAGGCCGCCGCGCGCGGGCACCGCCGGGCCGCGCTCCAGCTCGGGGCCGTCCTGGAGAAGCGGGGCGACCTCAAGGAGGCCGGGCGCTGGTACCTGACCTCGGCCAAGGACGGCGAGGCGCGGGCCGCCTGCGCGCTCGGATTCCTGCTGCGGGACGCCGGCGACACCGAGAGCGCGGCCGTGTGGTGGCTGCGGGCCGCGCAGGACGGCGACGGCAACGCGGCGAACGCGCTGGGCGCCCTGTACGCCGAGCGCGGCCAGCCGCAGACCGCCGAGCGGTGGTACCGGGCGGCGCTGGACGCCGGCGACGACAACGGCGCGTACAACCTGGGGCTGCTCTGCGCCCAGCAGGGGCGGATCGGGCAGGCCGAGCAGTGGTACCGCCGGGCCGCGTACGCCGGACACCGGGAGGCGGCCAACGCGCTCGCGATCCTGCTGCTGCAGAGCGGCGACCCGGCCGGTGCGGAGCCGTGGTTCTCCAAGGCGGCCGAGGCCGGCAGCGTCGACGCGGCGTTCAACCTGGGGATCCTGTACGCCGGGCGGGGCGAGGAGCGGGTGGCGCTGCGCTGCTACGAGCGGGCGGCGGCGGCCGGACACACGGAGGCGGCTCTGCAGGTCGGGATCGCCCGGCTGCGGGAGGGGGACGAGCAGCAGGCGGAGCGGCACCTGCGGTGCGCGGCGGGGGCCGGCAGCGCGGAGGCGGCGTACCGGCTGGCCGCCCTGCTCGACGCGCGGCGGCCCCCGCGTTCCGCGCACGAGCTGGGGGAGACGGCGCACGAGAAGACCGAGTGCGAGGAGTGGTACGAGCGGGCGGCCGGTCAGGGGCACCGGCGCGCGCAGGTGCGAGTCGGGATGCTGGCCGCGGCGCGGGGCGATGTCGTCGAGGCGGCGCGGTGGTACCGGGCGGCGGCCGAGGCCGGGTCCCGGAACGGGGCGTTCAACCTGGGGCTGCTGCTGGCCCGCGAGGGGAGCGAGCCGGAGGCCGCGGTGTGGTGGACGCGGGCCGCCGACGCGGGGCACGGCCGTGCGGCACTGCGGCTGGCCCTCGTCTACGCCCGCCGTGGAGAGCTGGTGGAGGGGCAGCGGTGGGCCGACCGCGCGGTGACGCTGGGCCCCGCGGAGGTCGCCGAACGTGCGGCCCGGCTGAGCGATGCGCTCCGCGACGAACTTACTGCGTAGCTTTGGCCGGGGATTCGCTTGCCCTGGGGTGCGGTGTTGGTGCGGGTGGGTGCAGGTTGGGTGCGCGGTTCCTCGCGCCCCTGGGTGGGCTGGGCTGTGGGTGATGGGGGAGGCCTGGGGGTTTGTTGGGGGCCGGTGGGGTGCGGTTGTGGTGGTTTGTGCGGGTGGGTGGGGGTTGGTCGCGCAGTTCCCCGCGCCCCTGGGTGGGCTGTGCTGGGGTGGTGGGGGAGGCTCTGGGGTTTGTTGGGGGCCGGTGGGGTGCGGTTGTGGTGGTTTGTGCGGGTGAGTGGGGGTTGGGTGCGCGGTTCCTCGCGCCCATGGGTGGGCTGTGCTGGGGGTGATGGGGGAGGAGCCGGGGGTGGGTGCTGGGGTTTGGTGAGTGTGTGGTTGCTCGGGGCCCTGGGTGGGCTGTGCTTATCGATTTGCCTCTGGGGGTGGGGGCACGTAGTGTTGCGTTCACCGACGCGGGGTGGAGCAGCTCGGTAGCTCGCTGGGCTCATAACCCAGAGGTCGCAGGTTCAAATCCTGTCCCCGCTACTGAAACCGTGGGCCGGAATCCAGGCAGTGGATTCCGGCCCACGGCGTGTTTCCGGGCGGCGCGTTGCCGGGACGGCGGGTCAGGGGGCGTGGCCCACCGCCTCCTCGTACAGCGAGCGGTCCACCGTCTCGGACTCCGGCAGCGCCGCGCCCTCGGTGACGCCCTGGGCCCGGTAGGCGGCCTGGAGGCGGGTGACGGTACCGGATCTGATCTCCCAGTCCATGCGGAGCGAAGGCGTCGACTTCAGGACCGCCGCATCCGTCTTCAGGAGCTTCGCCAGATAGGCGACGAAACCCGCGTCCTTCTTGTAGTCGCCGGCGAAGTAGGTGTCGACCGTGCGGATGTAGGCCCGGAGCAGGGCCACCCCGGCGTCCACGTCGTCCTGGAGCAGCGTGCGGCCGTACAGCATGCCGCCCAGGGGCTCCCCGAGCGGCTGGCCGCCCAGGAAGGCATAGCCCCGCTCGCCGTCCACCCGACGCCAGACCGGGTCGAGGAGCCAGGCCGAGTCCACGCCGCCGCCCTGCAGGGCCGTGAGCACGTCAGCCGAGCCCAGTTGCCGGTAGCGGATCTCGTCGAGCCCGCCGCCGTGCCGGGCCAGGGCCCGCTGCATCGGGTACGCGATCACCGAGCCCTTGCCGATCATGGTGCCCATGGTGCGGCCCGCCATCCGGACCCGGTTCGCGCTCTCGCCGCTCGCCAGCGTCACCCACAGCCCGCTCTTCGATTCCGGGTCGGGCGAGAAGTTGCCCGCGACCCACTTGATGGCGAAGCCACCGCGCACACCGTTCATCACGGCCGCCTCCGGAGCCGCCCAGAGGGCGTCGATGTCTCCCTTGGCCAGCAGCGGCAGCGCATCCGGCGTCGGCAGCACACGCAGCGTGACATCCAGCCCCTCCGCCTTGAACTCGCCCTTGTCCAGGGCGACTTGCAACGGGGCCACATATTCCGCGCTCAGCGTCCCGGTGGCGATCGTGATCTTCCGGCGCTGGGCCGGCGGCCGGGCGGCCGGGGTGTGCGGCGCACAGCGGGCCGGTGCCCGGCCCGGGGACATGTCCGCCGGGTCGGTCCAGGACGCCGTGCCGCAGCCGTCGACCGGCCGGACCGTGCGGTGTTCCGGACCGGACCGCGCCCCGGCGTCCCCGGAGTGCGCCGACGAGCAGCCCGCCCCCGCCAGCAGGGCGGCGACCGCGGCGAGCGCCGTCCTGCGCCCGGGGCCGAAGCGTCGCCTCATGACCGCCCCCGTCCCCGGTCCCGCGGCGCCCACGGCGTGAGCAGCCTGCCCGCGATCCGGACCAGTTCGGAGAAGAGCACCCCGAGCACGGCCACGCAGACGATCCCCACGAACATCACGTCGTTCTGGAACAGCGCGCGCGAGTCGAAGATCAGATGGCCCAGGCCGTCGGACGCGGCGATCTGCTCCGAGGCGACGATCACCAGGACCGCCACGCCCGCCGCGATCCGCGCGCCGACCAGGACCGCCGGCAGGGAGGCGGGGAGCAGGACGTGGCGGAACATCTGCCACGGCGAGGCGCCGAAGACGCGTCCCGCGTCCCGGTGGCCGGCCGGGACGGCGATCACCGCCGACATCGTGGAGATCCAGACGAAGAAGAAGACGGTGGCCGCGACCAGCGCCACCTGCGGGCCCTCGCCGAGACCGAACATGTTCAGGAAGACGGGGAGCAGGGCCAGCTTCGGTACGACGTACAGGGCGTCCAGAAGCGGTTCCAGGGCCGCCCGGACCAGCGGGAGCGAACCCATCAGGAGGCCGAGCAGATAACCGGTCGCGGTGCCGACGGCGTAGCCCGCCAGGACGCGGCGCAGCGTCGCCCACACATCGGGCCACAGCTCGCCGGCCGCCGCCCGGTCCCAGCCGTCGGCGAGGATCGTGGACGGCGCCGGATAGACGCGGTCGTCGAGCCACGCCCGGCTCGCGGCCAGCTGCCACAGCAGGACGAGCAGCAGGGGCACGGCCACCGCGAGGGACAGCTCCAGGGCGCGGCGCCGGCGGTGGGCGTCGGCCGGGTGCAGTTCGCGGGCGCCGGGGCGGCGGACCAGGACGGCTTCCCGGTCGGGGAGCACGGTCGTCATGCCGCCACCGCCTCCTTCCGCAGCAGGTCCCACAGCTCGCCCTTGAGGGCCGTGAACGCGGGCGCCGAGCGGATGCCGCCGGTGCGCGGGCGCGGGAACGGCGGGCGCCGCTCGGCGATGATCCGGCCGGGACGTGCGGACATCACCAGGACCCGGTCGCCGAGGACGATCGCCTCCTCCAGGCTGTGCGTGATGAACACGGTGGTGGTGCGCAGCGCCTGGGTGATCTCCAGCAGTTCGTCCTGGAGGATGGTGCGCAGCTGGGCGTCCAGCGCGGCGAAGGGCTCGTCCATCAGCAGCAGTTCGGGTTCCACCGCCAGGGCGCGGGCGATCGCCACACGCTGGCGCATGCCGCCCGAGAGCGTCGCCGGGTGGGCGTGTGCGAAGTCCGCGAGGCCCAGCCGGGCCAGCCAGTCGGCGGCGCGGGCGTTCGCCTCGCGGCGCGGCACGCGCTGTACGTCCAGACCGAAGCGCACGTTCGCCTGGACGGTCTTCCAGTCGTAGATGCCGTAGTCCTGGAAGATCATGGCGACCGGGTGCGGGCTCGTCGTGCGGATCTCCAGAGTGCCCGCGCTGGGGCGCAGCAGGCCCGCGGCGATACGCAGCAGCGTGGACTTGCCGCAGCCGGAGGGGCCGACGACGCAGACGAACTCGCCTGCGGCGACGGTGAGATCGAGGGGGCCGAGGGCGTCGACGGTGTGGGGGGTTCGGCCGAAGGCGCGGGTCAGTTCGGTGGCTCGGAGTTTCGGATACGGCTCTCCCACGGGCGTCTCCTCGCGGAGTGCGGAACGGACTGGTGGGTGCCGTTGACCATATGACGGCCCGTCAGTTTCAGGAAGCCCGTACGTCCGTAAGTTTCAGGAAGCCCGTACGCAGCACAAAGCCCCGGCGGATCTTGCTTGAGTTCTAGTGGTCGTCGCAACACCCCAGCTCAAGGGTGCGATGGACTTCGAGATCCGGAAGAACCGGGGACCTGGGGGCGGTGGTCGTCTACTGCGTGAGCGGGAGGTATATCTCCAGCTCATGCAGCAGGGCTACAGCAGCAGTGAGGCATGCCGGATCGTCGGCATCAACGTGCCTACCGGCAAGCGGTGGCGCAACGGCTGGCACTCGCCGCCGACAGGGAAGCCGAAGCCTCCCATCACCGCGGAGGTCCCGGCCTGCGAGCCGTCGCGGCCGGGGCTCGCCGGGGTTTTGTCGGGTGTTCGCGGGGAGTGGGTCAGGTGCTTGCGCAGTCCGGGCACAGGCCGCGGTAGGTGACCTCGACGTTCGAGACCGTGAAGCCGAAGCGCTCCGAGTCGGGGAGGTCGGCGAGCGGGTTCCCGTTCGGGTGGACGTCGCGGATCGCGCCGCAGCGGGCGCACACCAGGTGGTGGTGCGGCCGGTGGGCGTTCGGGTCGTAGCGCTTGGCCCGCTTGTCGGTGGCGACCTCCAGCACCTCGCCGAGCGAGACCAGCTCCCCGAGGGTGTTGTAGACGGTCGCACGGGAGATCTCGGGCAGCCGGTCGACGGCGCGGGCGTGGACCTCGTCGGCCGTCAGATGGACGTGCTCGCCGTCCAGGACCTCGGCCACGACGCGGCGCTGCGCGGTCATCCGCCATCCGCGTCCGCGCAGCCGTTCCAGAAGGTCACTCATGAAAACAAGCCTAACAGCTAAGGCGACCAGGTCCCGAACAAGTGTGACTTTGGATCGCCAGTTGACTTGGACAATGTCCATTGTAGGATCGGGTTCGGGTTTGGTCAGGCGACAGGATGAGTGGGCAAGTGACGCAGGAGGCGCATGTGACGCAGGGACCCCTTACGACGGAGGCCGGTGCTCCGGTCGCCGACAACCAGAACAGCGAGACCGCGGGCATCGGCGGCCCGGTGCTCGTCCAGGACCAGCTGCTGCTGGAGAAGCTGGCCCACTTCAACCGTGAGCGCATCCCGGAGCGCGTGGTGCACGCGCGGGGCGCCGGAGCGTACGGCACCTTCACGGTCACCGCCGACCTCACGCGCTACACGCGCGCCAGGTTCCTGTCCGAGGTCGGCAAGCAGACGGAGACCTTCCTGCGCTTTTCGACCGTGGCCGGCAACCTGGGCTCCGCGGACGCGGTCCGCGACCCGCGCGGCTTCGCGCTGAAGTTCTACACCGAGGAGGGCAACTACGACCTCGTCGGCAACAACACCCCGGTGTTCTTCATCAAGGACGCCATCAAGTTCCCCGACTTCATCCACACCCAGAAGCGCGACCCGTACACCGGCTCGCAGGAGGCGGACAACGTCTGGGACTTCTGGGGGCTGTCGCCCGAGTCCACCCACCAGGTGACGTGGCTGTTCGGCGACCGCGGCATCCCGGCCTCCTACCGCCACATGAACGGCTACGGCTCGCACACCTACCAGTGGAACAACGAGGCCGGCGAGGTCTTCTGGGTCAAGTACCACTTCAAAACCGACCAGGGGATCAGGAACCTCACGCAGGAGGAGGCGAACCGGCTCGCCGGCGAGGACCCCGACTCCCACCAGCGGGACCTGCGCGCGGCCATCGAGCGCGGTGAGTTCCCGAGCTGGACCGTGCAGGTGCAGATCATGCCGGCGGCCGACGCGGCGGCGTACCGCTTCAACCCGTTCGACCTGACCAAGGTGTGGCCGCACGCGGACTACCCGCCGATCACCATCGGCAAGCTGGAGCTCAACCGCAACCCGGAGAACGTCTTCGCCGAGGTGGAGCAGTCCATCTTCAGCCCCGCGCACTTCGTGCCCGGCATCGGCCCGTCCCCGGACAAGATGCTCCAGGGCCGCCTCTTCGCCTACGGCGACGCCCACCGCTACCGCGTCGGCATCAACGCCGACCACCTGCCGGTGAACCGCCCGCACGCCGCCGAGGCGCGCACCCACGCGCGGGACGGCGTCCTCTACGACGGCCGCCACAAGGGCGCGAAGAACTACGAGCCGAACAGCTTCGGCGGCCCGTTCCAGACCGACCGGCCGCTGTGGCAGTCCACGGCGGTCGCCGGCGGCACGGGCGACCACCCGGCACCGGTGCACGCCGAGGACGACGACTTTGTGCAGGCGGGCAACCTGTACCGGCTGATGTCCGAGGGCGAGAAGGAGCGTCTGATCGGCAATCTGGCGGGCTTCATCGCCAAGGTGTCCAGGAACGACATCGCCGAGCGCGCGATCGGCAACTTCCGCCGGGCGGACGACGACTTCGGCAAGCGGCTGGAGGCCGCCGTCCAGGCCCTGCGCGGCTGATCACCAGCACTGGACCGCCTGCCGTGGCGCGGGCCGGGTCTCCCGGGTACGGGGGCTCCGGCCCGTCGGCATGTCTCAGGCCGGCACCCGCTGCCGCAGCGGAGCCCAGCAGCGGATGATGTCGCGGACCGAGACGATGCCCACGGGCTCGCCGTGGTCCAGGACGATCAGATGGCGGAAGCCGCCGCGCGCCATGGCACGGGCCGCCTCCTCCAGGGTCCAGGCCGGGGTGGCGAACACGACGTCGTCGGTGGTGTGCGCGTGGGCGCGTTCCGTGTCCGGGTTCTGGCCGAGGCCCACGGAGTTGAGGATGTCGCGCTCGGTGAGGATGCCGATGCCGCCGGCGTCGGGATCGAGGACGATGGCGGCGCCCACGCGGCGGGCGGACATCAGGGCGGCTGCTTGGCGGAGGGTGTGTGCGGGGCCGACGGTGAGGACCACCGTGCTCATGGCGTCACGGACGAGCATGGCAGTAAGCCACCTCCTAGGGAGAATCCTCCGAGGAATCCGGGCCGATCGAGACGACGCGGTGACCTGGCGACGAACCTGGCGACGAAGCGGCCGACCGGCTGGTCGCACCGATCGACAGACCGACAAACCGACAGACCGACAGGTCGGCAGGTCGGCAGAGCGATGGATCGATCGCGTCGACGGAATCGATAGTTCATGGATTCACAAATTCACAAATGGGGGGACTCTCAGAGTCGCAGGCAAAGCGCGAGTCAACAAGGGGGCGCGTGCAGCTGACCGAGGGCGTGCGCAGGCACCTCCTGTTTCTCAGTAGCGCCCGTTGAGATACCCCAGCAACGGGTCGTGGAGCAGACCGTTGGACGCGGCGGCGTCGCCGCCGTGCGGGCCCGGGCGGCCGTCGAGGCCCGTGAAGGTGCCGCCGGCCTCCATGACGACGATCGCCGGCGCCGCCATGTCCCACAGGGACAGCTCGGGCTCGGCACACATGTCCACCGACCCCTCGGCGACCATCATGTAGGGCCAGAAGTCGCCGTACGCGCGCGTGCGCCACACCGCGCGGGTGAGGTCGAGGAAGCCGTCGAGCCGGCCCTGCTCCTCCCAGCCGGACAGTGAGGAGTACGCGAAGGACGCGTCCGCCAGCGCGGAGACCCGGGAGACGTGGATGCGGGTCGCGGAGGACAGACTGCGGCCGGTGAAGGCGCCGTGGCCCTTCGCGGCCCACCAGCGGCGGCCCAGCGCCGGGGCGGAGACCACGCCGACGACGGGCCGGTAGCCGCCCTCGGCCGCCTCCATCAGCGCGATCAGCGTGGCCCAGACCGGCACGCCCCGCACGTAGTTCTTGGTGCCGTCGATCGGGTCGATCACCCAGCGGCGGGGGCCGGTGCCCTCGATGCCGTACTCCTCGCCGAGGATCGCGTCCCGGGGCCGGGCGCGCTGCAACTGGCCGCGGATCAGCTCCTCGGCGGCCTTGTCCGCCTCGCTCACCGGGGTCATGTCCGGCTTGGTCTCCACCTTGAGGTCGAGGGCCTTGAAGCGGGACATCGTCGCGGCGTCGGCCGCGTCCGCGAGGACGTGGGCGAGACGGAGGTCGTCGAGGTAGTCGGGCATGTGATGCACCGTATCCGGCCCGGTCGCGGCGCGGCCAGCGGGGGCCGCGGGCGAGGGCCCCGCTCCGCCCCGGCGCGGCCGCCTCGGCCGGGACATGGCGCACAACCGCCCCCGTGGGGATGCGCCCGCTACGCGAACCCTTGACAGTCCACAGGGCCGCGTCAAACCTGGGCGCAGAGCCGCTCACCCCAGGGAGGCGACGATGCCCGCTGCCCGGGAAACCCTGCTGGACGCCGCTTGCACCGCACTCGCGCTGCGGCCGTGGCCCGCCGTGCGGATGGTGGACGTGGCCGCGGCGGCCGGGGTGTCCCGGCAGACCCTCTACAACGAGTTCGGCAGCAAGGACGGGCTCGCCCGGGCGCTCGTGCGCCGGGAGGCCGACGGCTATCTCGCGGGGGTCGAGCGGGCCCTGGCCCGCGGCGCCGAACCGCACGAACGGCTCACCGCCACCGCCGAGTGGACCGCCGCCGTCGCCCGTGACAACCCGATCGTGCGCGCCATGCTCACCGGCTGCTGGAGCGAGCGACTGCCCGCGCCGTCGTTGTCCGCTGTGGTGTCGTCCTCGGTTGTGCCGGCGCAGCGCCGGGCGGACGGGCCGTTGCCCTCGCCGGGTGATTTCGTCCGGATGGTGCGGGACAGGGCGCTGGCGGCACTGGCCGGTCCGGGTGCCGGTGGGGAGTTGGCCCGGTCCTGTGAGCTGGTGGCGCGGCTGGCGTTGTCGTGTGTGGCCGCGCCGCCCGCGGAGGGCGGGATCGCCGACCTGGTGCGTGACGCACTGCACCACCAGCCGGCCTGAACCACGGCCCGCGCCACCGGGGGCGTGGCGCCGGACGGTCGGGCTAGTGGGCCGAGCCGGACAGCTGGAGCCCGATCACGCCGATGATGACCAGGCTGATCGAGACGATCTTCAGCGTCGACACCAGGTCACCCAGGAAGACCATGCCGTAGATCGCGGTGCCCGCGGCGCCGATACCGGTCCACACGGCGTAGGCGGGACCCACGTCCAACTTCCGCAGGGAGAGGGTCAGCAGGCCGAAACTGCCGAGGGCGAAGCACGCGAACGCGATGGTCGGCCACAGCCGGGTGAAGCCGTGCGACAGCTTCAGGCAGACCGCGAAGCCGGTTTCGAGCAGTCCGGCCACCACGACCAGCAGCCACGCCATGTGCTGTCCTCCCGTACGTCCGGCTCGGTGCGATTATGCACTTGCCAGGCCCGCGCCCCCGCAAACACCACTGAGGTCAGTCGCCGTCCCTGCGTTCTCTTGTGGCCAGCAACCGGCGCAAAGAGTACAGGCGTGCCGGGTCCGCGTGTCCCTCGGTCACCCATGCGTCCAGCGCGCAGTCCGGTTCGTCGTGGCTGCAGGCGCGCGGGCAGCCCGCGGTGCCGGGCTCCAGATCCGGGAAGGCGTGGATCACGCGGGAAGGGTCGATGTGGGCGAGGCCGAAGGAGCGAATGCCCGGGGTGTCGACGACCCAGCCGGCCACATCGCCCAGCGGCAGCGCGAGCGCCGACGTGGTGGTGTGCCGGCCACGGCCCGTCACCGCGTTGACATGTCCCGTCGTACGCCGGCGGTCCTCGGGGACCAGCGCGTTGACCAGCGTCGTCTTGCCGACGCCGGAGTGACCCACGAACGCGGTGATCTTGCCCGCCAGCTGCTCCCGCACCCGGTCGGCCGCCGCGCCGTCCGCCAGTTCCGCGCGGCTGGTGACGACATGCGGGATGTCCAGGTCCCCGTACAGCTCCAGGAGCTTGTCGGGCGGGGCCAGGTCCGACTTGGTCAGCACCAGCAGCGGGTCGAGGCCGCCGTCGTAGGCGGCGACCAGGCAGCGGTCGATCAGCCGGGGGCGGGGCTCGGGGTCGGCGAGAGCGGTGACGATGGCGAGCTGGTCGGCGTTGGCGACGACCACCCGCTCGTAGGGGTCGTCGTCGTCCGCGGTGCGGCGCAGCACCGATGTGCGCTCCGCGATGCGGACGATCCGCGCGAGCGTGTCCTTCTGCCCGGACAGATCACCGACCAGCGCCACCCGGTCGCCCACGACGGCCGCCTTGCGGCCCAGCTCGCGTGCCTTCATCGCGAGGACCGTACGGCCGTCGACGAGGCAGGTCAGCCGGCCCCGGTCCACCGTGAGGACCATGCCCTCGGCGGCGTCCTCGTGCTTGGGCCGGATGTTGGTGCGGGGCCGGTTGCCCTTGCGGTTCGGGCGGGTGCGGATGTCGTCCTCGTCGGTGTGCTTGCCGTAGCGGCGCATGATCCCGGTCCGCCCGTCAGTTCCCGAGCAGCCCGGCCCACAGTTCGGGGAAGTCCGGCAGGGTCTTGGCGGTGGTCGCCACGTTCTCGATCCGCACGCCCGCGACCGCCAGGCCGATGACGGCGCCGGCCGTCGCCATGCGGTGGTCCTCGTACGTGTGGAAGATCCCGCCGTGCAGCGGGCGCGGGCGGATGTGCAGGCCGTCGGCGGTCTCGGTCACATCGCCGCCCAGCTCGTTGATCTCCTTGGTGAGCGCGGCCAGCCGGTCCGTCTCGTGCAGCCGCAGATGGGACACGCCGCGCAGGGTCGACGGGGAGTCCGCGAGCGCGGCGACCGCCGCGATACCCGGGGTCAGCTCGCCCACATCGCCCAGGTCCACGTCGATGCCGTGGATCGCGCCGGAGCCGGTGAACTCCAGGCCGTACTCGGTCAGCGTGCAGGAGCCGCCCATCTCGGTGAAGATCTCGCGCAGCCGGTCGCCCGGCTGGGTGGTGCGCGCCGGCCAGTCCGGGACGAGCACCTTGCCGCCGGTGACGAGGGCCGCGGCCAGGAAGGGCTGGGCGTTCGACAGGTCCGGCTCGATGGTCAGATCGCGGCCCAGCAGCGCACCCGGTGTGACCCGCCACACATTCGGCTCGCCGCCCGACTCCGGGGTGTCGACCTGGGCGCCGACCGCGCGCAGCATGTCGACGGTCATCCGGATGTGCGGCACGGAGGGCAGCGAGGCGCCGGTGTGGCGGACCTCGACGCCCTGGTTGAACCGGGGCCCGGACAGCAGCAGCGCCGAGACGAACTGGGACGACGACGAGGCGTCGACCGACACCGGGCCGCCCTCCAGGGCGCCGCCGCCGTGCACGGTCAGCGGCAGCGCGCCGCGGCCGTCGTCGTCGATCCGGGCGCCCAGCTCGCGCAGGGCGTCGATGACGCCGTGCAGGGGGCGCTCGTACGACCTGGGGTCGCCGTCGAAGCGGATCGGGCCGTCGGCCAGCGCGGCGACGGGCGGCAGGAAGCGCATGACGGTGCCGGCGTTGCCGACGTCGACCGAGGCCGGGCCGTGCAGGCCCGCGGGCAGCACCCGCCAGGCCTCGCCGGAGCCGTCCGGGCCGACGCCTTCCTCGATGCCGACGCCCATGGCCCGCAGGGCGCCCGCCATCAGCAGCGTGTCACGGGAGCGCAGGGGGCGGCGCAGCCAGCCCGGTTCGGAGGCGAGGGCGGCCAGGACGAGGGCGCGGTTGGTGACGGACTTGGACCCGGGCACGTGGACCGTCGCGTCGACGGCTCCGCTCGCGTGCGGGGCGGGCCAGAGGGCGGTGTGCGCGTTGTTCGGGGCCATGGCCCCACTTTAGTGGGCGGGGGGTCGCCGGGTGCGGGTGCGTGCACGGGGGCTGCGTCGTCGGCCGCCGGGTGCGCGAGGGCTTGTCGCCCGGCCGGGTCCCGGGCCCCGCCCGAACCGGGGCGCTGCCGCACACCGCTACGGGCCCGCGCCGGAGGGCGTCGCCCCGTCACTCCTTCGGGGTGCGCTCTCAGCCCCGCAGCAGCCACCTTCCCCCGCCGATCAGCGAGCACAGCGACACCGTGTGGAACAGGAACAGCCACAGCCACGCCGGCACATGGGTCAGGCGCGACAGCTGGTCCGCGTCCGAGTCGCCCGCTCCGCCCCGCGCCCGCTTGGCCTGCAGTTCGAAGGCCGGCCGTACCCCGCCCAGCAGCAGGAACCACACCACCGCGTAACCGAACGCCGCCTGCACCTGTGTACCGGCCAGCCAGGACACCAGCAGGAAGGTGCCGCCGGTGAGGAGCACGGTCAGCGCCCCATAGGCGTTGCGGATCATCACCAGCATGGCCACGAGCAGGGCGGTGGCCAGCCAGAGCAGCAGCGTGGTGCGCCCGGCGGCCAGCAGCGCCGCCCCGCCCAGGCCCAGCAGCGGCGGCGCGGTGTAGCCCGCCGCTGCGGTGAGGATCATGCCGAGTCCGTGCGGCTTGCCCCGGCTGACGGTGAGGCCACTGGTGTCGGAGTGCAGGCGAATGCCGGTGAGCTGCCGGCCGGTGAGCAGGGCCACCAGGCCGTGACCGCCCTCGTGCGCGATGGTGATGGCGTTGCGCGACAGGCGCCACAGCCCGTGCGGGACGACCACGGCGAGGGCCGCGGTCAGGGTGATCAGCACCACCCACTGGTCCGGTCCCGGCTGGGTGCCCCACAGCCGGTTCCAGAGGTCGGGCAGCGCGGTCGATGCGGTGCTGTCCATGTGGTGCGGTCGCTCCCTCTGGTCGGGGCCCGGGCGGGCGGAGAAGGTGGCCTGGTGGGCAAAGACGCTGGCCGGGCGGCGGCCGGGCCTGGCAGTGTGGCACGTATGTGCGGACGGTATGCAGCGAGTCGTGGGCCCGAGGATCTCGCAGGAATCTTTGAGGTGGACAAGAGGGAGCCGGAGGAGACCTTTGAGGCCGACTACAACGTGGCGCCCACCAAGGAGGTCTACGCCGTACTCGACCGTCTGGTGAAAGACGCCGGCGACCCGCGTCCGGTTCGGCAGCTGCGCAGGCTGAAGTGGGGCCTGGTGCCGTCCTGGGCCAAGTCGCCCGAGGGCGCCGCCCGGATGATCAACGCACGCGCGGAGACCGTGCACGAGAAACCGTCGTACCGCCGTGCCTTCGCCGCCCGGCGCTGCATCCTGCCCGCCGACGGCTACTACGAGTGGGTGACCGGCACACAGGAGCGCGACCTGGAGGTCGAGGGCCGCAGGAAGCGGCCGCGCAAGCAGCCGTACTTCGTGCTGCCCGCCGACGGCTCGGTCTTCGCGATGGCGGGCCTGTACGAGTTCTGGCGGGACCGGACCCTGCCCGACGACCATCCGCGGGCCTGGTGGGTGACCTGCTCGGTGCTCACCACCGAGGCGGAGACCACCCCGCTGGCCGTGGCCCCCGCCGAGGGGCCGCACAGCCTCGCCGAGATCCACCCGCGGATGCCGCTGATGCTCACCGAGGACCGCTGGGACGCCTGGCTGGATCCGGCCCGCACCGACGTCGAGGACCTGCGGTCGCTGCTGGAGCCGCCACCGGCCGGCCTGATGCGCGCCTACCCGGTCGCCACGGCCGTCAGCAACGTCCGCAACAACGGCCCGGAGCTGCTGAAGGAGCTGGCGGGTCCGGAAGCGGGCACACTCTTCTGACGTGACCACAGAGATCATCGCTACGGACGCGGGGGACGCCCGCATCACCTGGCACCCGGCGCGGCGGCCCCGGTTCGTGCTGGCCGTGAGCCACGGGGCGGGCGGCGGCATCGAGGCGCGCGACCTGCGGGCGCTCGCGGCGGCGCTGCCCGCCCACGGCGTCACCGTGGCCCTGGTGGAGCAGCCCTGGCGGGTGGCGGGCCGGAAGGTCGCCCCGGCACCGAAGACCCTCGACACCGGCTGGCGCGGGGTCTGGCCCGCGCTCACCGCGCCGGGCCCGCCCGTGATCTCCGGCGGGCGCAGCGCCGGGGCCCGGGTCGCCTGCCGCACGGCGGCCGAGCTGGGGGCGCACGCCGTCCTCGCCCTGAGCTTCCCGCTGCATCCGCCGGGCAGCCCCGAGAAGTCCCGGGCCGCGGAGCTGCTCGGGGCGCCGGTGCCCACGCTGGTCGTGCAGGGCGGCAACGATCCGTTCGGCAGGCCGGCCGAGTTTCCGCCGGGCGCGTACCGGCTCGTCGAGGTGCCCTTCGCCGACCACGGCCTCGCCGTGCCCAAGCGCGCTCAGATCGGCCAGGAGCAGGCTCTGGAGATCGTCACCGACGGCGTCGCGGAGTGGATCGCGTCACTCGGGTGACCCCCGGGAATGCCCCGCGCCGGCCCGCTGTTGTGCCGGTCAGACGTGCTGAAGCCCCAGCACCGACGCCGTGGGAAAGGGAGTCCGCCGCATGGGTTCGACCGTTTGCCCGAGCCGCAGCAGCCGCACTGACCTGGACTGGACGGTGCTGCACGCGGCCAAGGCCGCTCCGATTCGAGCGGCGGCAGGCACGGGTCGTGTTCTATCCTCCGATTCGAGTGGGATCGGACTCGGTCCTGCCCGCGATCTTGAGGAGGTGGGTCCGGTCACTGGGACCGACGCAGGGACCGACAACGGCCAGGCGGAGCAGCCCGAGGGCCAGGGCGTCGGCGCGGAGTCCAGCACGGAGCGCAACGCGCGCTTCGAGCGGGACGCGCTCGAATACCTCGACCAGATGTATTCGGCCGCGCTGCGCATGACGCGCAACCCGGCCGACGCGGAGGACCTGGTGCAGGAGACGTACGCCAAGGCGTACGCGTCCTTCCACCAGTTCCGCGAGGGCACCAACCTCAAGGCGTGGCTGTACCGGATCCTCACGAACACCTTCATCAACTCGTACCGCAAGAAGCAGCGCGAGCCGCAGCGCAGCGCGGCCGAGGAGATCGAGGACTGGCAGCTCGCCCGCGCCGAGTCGCACATGTCGACCGGTCTGCGCTCCGCCGAGTCGCAGGCGCTCGACCACCTGCCCGACTCGGACGTCAAGGAAGCGCTGCAGGCGATCCCCGAGGAATTCCGCATCGCCGTCTACCTCGCGGACGTGGAGGGTTTTGCCTACAAGGAGATCGCGGACATCATGGGGACCCCCATCGGTACGGTGATGTCCCGGCTGCACCGGGGCCGCCGTCAACTGCGCGGCATGCTGGAGGACTACGCCCGCGAGCGCGGGCTGGTCCCGGCGGGCGCCGGAGAGTCGAACGAAGCGAAAGGCTCGGGCTCATGAGCTGCGGAGGGCCGCACGAGACGGACTGCAGTGAGGTACTCGATCATCTGTATGAGTTCCTCGACAGCGAGATGCCGGCAGCCGATCGTGACAAGTTCCAGCAGCACTTCGAGGAGTGCTCGCCGTGCCTGGAGAAGTACGGCCTGGAGAAGGCGGTGAAGAAGCTGGTCAAGCGGTGCTGCGGCCATGACGACGTGCCGATCGACCTGCGCGCCAAGGTCATGGGCCGGATCGATCTGATCCGCTCCGGCCAGACCGTGCCCGAGCACGACGTCACGGCCACTCCCCAGGAGTCCTGACCGGGCGCACGGTCCGCGGAGCCCTGACCCGGCGTAGGGTCGTCCGCGCTTTCCGCGGCTGCGGGTTCCGAGTACGGCCATGAGATAGTCCGCGGGATCTCCTTCCTGGGCGAGGCCCGGTCGGCGATCCTGCACCACCACGAAGGGCTCGACGACAGCGGCTACCGGCACGGGCCGACGGACGATCAGATCCCGGAGTGCGCCCGGGTGGTGGCCGTCGCCGACGCCTTCGACGCGATGACGTCCACGCGTTCCCACAGCACGGCGCGCCCGGTGCCGACGGCCCTGCGGGAACCGGAGCGCTGCGCCGGCGCCCAGTTCGACCCCAGGATGGTCGCCGCGCCGGTCCGGGCCGTGGGGCGACGGGGGCGCCCCGGTCGGGCGAAGCCGACAGCGGCGGAGGCCGGCTCCCGCGGTCACCGCCGACGAGCCGCGGTACCCGGTGCCACCGTCCGAACCCGTCATCAGCCCGCGCGAGGCCCGCCGATGAGCGCGCCGCGGCTCGTGCACGCCTGTGCCGCGCTGCTCGCCGCCGTCTCCCTCGCCGTCACCCTCCTCGGCGGACTGGCGGACCGCGGCACCGCCCTCGCCTTCGGCGTGCTCATAGCCGTCGGCGAGCTGACCGTCCCGCGGCCGTCCGGCCCGGCCCGGGTGGCGGGCGTCCCCGTGACCGTCATCGGGCGCCGACGTCCGGGAGACCGCCTCGCTCGGCGCGGCCGGCGCGCGGTCCCACGCGCTGCCCGGCGAGGGCGCCGGGCACCCGACCCCCGCAGGTGCTCGACGTGGCCCAGAGCGCGGGAACATCCGTCCGGGCCGCGCGGGTCGTCACCGTCGTCCTCGCCGCCTCGCTGCTCGGCAGCGCCCCACGCATCTGGTGCGGCCGGACCCGCACGCTCGACCACCTGGCCCGCCGGGTCCTCACCGTCGGTTCGCCGCCGTCTGCGGCCAACCCCTGCACAGCGACGCCGCTCAAGGCGCTGGAAGCGCTGCGGCCGGGCATGGTCGTGGACTGCGTGCCCGAGGGGGTGGGGTCGCTCGCGCCGGGGCTGGGCGACCGGGGTGCGGCGGCGGGCGAGCGCCCGGGCCGGGGCGGCGGGCGTCGGACCGGACGGTCTGACCCGGCCCCGGCTGGGTAACCCATGGGTAATGAGCGCCTCTCCCGCCGTACGTGGTTGGATGCGAGGGAGAGGGTGTCCGGGGGCACAAGCCAGCCCACAGTGCGGATCTGGAACTGGCAGGCGGGAATCGTGAGGATCTTCGGCAAGGGACGGCACCGGCCCTCCGCCTCCTGGCGGCAGGCCACCGACCGGGCGTTCACGCTCATCGGAGACGGCCGGTACGAGGACGCGGGCGAGCTGCTGACACGCGCCGCCGACCTGGAGCCCTGGCTGTCCGAGTCCTGGTTCAACCTCGCCCTGCTGCACAAGTTCCGGCACGACTGGGAGCAGGCCCGCGCCGCGGGACTGCGCGCCGTGGCCCTGCTCGACCGGGAGACCGGCGCGCCCGACTGGTGGAACGTGGGCATCGCCGCCACCGCACTGCAGGACTGGCCGCTGGCCCACCGCGCCTGGCAGGCCTACGGACTGCGGGTGCCCGGGGGAGGCGCCACCGCCACCGGCGAACCGCTCGGCATGGAGCTGGGCAGCGCGGCCGTACGGCTGTCCCCGGAGGGAGAGGCCGAGGTCGTCTGGGGCAGGCGGCTCGACCCGGCCCGCATCGAGGTGCTGTCCATTCCGCTGCCCTCGTCGGGGCGCCGCTGGGGCGAGGTCGTGCTGCACGACGGGGTACCACACGGGGAGCGCACCACGGCCGCAGGGCACGCCTACCCGGTCTTCGACGAGATCGAGTTGTGGGCCCCCTCGCCCGTGCCCACCTGGGTGGTCCTGCTGGAGGCCGCCAGCGAGGCCGACCGGGACGCGCTGGAGCAGCTGGCCGCCGACGCCGGCTTCGCCGCGGAGGACTGGTCGTCGTCCGTGCGGCTGCTGTGCCGGATGTGCTCCGAGTCGCGGATGCCCTCCGACGAGGGCGACGGGGAACACCTCGATCCGCACGATCACAGCGAGCCGGGGCATCCCGGGCCGCTCGGGCACCGTACGGACGGGCAGCTGTGGGTGCCGGAGCGGGAGTGCGGCGTCGCCGCCCCGGCGTCGCTGGTGCGGGGGCTGCTGGACGGGTGGGTCGCGGACAGCCCCGATTCCCGGGACTGGCGGGACCTCGAAGAGGTCTGCTAGGAACCGTGGCCCGGCCGCGGGTCCGGCCGGCTGGTCGGGACCGGGCGGCGGAGCCGCACAGCGGACCCAGGCCCGCGCCTGCCGGGGCGCGATCCCCGTACCCTGTATCAGCATCCACTCCCCGTTCTTGTCAGGAAGGCATACGTCGGTCATGGCGCAGCAGGACACCGATCAGCAGCACGCGGGCGTGCTCCCCGTGGACGACGAGGGCTTCGTCATCGACACCGAGGACGCCGAGGAGCGCGAGGCCGCCTGGCGGGAGCGCGGCACCTCGCGGCCGATCACGGTCGTCGGCAATCCGGTGCTGCACAAGGAGTGCAAGGACGTCACCGAGTTCGGCGACGAACTCCAGCAGCTGGTCGCCGACATGTTCACCAGCCAGCGCACCGCCGAGGGCGTGGGTCTGGCCGCCAACCAGATCGGTGTCGACCTGAAGGTCTTCGTCTACGACTGCCAGGACGACGCGGGCGTCCGGCACGTCGGCGTGGTCTGCAACCCCCGGCTCGTCGACCTGCCCGCCGACCGGCGCCGCCTCGACGACAGCAACGAGGGCTGCCTGTCCGTGCCGACCGCGTACGCGCCGCTGGCCCGGCCCGACTACGCCGAGGTGACCGGGCAGGACGAGCGGGGCAACCCGGTCAAGGTGCGCGGCACCGGCTACTTCGCGCGGTGTCTGCAGCACGAGACCGACCATCTGTACGGGTACCTGTACATCGACCGGCTCTCCAAGCGCGAGCGCAAGGACGCGCTGCGGCAGATGGCCGAGAACGAGCCGCGCTACCCCGTGGTCGCCAACGACTGAGGCCGAAAACGGCCCCCGCGACCAGAGTTGACGCCCGGTCGGGCATCTCACCGCGCGACGGCTTCTGGCTACGGCGCGTGTTCAGGCCGCCTCGGGGCCCCGGAACGCGCGCCGGTAGGCGTGCGGGGTGGTGCCCAGCGCCCGGACGAACTGGTGGCGCAGCGCGGCGGCGGTGCCGAACCCGGTGCGCGCCGCGATCGCGTCCATGGTCTCGTCCGTGCCCTCCAGCAACTCCTGGGCCAGCAACACCCGTTGGCGCAGGATCCAGCGGTAGGGGGTGGTGCCGGTCTCCTGCTGGAAGCGGCGGGCGAAGGTACGCGGCGCCATATGGGCGCGGGCGGCAAGCTGTTCCACGGTGACCTCCCGGTCCAGGTGCCGCTCCATCCAGGCCAGCACATCGCCGACGGTGTCGCACCGGTCCCTGGGCAGCGGGCGCTCGATGTACTGGGCCTGCCCGCCGTCCCGGTGCGGCGGCACCACCATGCGCCGGGCGATCTTGTTGGCGATCTCCGGGCCCTGTTCCTTGCGCACGATGTGCAGACAGGCGTCGATCCCGGAGGCGGTGCCCGCGGAGGTGATCACCGGGTCGTCGTCGACGTAGAGGACGTCCGGCTGGATGACCGCGCGCGGGCAGCGCACGGCCAGTTCCGCGGCCTGCCTCCAGTGCACGCTGCACCGCCGCCCGTCGAGCAGCCCGGCGGCGCCGAGCGCGAACACCCCGGAGCAGACGCTGAGCACCCGCGCCCCGCGCTCCACCGCCGCCACCAGGGCCGTCAGCAGCTCGGGCGGAAAGTCACGGGTGACGAACTCCTCGCCGGCCGGCACCGCGACCAGGTCGGCCTCCGCCAGCCGGTCCAGCCCGTACGGCGTCGAGACGGTCAGCCCGCCGACATGGGTGCGCAGGGCCGGGCCCTCCGCCGAGACCACGGCGAAGTCGTACACCGGCAGCCCCTCGTCGCTGCGGTCGAGGCCGAACACCTCGCACAGGACGCCCAGCTCGAAGGGGTGCACGCCGTCCAGCAGGACGGCCGCCACGTTCTTCAGCATGCTGCCAGTGTGCCTCGTTCCTGGCGGTAATTCGAGGGTGTACGGCAGTCCTGCCACTGCCGGTCAGGAGTGTCGGAGACGACAGTGGTGTCCATGAACACGAACCAGATCGAAGGACTGATCGGCATGCTCGCGGTCCTCGGGATCCTCGTCCTCCTGGTCCTCCCGTCGGTGTTCGGCATCGTGCGCGAGCGGCGCATCGACCGACAGCTCCGGGAGGCCGAGGAGACGGCGGACGAGGAGCGGGATCAGAAGTCCTCGTCCAGGTCGACGGTGCCCTCCACCGCCACCTGGTACGCCGACGGACGCCGCTCGAAGAAGTTGGTCAGCTCCTGAACCCCCTGTAGCTCCATGAAGGAGAAGGGGTTCTCGGAGCCGTACACCGGGGCGAAGCCGAGGCGCGTCAGACGCTGGTCGGCGACGCACTCCAGGTACTGCCGCATCGAGTCGGTGTTCATGCCCGGCAGGCCGTCGCCGCACAGGTCGCGCGCGAACTGCAGCTCCGCCGCGACGGCCTCCCGGAGCATGTCGGTGACCTGCTGCCGCAGCTGATCGTCGAAGAGGTCCGGCTCCTCCTTGCGGACGGTGTCGACCACGTCGAAGGCGAAGGACATGTGCATCGTCTCGTCACGGAACACCCAGTTGGTGCCGGTGGCCAGGCCGTGCAGCAGGCCCCGGCTGCGGAACCAGTAGACGTACGCGAAAGCGCCGTAGAAGAACAGGCCCTCGATGCAGGCGGCGAAGCAGATCAGGTTGAGCAGGAAGCGCCGGCGGTCGGCCTTCGACTCCAGGCGGTCCAGGTTCTCGACCGAGTCCATCCACCTGAAGCAGAACTCGGCCTTCTCCCGGATGGACGGGATGTTCTCGACCGCCGCGAACGCCGCCGTACGGTCCTCCGGGTCGGGCAGATAGGTGTCCAGCAGCGTCAGATAGAACTGGACGTGCACGGCCTCCTCGAACAGCTGACGGCTCAGATACAGCCGCGCCTCGGGGGAGTTGATGTGCTTGTACAGGGTCAGCACCAGGTTGTTCGCGACGATCGAGTCGCCCGTGGCGAAGAACGCGACCAGCCGGCCGATGAGGTGCTGTTCGGCGGGGGTCAGCCGGGCGAGGTCGGCGACGTCCGAGTGGAGGTCGACCTCCTCCACGGTCCAGGTGTTCTTGATGGCGTCCCGGTAGCGCTCGTAGAAGTCGGGGTAGCGCATGGGGCGCAGCGTCAGCTCGAAGCCCGCATCGAGAAGGTTCTGGGTGGTCATGGCTGTCGGCGCGGGGCGCCGTCCTCCAGGGGTGGTGGTCGGGTGACGGGTGGGCATTACTGGCAGGCCTCGCAGGACTCGGGGTTCTCGAGGGAGCAGGCGACGGCGTCGGGGTCTGCGGCCTGCTGTACGGGGACGGTGGCCCGGGGCTGCGCCTGAGCGGCGCGTGCGATGCGGGTCGCCGGGCGGGAGCGCAGGTAGTACGTCGTCTTCAGGCCCTGCTTCCAGGCGTAGGCGTACATCGAGGAGAGCTTGCCGATGGTCGGTGTCTCCATGAACAGGTTCAGGGACTGCGACTGGTCCAGGTAGGGCGTGCGGGCCGCGGCCATGTCGATCAGGCCGCGCTGCGGGATCTCCCACGCCGTGCGGTACAGGGCGCGCACATCCGCCGGGATCCATGTGAGGCCCTGTACGGAGCCGTTGGCGTCGCGCAGCGCCTCGCGGGTGCGGGCGTCCCATACGCCCAGTTTCTTGAGGTCCCGCACCAGGTACGAGTTGACCTGGAGGAACTCACCGGAAAGCGTCTCGCGCTTGAAGAGGTTGGAGACCTGGGGCTCGATGCACTCGTAGACACCGGCGATGGACGCGATGGTCGCGGTGGGGGCGATGGCGAGCAGAAGGCTGTTGCGCAGGCCGGTCGTCGCGATCCGCGCCCGCAGCTTCGCCCAGCGCTCGGGCCAGGTGAACTCGACGCCGTAGTGGTCGGGGTGCAGGACACCCCGCGCGGTACGGGTCTTCTCCCAGGCGGGCAGCGGGCCGATGGGGGTCCCCCCTGCACCGGAGCCTGTCGTAGGCGCTTGGGGGCGCTCGGCGAGGTCGGCGGACGTCTCGTAGGCGGCGAGCATGATGCGCTCGGCGATCCGGGTGGACAGGGCCTTCGCCTCGGGGGAGTCGAAGGGCAGACGCAGCTTGAAGAAGACGTCTTGCAGGCCCATCACGCCGAGGCCCACCGGCCGCCACCTGGCGTTGGAACGGCCCGCCTGCTCGGTCGGATAGAAGTTGATGTCGACGACCCGGTCCAGGAAGGTCACGGCGGTGCGGACCGTCTCGTCCAGCCGCTCCCAGTCGACGCCCCCGCCGCTCACGAACGCGCCGAGGTTGACCGAGCCCAGGTTGCAGACCGCGGTCTCGCCGTCGTCGGTGACCTCCAGGATCTCCGTGCAGAGGTTGGAGGAGTGGACGACACTGCCCGGCTCGGCCGTCTGGTTGGCGGTGCGGTTGGCCGCGTCCTTGAAGGTCATCCAGCCGTTGCCGGTCTGCGCGAGGGTGCGCATCATGCGGCCGTAGAGGTCACGGGCCGGGATGGTCTTCTTCGCGAGCCCGGCCGCCTCCGCCGCGCGGTAGGCGGCGTCGAACTCCGCGCCCCACAGGTCGACCAGCTCCGGCACGTCCGACGGGGAGAACAGCGACCACTGCTCGTCGGCGTCGACCCGGCGCATGAACTCGTCCGGGATCCAGTGGGCGAGGTTGAGGTTGTGTGTACGGCGGGCGTCCTCACCGGTGTTGTCGCGCAGCTCCAGGAACTCTTCGATGTCCGAGTGCCAGGTCTCCAGGTAGACCGCCGCGGCGCCCTTGCGCCGGCCGCCCTGGTTCACGGCGGCCACGGAGGCGTCGAGGGTCTTCAGGAACGGCACGATGCCGTTGGAGTGCCCGTTGGTGCCGCGGATCAGCGAACCGCGGGAGCGGATGCGGGAGTAGGCGATGCCGATGCCGCCTGCGTGCTTGGAGAGGCGGGCGACCTGGTGGTAGCGGTCGTAGAGGGAGTCCAGCTCGTCCTTGGGGGAGTCGAGGAGGTAGCAGGACGACATCTGCGGGTGGCGGGTACCGGAGTTGAACAGCGTGGGGGAGGAGGGCAGGTAGTCGAGGCGGCTCATCAGCCGGTAGAGCGCGGCGACCTCGTCCACGGCGTGCGCGGAGTCCTTCGCGGGGAGGGTGTCGGCATCCCCGTCGGCGAGGCCGGCGGCAACGCGCAGCAGGAAGTGCTGGGGCGTCTCGATGACGTGGCGGGTCAGGGGGTGCCGGAGCAGATAGCGGCTGTGCAGCGTGCGCAGCCCGAAGTACCCGAAGCGGTCGTCCGCCGCGGTGTCGATCAGCGCGTCCAGCCGCTCTGCGTGCCGTCGTACGAAGGCGGCGGTGCGGTCGGCGATGAGCCCTTCCCGGTGCCCCACGGCGATCGACCCGGTGAACGAGGTGACGCCTTGTGCGGCGGCCTCGGCGCGGATGGAGAGGGCCAGCAGCCGGGCGGCCAGCCGGGAGTAGGCGGGATCCTCCGAGATCAGCCCGGCGGCCGCCTCGGTGGCCAGTTCCCGAAGCTCCGCGGCGGCAGCGTCGTCGGACCGCGCGGACCGGCCGCGCAGCGCAGCGGCGGCGACCCGGCCGGGGTCGGCGTCGGGGAGGTCGGCGGTCAGCTCGGTCAGGGTCCGCAGCAGCGCGGCACCGGGACCGTAGGTCTCCACCGGGGCCGCGGTCGCCTGGGCGGCTGAAGCCGGGTCGGCTGGCGCGATGGTCACGTGGGGCTCTCCCTCGCTCGGCACGGGGCCTTGCGGAGGGCAGGGGGCAGCACACGAGCGCGCACGGCGTCGCGTCCACCGGCCCATTCCACGAGGCCCGGACGTCAGAGCACCCGGGCCGGACGGCCGGGTGCGCCGTCGGCAGGTCCTCGGACTGAAGCCTGCATGCGGGTATGCGGGCATACGCGCATGAGTACACCGTTGCGGGACAGTTCCGGATTCACACCGGATTCCCCTGCGGCGACAGCGAGCATGAGCATACATCTAGTGCCGGGCCGTGGTGGCACCCCCAGATGTTGTGTCGTACGTCAACGGGCCGCCGTCGCCGGGGTTCGGCTTCGGCGGCCCGTCGCGGGGCGTGCGCGGGCGCCCTGCGCCCGCTGTGGGGGCGTGCTCTCAGCGCCCTGCGCCCGCCGTCGCGGGCGGAAGCTCCACCTGGACGCCCGCGTCGCCCGCGTCGGCCGTGTAGTCCTGCGGGCTTGTCTCGTCCACGCCCTCGGGAGCCTTCACGGCCTTCAGGACGAAGGTCAGGACGACGGTGACGAGGAGGTTGAGCACGAACGCTGTCATGCCGATGTAGCCGATCTCACCGATCCCGGGGATCTCCTCGGCCGAGCCGCCGAAGTGCTTCTGCGTCGGCGAGGCCACCCCGTAGGCGGCGACCGTGCCGTACACCATGCCGACCGCCCAGCCCGCGAGCAGCGCCCAGCGGTGGAACCAGCGGGTGAACAGGCCGCCGACCAGGGCCGGGAAGGTCTGCAGGATCCAGATGCCGCCCAGCAGCTGGAAGTTGATGGCGACCGTCTTGTCCATGGTCAGGACGAAGACCAGCGCGCCCACCTTCACCAGCAGCGACACGATCTTGGAGACCCGGGTCTCCTGATGGGCCGTCGCGTGCGGATTGATGAAGTCCTTGTAGATGTTGCGGGTGAACAGGTTCGCGGCCGCGATGGACATGATGGCCGCGGGCACCAGGGCGCCGATGCCGATCGCCGCGAACGCCACGCCCGCGAACCAGTCGGGGAACATGTCCTCGAACAGCTGGGGGATGGCCAGCTGGCCGTTGGAGACCTTGACCCCGGCCGCGATCGCCATGAAACCCAGCAGGCCGAGCAGGCCGAGCATCAGGGAGTACAGCGGCAGGATCGTGGTGTTGCGGCGGATCACCTCACGGCTGCGCGAGGACAGCGTCGCGGTGATCGAGTGCGGGTACATGAAGAGCGCGAGCGCGGAGCCGAGGGCCAGCGTGGCGTATGTCCACTGGCCCGCCTCCGGCGGGGCGAGCGCCCCGCGCGGCGCACCCGTCGCCGGATTGGTCTGGGCGAAGGCGTCGCCGGCCTTGGCGAAGATGCCGTCGAACCCGCCCAGCTTGACCGGGATGTAGATGATCGCCACCGCGATCACGATGTAGATCAGCGTGTCCTTCACGAACGCGATCAGCGCGGGTGCCCTCAGACCCGAGGAGTAGGTGTACGCGGCCAGCACACCGAAGGCGAGCAGCAGCGGCAGGTCCTTGACGAACCAGTTGGTGTTCTCGCCGCCGCCCACGCCCATCACGTCGAGGACCGCCTGGATGCCGACCAGTTGGAGCGCGATGTAGGGCATCGTGGCGAGGATGCCGGTCAGCGCCACCGCCAGCGACAGCCCCTTGGAGCCGAACCGGCCGCGCACGAAGTCCGAGGTCGTCACGTAGCCGTGCCGGTGCGAGACCGACCACAGGCGGGGCAGGAAGGTGAAGATCAGCGGATAGACGAGGATCGTGTAGGGCACGGCGAAGAACCCGGCCGCGCCCGCCGCGTAGATCGCCGCCGGGACGGCGACGAAGGTGTAGGCGGTGTACAGGTCGCCGCCGAGCAGGAACCAGGTGACCCAGGTGCCGAACGACCGGCCGCCCAGGCCCCATTCGTCGAGACTGTGCTCGTTGTCGGCCTTGCGCCAGCGGGCGGCCAGGAAACCCATGACCGTGACGGCCAGGAAGAAGAGGACGAAGACGCCGAGCGCGACGCCGTTGACGCCGTCGTTCATCGCGCGTCACCTGCGCCCTGGGTCCGGCGGGCGCGCTGGTCACGCTGCCACAGCTTGTAGGCGGTCATGGTCAGCGCGGTGGAGAGCAGCACCCACAGCATCTGGTACCAGTAGAAGAACGGGATCCCGATGAACGTGGGGTCGATCTTGGCGTAGGAGCCGACCCAGAGCACCGCCACGAACGGTGCGAGGAGACACAGGGCGATCACCACCCGTAGCGGTGTCACCACCGGTGGTTTCACTTCGGACGCGTCTGGCATGTCTGGGCTCCGTCCCCTCGCAGATCACCTGTTGTAGCGCGCAGGCAATGTAGGTGACGGTGCCGATGAATCGGAAGTACCCATCCGTATTTCGGTCGCAAACGGCTGACGGGACGGCGGCGCAGCCTCGGGACGCCGTTTCCGGATATGCGCGGCATGACGTTCGCAGACCGACTCGCCCCTCAATTCCGGCATGTACCAGCGCGGTCCGTGCCGGCCGCATACCGTGCCGCCCCCTTCTCGGCCCGTTCGAGGCGGCGTAGGGCCCTCGCTCAGGTGGACGGCGCCGGGCGGCGGAGGCGTCGTATGCGCACCCGCAACGCGTCCGGGACGACGATCACCACCCGCAGGGCCAGAAGGAGCCGACCCGCCTATTCCTACGGGCGCTTCAGCCGAGCGACGAACTTGTAGCGGTCCCCGCGGTAGACCGACCGCACCCACTCCACCGGGTTGCCCTCCTCGTCCAGCGAGTGCCGGGAGAGCATCAGCATGGGCAGGCCCACGTCCGTGCCGAGCAGGCCCGCCTCGCGCGGGGTGGCCAGCGAGGTCTCGATGGTCTCCTCGGCCTCGGCGAGACGGACGTCGTACACCTCGGCGAGGGCGGTGTACAGGGACGTGTACTTGACGAGGCTGCGGCGCAGCGCCGGGAAGCGTTTGGCGGACAGATGCGTGGTCTCGATGGCCATCGGCTCGCCGTTGGCCATGCGCAGCCGCTCGATACGCAGCACCCGGCCGCCGGCCGTGATGTCGAGCAGTTCGGCGAGCCGGTCGTCCGCGGTGACGTACCCGATGTCCAGCAGTTGCGAGGTCGGCTCCAGACCCTGGGCGCGCATGTCCTCGGTGTAGGAGGTGAGTTGCAGCGCCTGGGAGACCTTCGGTTTGGCGACGAACGTGCCCTTGCCCTGGATCCGTTCCAGCCGGCCCTCGACCACCAGCTCCTGCAGGGCCTGGCGGACGGTGGTGCGCGAGGTGTCGAACTCGGCGGCGAGCGTGCGCTCCGGCGGAACCGGTGTGCCCGGCGGGAGCGTCTCCGTCATGTCGAGCAAATGTTTCTTCAGGCGGTAGTACTTGGGCACACGCGCGGTACGGACGGTCGTCCCACCCTCGTTCTCCGCACTGCTCACGTCGGTGCTCATGTTCTGCCTTCCCGGCTCCGGTGCCGAAAGCGACCGACATCTCATCGGCCACGGATCACATCGTGGCACGGCTTCGTGTGACGGGAGGCCACCCGAACGGTCCGTGATCTCCTCTGTATACCGTCGCGCTCCCCGTTGGTCTAGTCCATAGGTCCCGCCGAGCGGCCCCGAAACGGCCGAAGTGGTCCGTCCGATCTGTCGGTTGCCGAATGAAAGGTCTCTGCATATCTCGGTCGCATCACGGACGCCCGGAGCCTGCTTGAACGCCTTGACAGCTCTATTGGTCTGGGCCAAGCTCCCCATACTGGTCTACACCATTGGTCCAGGTCCCGGCCCCATGGGCGGTAACACAGCGCTGACGCGCGCCGCGGGGAGGCAGGGGGGTTTGTGGCATCCCTGAGGAGGGTGGCGTGAAGCGCAGGCTGATAGCCGCGATCGGTATCGCGGGCATGGTCGTCTCCATCGCGGCGTGCGGCAGCGACAACAAGGACGACGACGGTTCGGGCAAGGGGGCGGACGCCAAGGAGCTGACCGTCTGGCTCACCGTCGACGCCCAGAACAACTGGCCCGATCTGGTGAAGGCCGCCGACGCCGCGGTACAGAAGAAGCACCCCGGCATCAAGATCAAGCACGAGTACTACGGCTGGCCGGACAAGAACACCAAGCTGGACGCCGTCCTCGCCACCGACAAGGCCCCCGACGTGGTCGAGATGGGCAACACCGAGATGCTCGGCTACATGGTCAAGGGCGCCTTCGCGCCCACCGACCCGGCCCAGTACAGCAACTCCGCCGCCTGGCTCGACGGCCTCAAGGCCTCCGTGACGTACGAGGGCAAGACCTACGGCGTGCCGTACTACGCCGGCGGCCGGGTCGCCAACTGGCGCAAGGACGTGGCCGCTTCGGTCGGCGTCAAGACACCCCCGAAGACCTACGCCGAGCTGACCTCCGCCCTGGACAAGATCCAGAAGAAGCAGGGCGACAAGTTCAGCGCCTGGTACCAGCCCACCCGCGACTGGTACGCGGCCATGTCCTTCGTCTACGACGCCGGCGGCTCCATCGCCAAGGAGGAGGGCGGCCAGTGGAAGGGCAACCTCTCCTCGCCCGAGTCCCTCAAGGGCCTCAAGGAGTTCAAGAACGTCGTCGACTCGTACATGCACGGCGACAAGACCAAGGACGAGTCCGACCGCTACATCGTCTACGGCCAGGGCAAGTCCGGCATGATCTTCGCGCCCGCCTGGGAGGGTGCGACCGCGGCGGACCCGAAGAACGACAAGACCGGCAAGCTCAAGGACAATGTTGAGAACTTCGTGATGCCCGGCCCGTCCGGCAAGAACATGCCGGTCTTCCTCGGCGGCTCCGACCTCGCCATCCCGGTGAAGTCCAAGGCCCAGGCCGTCGCCGCCGAGTGGATCAACGCCTTCACCGGACCCGAGGGCCAGAAGGGCCTGATGGCCAAGGGCAATCTGCCCAACAACAAGACGGACCTCGCCACCCTGAAGAACGACCCGGCGACCGCCGTCCCCGCCACCGCGGCCGAGTCCAACTGGTTCGTCCCGATGGCCCCGGGCTGGGGCCAGGTCGAGAAGGCCCAGGTCCTGCAGACCATGCTGCAGAGCATCGGCACCGGCAAGAAGACGGTCGAGGCCGCCGCGAAGGAAGCGGACGCCGCGATCGACAAGGTGATCAACACCAAGTGACGTGAGCGCAGGGCCCCATGGACCCCGGGCGAGTCCGGGGACGGGGCCCTGCTTCTCGTACGGCCGCGCGGGGCCCGGCGCCGCGCGGCCCTCCGGGACCCGGACTCCGTACCCAGACGCCGCCCTCCGGGACCGGGCCTGCGTGCGGAACTCCGGCTTCCGCACGGGATGTCGGCTTCGTACGACCAGAGGGACCGCTGAGGAGCGCGCGATGAGTGCCGCAGACACGACCACCCCCGCCACGGTGCCGCCGCCGCGGCAGGCACCACCACCGGGCGGCACGCAACGGCCACGCGCGAAGCGCAGGTCCGGCGGCGCGGGCACCCCCTGGCTGCTGCTCGCGCCCTGCCTGGTGATCCTCGTCCTGGTCATGGGCTATCCGCTGGTCCGCCTGGTCACGCTGTCCTTCCAGAAGTTCGGGCAGTCCCAGCTGTGGGGCTTCCAGCCGGCCGAGTCGGTCGGGTTCGACAACTTCTCCCAGGTCCTCGGCGACGGCGAGTTCTGGCAGGTCGTGCTGCGCACGATCGTCTTCGCGGCCGGCTCGGTGATCTTCACGATGGTCCTCGGCATGCTGGTCGCCCTGCTGCTGCAACGGGTCTCCGGCTGGGTGAAGACCCTGATCAACATCGCGCTGGTGGCGAGCTGGGGCATGCCCGTCATCGTCGCCACCACCGTCTTCAAATGGCTCTTCGACGCCGACTACGGCATCCTCAACGCGCTGCTGAGCAGGCTGCCCGGCGTCGATCTGATCGGCCACAACTGGTTCGCGAGCGGCCCGGAGGGCCTGGCCGTGATCATGCTGTTGGTGGTCTGGGGCGCCGTGCCGTTCGTCGTCATCACGCTCAGCGCGGGCCTCACCCAGGTGCCCAAGGAACTGGAGGAGGCCGCCCGCCTCGACGGCGCGGGCGCCTGGGGCGTCTTCCGCTATGTCACCCTGCCCGTCCTCAAGCCGATCATCGTGATGCTCACGACCCTGTCGGTCATCTGGGACATGGGCGTCTTCCCGCAGGTCTTCGTGATGCGCAACGGGCATCCGGAGGCCGAGTTCCAGCTGCTGACCACCTACTCCTACGACCGTGCCTTCGTGGTCAACGACTACGCGCAGGGCTCGGCGATCGCCCTGCTCACCGTGGTGCTGCTGCTCGGTGTGGTCGCCGTCTATATGCGTCAGATGCTGAAGATCGGAGACGTCGAATGAGCAGCATGAGCGGCACGAGCGCAATCGCCAACGGCGGCCGGCGCAGGAACGGGTCCCGGCTCGGCTGGAACCTCCTCGGCCTCCTCGTCTTCGTCATCGCCGGCTTTCCCGTCTACTGGATGCTCAACACGGCGTTCAAGCCGGCCAAGGACGCCATCGACCCGGACCCCAGCCTGCTGCCCACGGGCCTGACCCTGTCCAACTTCAGCCGTGCGCTGGACATCGCCGACTTCTGGGGCCCCGTCGGGCGCAGCCTGGTCGTGTCGCTGTCCGTCGTGGCGATCGGCATCGTCGTCGGCATGCTGGCCGCGCTCGCCATCTCCCGCTTCGCCTTCCGCGGCCGCAAGATCGTGATTGTGGGCATCCTCGCGGTGCAGATGGTCCCGCTGGTCGCCATGATCATTCCGGTCTTCCTGCTGCTGAACGACCTGAAGCAGTACGACAAGCTCAGCGGCCTCATCATCACCTATCTGACCTTCATCCTCCCCTTCACGGTGTGGACGCTGCGCGGCTTCATCGTCAACATCCCGAAGGAGCTGGAGGAGGCCGCGATGGTCGACGGCTGCTCCCGCACCGGTGCCTTCGTCCGCGTCGTCTTCCCGCTCCTCGCCCCCGGCATGGTCGCCACCTCCGTCTACGGCTTCATCCAGGCCTGGAACGAGTACCTGTACGCCCTCATGCTGATGAGCCAGCAGAACCAGACCGCGACCGTGTGGCTCGGCAACTTCACCACCAAGCACGGCACCGAGTACGCGCCGATGATGGCCGGCGCCACCATGATGGCCGTGCCGATCGTCGTGCTGTTCCTGTTCGTCCAGCGCAAGATGGCCGCGGGTCTGACCGCCGGCGCCGTGAAGGGATGACGCGCCCGATGACGACACTGGCCGGCCGCAGCGACACCCTCACCCGGGACGCCCTCACCGTCCTCCAGCCCGGTTTTCCCGGCACCACCGCCCCCGACTGGCTGCTGCGCCGGCTCGGCGAGGGCCTGGCATCGGTGGGCCTGTTCGGACGCAATGTCGCCTCCCCCGAACAACTGGCCGCCCTGACCGCCCAGTTGCGCGCCGAACGCGACGATGTCCTGGTCGCCATCGACGAGGAGGGCGGGGACGTCACGCGCCTGGAGGTGCGCACGGGCTCCAGCTTCCCCGGCAACCACGCGCTCGGTGCCGTCGACGACGTGGCGCTGACCCACGAGGTGGCCCGCGAACTCGGCCGCAGGCTCGCGGCCTGCGGGGTGAACTTCAACTGGGCCCCGGCGGCCGATGTGAACGCCGACCCCGCCAACCCGGTCATCGGCGTCCGCTCGTTCGGCGCCGACCCCGACCTGGCCGCCCGGCACACGGCCGCCTATGTCACCGGCCTCCAGTCCGCCGGAGTGGCGGCCTGCGCCAAACACTTCCCCGGACACGGCGACACGGCCGTCGACTCCCATCTCGCGATGCCCCGCATCGATGTGCCGGCCGAGGTGCTGGAGACCCGCGATCTGGTCCCCTTCCGGGCGGCCATCGCGGCCGGCACCCGGGCCGTGATGAGCGCCCACATCCTGGTCCCCGCCCTGGACCCGGATCGCCCCGCCACCCTCTCCCGCCGGATCCTGACCGACCTGCTCCGCGGCGAACTCGGCTACGACGGCCTGATCGTCACCGACGGCATGGAGATGCGGGCCATCGCCGCCGTCTACGGCATCGAACGCGGCAGCGTCCTCGCCCTCGCGGCCGGCGCCGACGCGATCTGCGTCGGCGGGGGCCTCAACGACGACGAGACGGTGCGTCGGCTGCGCGACGCCCTGGTGTCCGCCGTCCGCTCCGGCGAACTGCCCGAGGAACGGCTCGCGGACGCGGCCGAGCGGGTGCGCCGGCTGGCCCGCTGGACCGCGCTGACGGCACCCGGCCCGGACGGCCAGGCGGCCCCGGCCACCCATGCCGCCGACGGCTCCGCGGGCGGGGCGGCGGCCCAGGACCAGGACGACATCGGGCTCGTCGCCGCCCGGCGCGCGCTCACGGTGACCCGCTCCGGCCCCTACGAGCCGCCGGCCCCGGCCCCCTATGTCGCCGCCTTCACCCCCGTCGCGAACATCGCCGTCGGCGACGAGACCCCCTGGGGCGTCGCGGCGGAACTGGCACGGCTGTTGCCCGGTACCGAGACGGGCAGCTTCACCGGTGTGGAGGCGGGACCGGCGGCGCTGGCCGCGGCGGGCGACCGCCGTATCGTGGCCGTCGTCCGTGACGAGCACCGCCACCCCTGGATGACGGCGGCCCTCGACACCCTGCTGGCGGCCCGCCCCGACACGATCGTGGTCGAGATGGGCATCCCCGAGGCCCCGCCGCGCGGCGCCCTGCACATCGCCACCCATGGCGCGGCCCGGGTGTGCGGGCGGGCGGCGGCCGAGGTCGTCGCCGGTGCGCGCCGGCCGTGACGGGTCAGAGCGCGGGCAGGCGGCGGCGAAGGCCGGTGCCGGGGCGCGCCGACCGTGACGGGTCCGAGTGCCGGGCTTCTCGGCGGAGCCCGGCGCCCCGCTGCGTCCGGCCCCGGCCCGGAGCGATCCGGGGCCGGCCGGAACCGGTCAGATGCCCTGCCACTCCGGCTTGTTGACATACGTGTGCCGGAAGTAGTCGGCGAGCTTCAGCTTGGACGCCGCGGCCTCGTCCACGACGACCGTGGCGTGCTGGTGCAGTTGCAGCGCCGAGGCGGGGCAGACCGCCGCCACCGGTCCCTCCACGGTCGCCGCGACCGCGTCCGCCTTGCCCTCGCCGGTCGCGAGCAGCACCAGGTGCCGGGCCTCCAGGATGGTGCCGATGCCCTGCGTGATGACGTGGTGCGGCACCTGCTCGATATCGCCGTCGAAGAAGCGCGCGTTGTCGATGCGGGTCTGCTCGGTCAGCGTCTTGATCCGGGTGCGCGAGGCGAGCGAGGAGCACGGCTCGTTGAAGCCGATGTGCCCGTCGGTCCCGATCCCGAGCAACTGCAGATCCACGCCGCCGGCCTCGGCGAGCGCCCGGTCGTACGCGGCGCAGGCGCCCAGTATGTCCTCGGCCGTGCCGTCCGGCCCCATGAACGCGTCCATGGCGATCCCGAGCGGCTCCAGCACCTCCCGGCGCAGCACCGAGCGATAGGACTCCGGGTGGTCCGCGGGCAGCCCCACATACTCGTCGAGCTGCGCTATGCGCGCCCGCGAGATGTCCACGGCGCCGGAGCGCACCTTGGCCGTCAGCGCCTGGTAGATGGGCAGCGGGGTCGAGCCGGTGGCCACGCCGAGCACGGCGTCGGGCTTGCGCCGGAGCAGCTGGGCCATGGCCTCGGCGATCAGCTCGCCGCCGGCCGCGGCGTCCGGGACGATGACAACTTCCACGCTGGGCCTGCCGTTCTGAAGAGGGCTGGGAGGTATGTGGTTTAGACCAATCTAGCATCGACCCCGCACGGGCGCCGACCCTCTCGGAGGGAGAAACCCGACCTCTCGCAGGGATGAAACCCGACCCTCCCGGAGAGGCGAAAGGGGACCTGTCGACCGCTGCACCCGGTGCCGCCTCAGGGGAGCGAGCCGCCCGTCGCGTCGACCCAGCTGCCCGTGACCCAGCGCCCGGCGTCGGAGACCAGAAAGGCCACCACGTCCGCGACGTCGGCACTCTCGCCCACTCTGCCCAGCGCCGAGGTCGCGGCGGCCCGTGCCCAGCCGTCCTCGGTGCCGTGCAGCAGTTCCGCGGTGTTGTCGGTGTCGATGATGCCCGGGGCCACCGAATTGACGGTGATGCCCCGGGGGCCGAGCACCTTGGACAGGTCCCGGGAGAAGACGTCCAGGGCGCCCTTCGTCATCGCGTACGCGATCTGGTGCGGGAAGACCGCGGTCCGGGCGAGGCCCGAGGAGATGTTGACGATCCGGCCGCCGTCGCGCAGCCGCCGCAGGCCCTGCTCGACGATGAAGAACGGCGCCTTCACATTCACGGCGAAGACCCGGTCGAATTCCTCCTCCCTTATCTCGCCGATCGGCGGGGTGCTGCCGATCCCCGCGTTGTTCACCAGGATGTCCAGCCCGTCCGCGTGCCGGTCGAACTCCCGCCACAGGCGCGCGGCGTCGGCGGGCCGCCCCAGTTCGGCGCCGATCGCGAAGGCCGAGCCCCCCGCCGCCTCGATCGCGGCGACGGTCTCCTTCGCCGCCGCCTCGCTGCGGCCGTAGTGCACCGCCACCCTCGCCCCGTCGCGTCCCAGCCGCTCGGCGACACCGCGCCCGATGCCCCGGCCCGCCCCCGTGACCAGTGCCGTCCTGCCCGTCAACGCGCCCATGCCCGCGCCCCCTTCGCCATTTGTCTAATGGTCGCTACAGAAAGACCGTACAACACGGCACCGGCATTTTTCTAGGGCCCGCTATAAAATGCACCCCATGGTGCGCAGACAGGAGACGAAGACGCAGGCCACACCCCCGGCCAGGACCCGGGGCCGCCCCCGCTCCTTCGACCGCGAGACCGCGCTGGAAAAGGCGGTCCGGGCCTTTTGGGAACACGGCTACGAAGCCACCTCGGTCTCCGACCTCACCCGCATCATGGGCATCGGCGCCCCGAGCCTGTACGCGGCCTTCGGCGACAAGCGATCGCTGTTCGAGGAGGTCGTGCGCGTCTACGACGGCACGTACGGATCATTCGCGCAGCGCGCCCTGCGCGAGGAGCCGACCGCCCGCGCCGCCGTCGAGCGGCTGCTGCGCGAGGCCGCCGCGGAGTTCACCGACCCCGGTCACCCCCACGGCTGCCTGGTCGTCCACGCGGCCACCAACTGCACCACCCCCGAGGTGGAGGAGGACCTGCGCCGGCAGCGCAACGCCAACATCGCGGCCATCGAGAGCCGTATAAGAGCGGACGTGGCCGATGGCGAACTGGCGCCGGACACCGATGTCACCGCCCTCGCCCGCCATGCCGCGGCCGTCTTCCAGGGCATGTCCCACCAGGCGCGCGACGGCGCGAGCCGGGCGGAACTGGAAGCGGTCGCGGAGATTGCCATGGCCGTCTGGCCCCGTTCGTGACCGGGCCGGGCTAGGCTGCGAAACGTCGAAGACGAACAGCCTCCAACACATGGACACACCCACGTGGTCTAGTCCAGAATGCGTACAGGTACCGCGTACGTCAGGACCGTACGACGTAGCCCCAGTCATCCGTCTTCCCCGCACAGGAAGGCGGACCGAGGAACCGGAGCTCTCTGCCCTGACTGCCCCGGCTCCTCATCCTTCGGCCGATCGGGACCGCACACCCCACGGCCGTTGCTGCTCCGGGCTGCGGTGCCGGGAGGGTTGAGGGTCCCTCTCAGGCGCCGCGGCCCGCGGGTGTTCCCGGGGCCGGGCAACGGCAGTTTTCAGGGCCGGACAAACCGCCGGGTACGCTCGCACATGTGCCCTCCATGAACGAACTCGTACGCCAGCACACCGCCCTCGACGACTCCGATCTTGAGTGGCTCCATCTGCTGGTCTCGGAGTGGCAGCTGCTCTCCGACCTCTCCTTCGCCGACCTGGTCCTGTGGGTCCCCACCCGCGACGGCACCCGGTATGTCTCGGTCGCCCAGATGCGCCCCAACACCGGCCCGACCTCCTACCAGGACGACATGGTGGGCCATCTCGTCCCGCGCGGCCGGCGCCCCATGCTGGACGCGGCGCTGGACGAGGGCCGGATCGTGCGCGAGGGCGACCCCGAGTGGCGCGAGGAGGTCCCGGTCCGGGTCGAGTCGATCCCCGTGCGCCGGGCGGCCCGCGTCCTCGGTGTCATCGCCCGCAACACCAACCTGCTGACCGTGCGCACGCCGAGCCGCCTGGAGCTGACGTATCTGCAAAGCGCCTCCGACCTCGCGCAGATGATCGCGGCCGGCTCCTTCCCGTTCCCCGACCAGCAGGTCGACATGGACGCCTCGCCGCGCGTCGGCGACGGTCTGATCCGGCTCGACGCGGACGGCACCGTCCAGTACGCCTCCCCGAACGCCCTCTCCGCCTACCACCGGCTCGGCCTCGCCGCCGACCTGCTCGGCCACCATCTCGGCCGGACCACCGCCGAACTCGCCCCGACCCGCGGGCCGGTGGACGAGGCGCTGGCCAAGGTCGCCAGCGGCTGGGCACCCCGCGAGTTCGAGATCGAGTCGGCCGACGGCGTGATCCAGTTCCGGGCGATCCCGCTCAAGCCCAAGGGCACGCGCATCGGTTCACTGGTACTGCTCCGGGACGTCACGGAACTGCGGCGGCGCGAACGCGAGTTGATGACCAAGGACGCGACCATCCGGGAGATCCACCACCGGGTGAAGAACAACCTCCAGACGGTCGCCGCCCTACTGCGTCTGCAAGCCCGGCGCATCGAGTCGGAGCGCGGCCGGGAGGCGCTGGAGGAGGCGGTACGGCGGGTCGGCTCCATCGCGATCGTGCACGAGACGCTGTCCCAGAACCTGGACGAGCGCGTGGAATTCGACGAGATCGCCGACCGGGTCCTCGCGATGGTCGCGGAGATCTCACCGGGCAAGGTGACCGGGCGGCGCAGCGGACGCTTCGGCATACTCGACGCCGAGGTGGCGACTCCGTTGTCGATGGTCCTCACCGAGGTCCTGCAGAACGCCCTCGAACACGGCTTCCGCGAGGGCGAGACCGGCACTGTCGAGGTCACGGCGGTCCGCGGCGGCACCACCACGGAGGCCCGTCTCCTCGTCACCGTCCAGGACGACGGCGTGGGCCTGCCCGAGGGCTTCGACCCGCACCGCTCGGGCAACCTCGGTCTGCAGATCGTACGGACGCTGGTCGAGGGCGAGTTGGGCGGTACGTTCGACATGGTGCCGGCGCCTGAACGGGGGACACGGGTGATCCTGGACCTTCCCGTGGCGGCGCAGAAGTAGCCCCCTCACAGCAAAGGGCCCCGGACCCGCGTCGGGTCCGAGGCCAGTGCTCGTTGCTGCGTGTTCTAAGCGCATCGGGGTACTGCGCGCTGCGGCTCGGGGGCGGGAGATGCGCACTCGCTGTGCGCGCCGCCAGGCTCAGGCCGTCGTGCAGGGGTGGGAGTGTCAGGCGGTGGCCTGACGGGCCCGGTTGCGAGCGGCGCGGCGCTTCATTGCGCGGCGCTCGTCCTCGCTGAGACCACCCCAGACGCCGGAGTCCTGACCGGACTCAAGCGCCCACTGCAGGCACTGCTCGATAACCGGGCAGCGACGGCAGACGGCCTTGGCTTCCTCGATCTGCAGCAGCGCAGGACCGGTGTTGCCGATGGGGAAGAAGAGCTCGGGGTCTTCCTCGCGGCAAACGGCGTTGTGACGCCAGTCCATGGCTGCTACCTCTCCTTGGTATTACATGCAGGTTGCTTGTGAATGTGAACGCTTTCACGAATCCCTCAACAAGTGAAGGGCCTAGCGCCAGGTTCCCTGGCGTGGTCCTGTGGTGTGAAGAGGGGTTCCGGTGATCAGTGGAGGCCGGTGTTGCGGGCCGTCCCGATCGCCACGTAGAGACTCGCAAACCTCAGCGGCGGATACAACCCCTTCCGAAAAGTTTTTTTTGATTCCTCGGTGTCGACTAGGTCACAGCCGTACTTCCATGGGGTGGAGCCTGGCCTAAACGTTCGAGTGAAAGGACTTTGGCCCCTTCCACTCACACAATCACACGCAGTGCACGGCGTACGCCTGTGAACGTCACGCTCGTACGCAGTCCGAGGTGGTCGCCGTCCATCTGGAGGGGCAGTGGCACCTTCGAATGCAAGGTGAAGCCGTCCATGTCGTGCAGGGACACGACATGCTTGCCGCGGGGGCCGCGCTCGGGGGACGAAGTGAGCAACTGGGTGCCATACCGGGCAACCGCGGCGGTGGACAGACGGCTGAGCCCGAATACGTCGATGCCCTTGTCGAACGAAGCCTTAGGCGACGTATACATCGGGCGATTGCCGAGATACGTCCACGGAGACGTGTTCGACACTATCGCCACGACGAGGTCGCCGACCGGGTCGGCACCCTCACGTTCGAGCGTGATCGTGCCCCGTCCGCGGTTCGGCTCACCGAGGAACTGCCGCAGGACCTGGCGGACGTACAGACTGTGGGTCGACGTCTTGCCGAGTTCGCGCTGCTGCTCGACGCGGCCGACGACGCCGGCGTCGAAGCCCAGTCCCGCGTTGAAGGTGAACCAGCGCGCCGGGACCGACTCGTCCGCGGTGCCGGGGGTGCCAGCGGTGAGGCCGAGGCCGACGACGCGCTCGCGCTTCTCGCTGAGCGCGTCCAGCAGGGCGCCGGTGGCCTCGACCGGATCGTTGGGCAGGCCCAGCGCGCGGGCGAACACATTGGTGGAGCCGCCGGGCACCACCGCGAGGCCGGGCAGGCGGTCGGGGTCGGGGCCGCCGTGCAGCAGGCCGTTGACGACCTCGTTGACGGTGCCGTCGCCGCCGAGCGCCACGACCAGGTCTATGTCGTCGCTGTCCGCGGCCTGCCGGCCCAGGTCGCGCGCGTGTCCCCGGTACTCGGTGGTGACCGCCTCCAGCTTCATCTCGCTCGCCAGGGCGTGGGTCAGTACGTCGCGCGTACGTGCGCTTGTGGTGGTTGCCGCCGGATTGACCACGAGTAGTGCACGCATGGGTTGCAGCGTACCTACTGGGTGGTACCGGGCCCAGCCCGAGGTAGGGATCCGGTAAGAGGTGAGGGCGTGAGCCTGGGCACCCGGGATGGAGCGGCGGCGGCTACGCTGCTGGCGTGAGCAGTGAGCAGAACCCCTCCCCGAACCCCGCGGCGGCCGAAGGCCCGCGTCCGCGCCGGCTGACCCTGGCGGCGGCGCTGGCCGCGCTGGAGGGGGCCGCGCTGGTGATCGGGGGCGTGTGGACGTTCGTCCTCGGCCTCACCGGCGCGCCTGACGACCGGCAGCAGGCCATCACGCTGGGCGTCACCCTGATCGTCCTGGCGCTGCTGCCGCTGCTTGCCGCGCGCGGTCTGCTGCGGCGGCGCAGCTGGAGCCGGGGGCCCGCCGTGATCACCCAGATCATGGCCCTGCCGGTGGCCTACAGCCTGCTCCAGGCCGACAGCGTGGCCATTCCGGCGGGCATCGTCCTCGCGGTGGTGGCGGTGGCGGCCCTGGTCCTGCTGATCAACGCGGAGACCACCCGGGCCCTGGGAATCCACACCCCGGGCCACACCGGCAACCCAAGACGCTGAAGCCGCCGCCGACACCGCCGACACCACCGGCACAACAAGGCCGACGCCACAGGAGCCGGCGCCGACGGGGTACCGGAGGCCGGTCGGCTTGTGGCAGTGGGACGCCCTCGGCCGCGACCTTCGGTCCGGCGGTCACCGTCGATCCCGGCTCCCACCGCCGGGATGCAGCCGTCGAAGCCTGCCGGGTTCGCGCCGTTCGACCCTGTTGTCAGGGTTGTCAGGGCCTGCCGGGCGCTCGCCCCCGCCGCCTCGGGCCGGTGGCCGTTGCCTGGCTGGTTACTCCTCGACCAACAGCTTCTCGCGGAGTTGGGCCAGGGTTCGGGCCAGTAGGCGGGAGACGTGCATCTGGGAGATGCCGACCTCCTGGGCGATCTGCGACTGGGTCATGTTGCCGAAGAACCGGAGCAGAAGGATCCGCTTCTCGCGCGGCGGAAGGTCTTCGAGCAGCGGCTTGAGGGACTCGCGGTACTCGACGCCCTCCAGCGCCTCGTCCTCCGCGCCGAGCGTGTCGGCCACCGCCGGGGACTCGTCGTCGGTGTCGGGGACGTCCAGGGAGAGCGTGGAGTAGGCGTTGGCCGACTCCAGCCCTTCCAGTACCTCCTCTTCCGAGATCGCCAGCTTCTCGGCCAGCTCGTGCACCGTGGGGGAGCGACCGTGCAGCTGCGACAGCTCAGCCGTGGCCGTGGTCAGCGCGAGCCGCAGCTCCTGCAGCCGCCGCGGGACGCGCACCGCCCAGCCCTTGTCCCGGAAGTGCCGTTTGATCTCACCCACGACCGTGGGCGTGGCGTATGTGGAGAACTCCACCCCGCGCTCCGGGTCGAACCGGTCCACGGACTTGATCAGGCCGATGGTGGCGACCTGGGTGAGGTCGTCGAGCGGCTCGCCGCGATTACGGAACCGGCGCGCAAGGTGCTCCACGAGCGGCAGATGCATGCGGACCAGCCGGTTGCGCAGCTCCGCGTACTCCGGACTGCCGTCCTTGAGCGTGCGCAGCTCGACGAACATGGCACGCGCCCCGCTGCGGTCCTGAGGATCGTGCTGGGTGCCTGGAACGCCCTGTGCGCCCAGCGCGTCGTCCGCGGAGTATCGCTCGTGCTCGCTCATCGTCCCGTCCGTCGACCTTCCCCGAGCCCTCGCCTCCGCTCGGACTGGGGACACGACCCCGTTCCGTCCCGCCGAAGGCGCGCTCTGCATGGCACCGTCCCGATCAGCCTGCGCGGAGTCGTCCTCCGGATGCGGCCTGGCCTGTTCGGGGATGCCGTCGATGCCGTCCGCCGGGCGCCGAGATCCGCCCGGGGCGCCCCCGCCCTCGGCGGGCAGTTCCCGTGTGCCGCGCTCTTCGTCCCGCACCGGACCGTCCCCGTTCCTCACGCCGGCCCGGGTCCCGCGCCGCGCTGTTTGTACAGGCTGATCGACACGGTCTTGTCCTCGTCGACGGCCGAGGAGACCTTGCCCGCCAGAGCCGACAGCACGGTCCAGGCGAAGGTGTCCCGCGAGGGGGCGTGCCCGTCCGTGGTCGGTGCCGACACCGTGACCTCCAGCGAGTCGTCGACGAGTCGGAAGACGCAGCTGAGCACCGAGCCCGGCACGGCCTGCTGGAGCAGGATCGCGCAGGCCTCGTCCACCGCGATGCGCAGGTCCTCGATCTCGTCCAGGGTGAAGTCCAAGCGGGCGGCGAGTCCGGCCGTGGCCGTCCGCAGCACCGACAGGTAGGCACCCGCAGCCGGCAGCCGGACTTCCACGAAGTCCTGGGTCGCGGGCTCGCCTGCGATCTGGGACACCCTCACCTCCAAGGTGGTACAAGCTCTACAGGGCCGAGGGTCGCCCCTCGGGGTAACGCGGTTCCTGGTTCAGCGGTGACGCTATCGCGCTCCGAACTTTCTGTCCCCGGGACCCCAACCCCTGTCGTTACTCACAGTAAAACTGTGGATACGCTCCGTGTCTAGGGGTCTGCGGGCCCCAATGGGAAGAGCGGGCGCCGGTTTGACGTACCCAGGCGTCAGACGGTCGAACCGTCGGGACCGGGCGTCACCATGCAGTGTCACACGAGGACGTGATCGACGAAGCACCACCGCCAGTTCTCGCCCGGCTCGAAGGTCCGCATCACCGGGTGACCTGACTGACCGTGGTGCCCCGTCGCGTGCCGGCCCTGCGAGGAGTCGCAGCAGCCGACGTGGCCGCAGGTCAGGCAGAGCCGCAGTTGCACCGGGTGCGTGCCCTGTGCGAGACACTCCGGGCAGGTCTCGGTGAGCGGCTCCGGTTCGGGGTGCGGCAGCGCGTCGGCGTGCGTGCACTGTTTCATGATTGCCAGATTACGACGGGTGTGCGGTTGACCGCGCGGAAAACGAGGGCGGGCGAGGACATGGACGTGATGCCGCTGCTGTTGCTGGTGGCGGGCAGTGCGGCGGTGGCGGGGGCCGCCCGGCGCACCCCGGTGCCGGCACCGCTGCTGCTGGTCGCGGTCGGACTGGCGGTCTCCTACGTCCCCGGGGTGCCCGAGTACGCCCTCGACCCGAAGGTCGTCCTGCCGCTCCTGCTGCCTCCGCTGCTGTACACCTCGGCCAGTGACAGCTCCTATCTGGACCTGCGCGCGCAGTTGCGCCCCGTGGCGCTCCTCTCGGTGGGATACGTGCTCTTCGCGACGTTCCTCGTCGGCTGGGCGGTCTATCTGATCGTGCCCGGGATGCCGCTGACCGCCGCCCTGGTGCTGGGCGCGGTGGTGGCGCCGCCGGACGCGGTCGCCGCGACGGCGGTGGCCCGCCGGGTCGGGCTGCCCTCCCGGATCACGACCATCCTCCAGGGCGAGTCCCTGCTGAACGACGCCACCGCGATCACCGCGTACAAGGTGGCTCTCGCGGCGGCCGTCGGCGAGGGCGCCACCTGGGCCGGCGGGATCGGCGAGTTCCTGCTCGCGGCGGTCGGCGGCGTCGGTGTCGGCCTGGTGCTGATGGCCCCGCTCCACTGGCTGCGCACTCATCTGAAGGAGCCCCTGCTCCAGAACACGCTCTCCTTGCTGATCCCGTTCGTCGCGTACAGCATCGCCGAGCAGATGCACGCCTCCGGTGTGCTCGCGGTCGTGGTCGTCGCGCTGTATCTGGGACACCGCGCCTGGGAGGTCGACTTCGCCACGCGGCTCCAGGAGGAGGCGGTGTGGAAGATGGTCGCCTTCGTCCTGGAGTCGGCGGTGTTCGCACTGATCGGACTGCAACTGCCGGTCGTCCTCAGGGGGCTCGGATCGCACGCGGGCGCCGAGGCGGCCGGGTACGCGGTCGCCCTCTTCCTGGTGGTGGTCGCGGCCCGGTTCGTGTGGGTGTATCCGGCGACCTTCCTGCCCCGGCGGCTGTCCGCCCGGATCAGACAGCGCGAGGCCGACCCCACCTGGCGGGGCGCGATGATCACTTCGTGGGCCGGGATGCGGGGCGTGGTGTCGCTGGCCATCGCCTTCTCGATCCCGCTCACCACGCACGGCGGACTGCCCTTCCCGCAGCGCGACCTGATCCTCTTCCTGACGTTCACGACGGTCATCGGGACGCTGGTGGTACAGGGCCTGTCGCTGCCGCCGCTGATCCGGGCACTGCGCTTTCCCGGCCGCGACCCGCAGGCGGAGACCCTTGCCGAGGCCAATGCCCAGGCGCAGGCGTCCCGGGCCGCCGAGGCCTGCCTCGACGAACTGCTCTCCGACGAGCGCAACGCCCTCCCGCAGCCGCTCGCGGACCGCCTCCGCACCGTCCTGGAGCGCCGCCGCAACGCCGTCTGGGAGCGGCTCGGCTCGGTGAACCCGGTGACCGGGGAGACCGCCGACGACACCTACCGGCGGCTGTCCCGGGAGATGATCAGCACCGAGCGCGATGTGTTCGTACGGCTGCGGGACGGCCGCTACATCGATGACGAGATGCTGCGCACGCTGCTGCGCAGACTGGACCTGGAGGAAGCGGCCGCGTACCGGGAGACCGCCTAGCCGGCCTCGGGGAAGGGGCGGCCCGTGACGACGGCCGCGACGGTCGTACCGGGTGGGAAGGCGCCCTCGTCCGCCAGGGCGACGAGTCCATAGAGCAACTTGGCGACATAGATACGTTCCACGGGCAGGCCGTGGCGCTGTTCGAAGTCCTCGGCGAAGGCGTGGAGTTCGGGGGTGGTACGGGCGTAGCCGCCGCAGTGGAAGCGGTCGTCGAGGGACCAGGAACCCTGCGGGGTGCCGAAGGCCCGCTCCTGGAGGGCGCGCACCTCGGCGGCCAGGAAACCGCCCTTGAGGACCGGTATGCCCAGGGCGCGCCGGCCGGGGGCGAGGCCGGCGGCGAGACCGGCCAGGGTGCCGCCGGTGCCGCAGGCGACGGCGACGACATCGGCATGTCCGCGCAGTTCCTCGCCCAGGGCCCGGCAGCCGCGTACGGCCTCGGCGTTGCTGCCGCCCTCCGGGACGACGTGGGCGTCCTCGGCGCCGGTCGCGCGCAGCAGGGCGGCCAGGGTCCGCGGGTCCGTCTTCTCGCGGTATGTCGATCTGTCGATGAAGTGCAGTCGCATGCCGTCGGCCGCGCACCGGGCCAGGGAGGGATTGAGCGGGCGGTCGGCCAACTCCTCGCCGCGGACCACTCCGATGGTGGGCAGGCCGAGCAGGCGGCCCGCGGCGGCGGTGGCCCGCAGATGGTTGGAGTACGCCCCGCCGAACGTGACGATCGTCCGCCCCGCCGCCGCGGCCAGGTTCGGCGCCAGCTTGCGCCACTTGTTGCCGATCAGCTCCGGGTGGATCAGGTCGTCCCGCTTGAGCAGCAGACGTACCCCGTGCCGGGAGAACCGCCGGTCATCGACGACTTCGACGGGCGACGGGAGCCGGGCGGCAAGAGACCAAGGAGCGATCACCACCCCATTGTCACCGCAGGGTGGTCGCCGTGGCTGTCACCACATGGTGGTCGCCGTGGCTGTCACCGCAATCTGGTCGCCGTGGCGCAGCGCCTAGACTAGCGGCAGCCGCCGCACGGCCGCCCCCGCCCGCTGCCTGCCGCTCGTCGCCGTCAGTCGGCCAGGCGCTCCTTGATGCGCTGCCTCAGCCAGTTCATGGTGAAGCCACGGGGGTCCACCTTTCCCGGTTGCCACTCCAGGTGGCCGATGACCGAGCGTTCCGTCCAGCGGTGCTGCCGGCAGATCGCCGCGGACACCCGCTCGATCGCCGTGAGCTGGGCCGCCGGCCACGGGTCCTTGCCGTCGCCCAGGTTCTCGCACTCGAAGCCGTAGAAATGCCGGTTGCCGTCGGTGTTGGCCTCGTTGTCCGACGGAAGCGCCGTCTCGGCGATGACCGCGCGGAGCACGTCGTCGTCGCCGAGCCCGGCGTGGTTGGCCCGGCCGTGGCCGACGAGGTGGACCCTGCCGTCCTTGGTGATCACACCGTGGCACAGCGGACCCGGCAGTTCGGCGTGGCCGTCCCGGCAGATCTCCACCGTCGCCTCGCTGCCGCTGGTCACCGTGTGGTGGATCATCACTCCGTGCACGGGCCCCCACGCGCCCTTGTGATTGCGATTGTGATGCTTCCAGTCGCCGACCTCGACGACCGTGACGCCCTCCGCTCTCAAGGCGTCCCGAAAACGGCTCGCGGACATGGGTGAGGCCATGGGCGCCCCCTTCGTGCCGGACGTGGCCGCCTGTCGTGATCGACCGATGGCGGTAAGTGCCAATGAAATCGGACGTCTTGGCCACCTTGTTCGGGTGCCGTGCGAGTCGATCCGGACATTGTGCGCGCCCGGCGCCGTCCGGCCTGGAAATCCCTCTCCCTGCCCAGTAGTGCGATGATCCATTCCCGCTCTTTTGGGTAATGGCGCGACCACGCTCCGTGCTGGAAGGCTGGTCGCGAGCGAGGCCGATGCCCGGCGCGGTTCGGTGCCGGTGCAAACTGGGAGGGCAATTCTTTATGTCGGTAGGCGAAGAGGTCCGCACGGATCAGGGCAAGCCGCAGCAGTCTCTGGACACGGCGGCAGCGCGGAACCTGGCCACCACCACCAAGTCCGCGCCCCAGATGCAGGAGATCAGCTCCCGCTGGCTGCTGCGGACGCTGCCCTGGGTGAACGTGCAGGGCGGCACGTACCGGGTGAACCGGCGACTGACGTACGCCGTCGGCGACGGCCGCGTCACTTTTGTGAAGACCGGTGACCAGGTCGAGGTGATCCCCGCCGAACTCGGCGAACTGCCGGCCCTGCGCTCCTATGAGGACGGAGAGGTCCTCTCCGAACTGGCCCAGCGCTGCCGTCAGCGCGACTTCGCCCCGGGTGAGGTGATCGCCTCGTTCGGGGGCCGGACCGACGAGGTGTTCCTGCTGGCGCACGGCCGGGTGGAAAAGCTCGGCACGGGCCCGTACGGCGACGACGCGATCCTCGGGGTCCTCGCCGACGGCGCCTACTTCGGGGAACAGGCGCTGCTCGACCCTGACGCCATCTGGGAGTACACGGCCCGCGCGGGCACCACGTGCACGGTACTCATCCTGTCCCGCCAGGACTTCGAACAGGTCGCGGAGCGCGCGGACTCCCTGCGCGAGCATCTGCGGCGGCTGCGCGCGATCCCGGCGCAGCGCACCAACAAGTACGGCGAGAAGGCGCTCGACCTCGCGGCCGACCACTCCGGAGAGCCGGACATCCCGCACACGTTCGTCGACTACGAGGCGAAGCCCCGTGAGTACGAGCTGAGCATCGCCCAGACCGTGCTGCGTGTCCACACGCGCGTGGCCGATCTGTACAACCAGCCGATGAACCAGACGGAGCAGCAGTTGCGGCTCACCGTCGAGGCGTTGAAAGAACGCCAGGAGCACGAGCTGGTCAACAACCGTGCATTCGGTCTGCTGCACAACTGCGAGTACGACCAGCGGATCCAACCCCACGACGGCGTACCCGGCCCGGACGACATGGACGAACTGCTGAGCCGCCGGCGCGGCACCAAGCTGTTCCTCGCCCACCCGCGTGCCATCGCCGCGTTCGGCCGCGAGCTGAACAAGCGCGGACTCGTCCCCGAGACCGTGGACATCGGCGGCAACCGCATCCCGACCTGGCGCGGAGTGCCGATCTACCCATGCAACAAGATCCCGATCAGCGAGGCGCGCACGACCTCGATCATCGCCATGCGTACGGGGGAGGAGGACCAGGGGGTCATCGGCCTCAGGCAGGCGGGGATCCCGGACGAGATCGAGCCGAGCCTGTCCGTCCGTTTCATGGGCATCAACGAGCAGGCCGTCATCAACTACCTGGTGACCGCCTACTACTCGGCGGCGGTCCTGGTGCCGGACGCGATCGGTGTCCTGGAGAACGTCGAGATCGGCCGGTGGAGGTGACGTTTCCGCACGTCGCAGCCGTGTTCCCGCTCACTGGGGTGGGTACACCCTCGGGGTACCCGCCCAGCCGGGACGGCGACGCCACCGTCCGCGGACTCCGCGAGGGGGACCCATGGCCGAGTTCTTGACGGAGACGAAGCAGTACCCCGCCGACCCGCCGGGGGCCGGCGAGCCTCCGGCGCCGGACAACCGGCCACGGCCGGCCCGGGAGGTTGGGCACCCGCCCGACGGGCACGAGGCCACGGCCGTCCTGGACCGGGCCCGGGCGTCGGTCGACCCGGAACTGCGGGCCGCCGTCGATTCGCTGCCGGACGCCATACGCAGGATCGTGCGCTATCACTTCGGCTGGGAGCACGCGGACGGCACCCCGGCCGAGGGCAACGCGGGCAAGGCGATCCGGCCCGCGCTCGTCCTCACCGCGGCGGCGGCGCTCGGCGGCCCCCGGGCGCGTACGGCGGCTCTCCGGGCCGCCGCGGCGGTGGAACTGGTGCACAACTTCACGCTGCTGCACGACGACGTGATGGATCGGGACACCTCCCGCAGACACCGGCCCACGGCGTGGACCGTGTTCGGCGTCGCCGGCGCGATCCTCGCCGGGGACGCCCTGGAGGCGCTGGCCCTGCGGCTGCTCGCTGAGGACCCGGACCCGGCGTCCCGGGCCGCAGCCGTCCGGCTCGCCGACTGTGTGGTCGAGCTGTGCGAGGGCCAGCACACGGACACGGCGATGGAGGAGCGCGCCCCCGAGGAGGTGACGCTCGACGAGGTGCTCGCCATGGCCGAGGCCAAGACCGGCGCGCTGATCGGCTGCGCCTGCGCCCTCGGTGGGCTGTACGCGGGGGCGGCCGAGGAGGAGGTGGCGGCGCTGGACGGGTTCGGACGCCAGGCCGGGCTCGCCTTCCAGCTGATCGACGACGTCATCGGGATATGGGGTGACCCGGACCGCACCGGCAAACCGGCCGGCGCGGACCTAGCCGCCCGCAAGAAGTCGCTGCCGGTGGTCGCGGCCCTCACCTCCGGCACGGCGGCGGCGAGCGAACTGGCCGGACTGTACGGACGGCCGTACGACGAGACGGACCTGGAGCGGACGGCGCTGGCCGTCGAGCGGGCGGGCGGCCGGGACTGGGCGCAGGCCGAGGCGGCCGACCGGATGTCCCGGGCGATGCAGGAACTGGCCCGCGCGGTTCCCGATCCGGAGGCGGCGGGGAGTCTCATCGCACTGGCCGAGTTCGTCACCCGGCGCAGCAGTTGAGGCCGAGGGCCGGCCCCTGAAGGCCCCGGAGCCACCGGGCGCGTGCGGTTGCCGACCCCGCACGTCCCTCGACGGCTCCGGCCCGGTGGGCCCCGCGGAATCCCCACGCGCACGGTGCGCGGGGCCTGCCGACGCATGCCGGGCGGGGCGTCCCGGCCGGTCTCGCCGGCCGGCCGTGCGGCCCGCTCGCGCCGCCCGGCCCTGCGGCCCGCTCTCGGTCCCGGCTCCTGTCCCGCATGGGCCGAGGGGCCGCCCGCCCCGGCGAGGGACGCGCCGTGCCCCCGCACGCCCTACCCTGGGGACATGGACAGCGAGGAACACGCCTGTCCCGCCTGCGGACAGCCCGTCGAGACGGTCGTCAAGCGGCACAAGACCCTGGGCGCCTGGGTCCCCGTGTGGGGCCCGGGCCCGTGCCACAATCCCGACTGCACGGCCTGCGCCGACCCCACCGCCGAGCAACGGCAGGGTGAGCCTCACGCGGCCGACGCGAAGAAGTCCTGAGCCCGCCCCGGCCTCCCCGGTGCGGCGCCCATGCTCCGGCGAGGGCCGTACGTCCGGTCGAGGCCGTAGCGTGGCCGCATGCCGAAACTCCCGTACATCCTCCACATCACGGAACGCCCCCTGTGGGAAGCGGCTCGCGAGCGCGGCAGCTATGAGATGTCCACCCGTGGCCGCACGCTGCGGGAGGAGGGCTTCGTCCACTTCTCCACCCGCGCCCAACTCCCGCGCGTGGCGGCCTTCTTGTACGGCTCGCACGAGCGCCCGGACGATCTGGTGGTCCTGGTCGTGGACCCGGCGCTGCTCGGCGTACCCGTGAAGTACGAGGCCGCGGAGCCGGGCGGCGAGGAGTTCCCGCACGTGTACGGGCCGGTGCCGGTCGAGGCCGTGGTCGATGTGGAGCCCTGGGGGTGACGGCGGCCGGGGGATGTCGCCGGATATGGCGCTGTACGGCGGTGGCGTAGGCGCCGGCGGGGGAGGGCGGGGGAGGGTTCACGCTGTGGTCGCGGGCCGGGGCGGAGCCCCGGGAGCCGTACGTCTGGCGGCGGACCCTCGACACGCCCCGAACAGCGCCCCCGGCGAACGGGGACGGCCACGCACGCCCGCGCCCGACGTCCGCGCGCCTCAGACCCCGTACGCCGTGCCTCAAGCCCTGTTCGTCGCGCCTCGGACCCCGTGGCTGTGCCGCCGCTCGCGTCGGCTGTGCGGTCCTCGGTGGGCGCGGGGGACTCGTGGCTGTCTGCACGGGGCCTGCCCTTCGCCGTGGCCGGTGGCCCCGGCTTCCCCTGGTCACGCGCGTGCGTCGTTGAGCGCCGATGCCGGCAGGCCGCCCGTCTCCCGGTTCCGGCCGGTCAGGCAGTAGATGCCGCCGGCCGGGTCGTGCAGCACCGTCCAGTGCGGGTCGTGGGCCACGACGACTGCCCCCAGGCCCTCATGGTTGGGCCCGGGGCGCCGCGATGTCCGCACAGGACAGGACGAGGTGGGCGGCGGGCCGTTCCTCGCCCAGCCGTCGCAGCAGGATCCGGACGGGCAGGCCCGGCGGCGGCCGGAGCACCCGGAATTCGGGAAGCGACCCGGTCAGCGGCTCCCAGCCGGAAGCGCAGCACGCACCAGCCCTGTGCTCGGCGACCGGGACCGCGCCGAGTGCTCGCGCGGACGTCACGAACGCGTTGACGTCGTCCACGGAGAAGTCGAGATGGGCGCCGCCCGGACCGGCGGCGACCCCCTGCACCTTCACGCAGACGTCGGCGTGCGGTGATCGTAGACAGGGCAGCTTCGTTCAGGCAGGTCTCCAGGACGTTCCGGGGTCTGTCCCGGTGTCCGTACCCGCGCTGTCTTTCGGGTCCCAGTTGGTCTCCTCGATCTCCTTCAGCAGCGCCCTCCGTCGTCGGCGGGACAGGGAGTCCCCGTTGACGCTGTGCATGCCCCACGGGACGGGGCAGGGTCCCTCGTGGTCCGGCTCGGGGCACAGCACGTCGGCCAGGCCGTCCAGCAGCTCCTCGTGCTGGGCCGGTGTGGCGAGAAACGCGATCTTCACCTGCCACAGCCCGGGCCGCTCCGCGCCGCCCTCAGCGGGTTCGGACATGATGACCGTCCTTGTCTGCGAGACCGCGCGGGCCGTGTGCCCACCCGTGGCCGGGCGAACAAGACCGCACCCGGCCGCTGTGGACGCCGTGCTCGGCGAACTGCGGACCGGGTGCGGACAGGGAGACCGGGCGATCAAGGAAACCGCGGGTCAGATGGCCTGAGTCAAGATCAGGCCTTCTTGGTCTCCCAGAAGATCTTGTCGATCTGGGCGATGTAGTCCAGCGCCTTCTGGCCCGTCGCCGGGTCGGTGGACGCCTTGGCGGCCGACAGCGCCTTCAGGGTGTCATTGACCAGCTGGTGCAGCTCGGGGTACTTCTCGAAGTGCGGGGGCTTGAAGTAGTCGCTCCAGAGCACGGAGACGTGGTGCTTCGCCAGCTCGGCGCGCTGCTCCTTGATGACGGTGGCGCGCGACTGGAAGTGCGGGTCGTCGTTGGCGGCCATCTTCTCCTGGACGGCCTTCACCGACTCCGCCTCGATGCGGGCCTGGGCCGGGTCGTACACGCCGCAGGGCAGGTCGCAGTGCGCGCTGACCTTGACCTTGGGGGCAAACAGGCGGGAAAGCATGGAGCATTCCTTCCTCGTGATCGTCTTCTCAGGTGGGACATTACTCCCTGAGAAGCGGGATTTCGCGAGTGCCCCCTAGGGCTTACGACAAAAGTCCAGGGTCAGACTGAGACTGGTGGAGGAACGGACCGGGGAGGTGCCGGCGATGCCGGAGCTGTCGCAGGAGACCGAGCGGGGGAGAACGACGCCGCCCTTCGGGCTGGCCGAGGTGACGGGGCCGTCCATGGTGCCGACGCTGCATCACGGGGACCGGCTCGTGCTGCGGTACGGCGCCCGGATCAGGCCCGGGGACATCGTGGTCCTGCGCCATCCCTTCCAACAGGACCTGCTTGTCGTCAAGCGCGCGGTGGAGCGCCGGGAGGGCGGCTGGTGGGTGCTGGGGGACAATCCGTACGCGGGTGGTGACAGCACCGACTACGGGGCCGTGCCGCAGGAGTTGATCCTCGGCCGGGTCCGGCTGCGGTTGCGGCCGCGCAGACCGGATCAGCGCTCGCCGCTGGCCGTGGTGCGCTGGGCGCTCTCGGCCGCGAGGCCGGTGTTCTCGGACCGGTCGGCCTCCAGGCGTTTGCGGGCCCGGTAGGCGGCCACGTTGGCCCGCGTGGCGCACCGGTCGGAGCAGTAGCGCCGGGAGCGGTTGGTGGAGGTGTCCAGGTAGGCGTTGCGGCAGGGGGCCGCCTGGCACAGGCCCAGGCGGTCCACGCCGTACTCGGTCAGATGGAAGCCCAGGCCCATGGCGGCGATCGCCGCGTAGCCCGCGGTGGCGTTCGACGGGTGGTCGGCCAGGTGCATGTGCCACAGCGGGCGGCCGTCGTCGTCCCGGTGATCGTGCCCGGAGATCTGCGGGCTGACCGGGAACTCCAGCAGCAGTGAGTTCAGCAGGTCCACCGCCAGGGTCTCGTCGCCCTGGTCGGCGGCCTCGAAGACCGCGCGCAGCCGGGCGCGTACCGAGCGGAAGCGGGTGACGTCGGCGTCGGCGGCGCGGCGGGCCGCCGACTGGTTGACGCCGAACAGGCCGCGGACGGCCTCGACCGTGGTGAGCGAGTCCTTGCCCCGGAGCGGTTCCTCGCTGTTGACGAGGCGCACGGCGTAATCCGAGTAATAGGCCAGTTCCACTTGTAGTCCTTACGGTGGTGCTCTATGGTCGTGGACGCGATCAGGTAATGACCGATCGCGATTCCAGGGTATTACGGGACCTTCGCGTGGGAGGGGTTGCGATGCCGGACGCGAACACGGCCATGACCGGAGTCGACTGGCGGGCCTGGCAGGAGAGCTGGGACCGGCAGCAGGAGTGGTATATGCCCGACCGCGAGGAACGGTTCACGACCATGCTCGACATGGTCGAGGCGCTCGTCGGCACCGCGCCGCGCGTGCTCGACCTCGCCTGTGGCACCGGCAGCATCACCGGCCGGCTGCTGAAGCGGTTCCCGCAGGCCGTCAGCACCGGCGTCGACCTGGACCCGGCGCTCCTGGCCATCGCCGAGGGCACCTTCGCGGGCGACGAACGGGTCACCTTCGTCACCGCCGACCTCAAGGACCCGCAGTGGCCCGCGCTGCTGCCGTACGACGCGTACGACGCGGTTCTGACCGCCACGGCCCTGCACTGGCTGCACAGCGGCCCCCTCGCGGCCCTCTACGGTCAGGTCGCGAAACTCGTCCGCGACGGTGGTGTCTTCATGAACGCGGACCACATGATCGAGGACAGCACGCCCCGGATCAATGCCGCCGAACGGGCCCAGCGGCACGCCCGCATGGATCAGGCCAAGCGGGCGGGCGCCCTCGACTGGGCGGAGTGGTGGCAACTCGCCGCGAAGGACCCGGTCCTCGCCGAGCCCACGGCCCGCCGCTTCGAGATCTACGGCGAACACGCCGACGGGGACATGCCCCCCGTCGCCTGGCACACGCGCGTGCTGCGCGAAAAGGGCTTCGCAGAGGCCCGACCGGTCTGGTCCTCACCATCGGACACCCTCCTCCTCGCCCTCAAGTAACCAGCCCGACCCAAACCGACGGGACCAACGGAACCGGCCGCCGGCGCCGATCGGGCCGGCCCAGCGGGGCCGCCCCGGACTGCTCCGGTGGGTCTGGCTGGCACCGGCCGAGTTGGCTGAACCGGTGGGTCCGGCTGATGGGGCTGATCTGCTGGAGCCGGTGGATCACGTTGATCGGAGTGGTTCGGCTGGCCCGGCGGGCCGGTGGGTCCGGCTGGTCGGGCCTTTGGGCGGTCTGCCCGCGCCGGGTTCGCCAGGTGGTGATGGCTGGCCAGCGTGGCTGCTGCTCCGGTGCGCCGATGTTGATCTGGCCGTTGGGGCTGGTCCGGTTGATCTGGTGGATCCTGTTGATCGGGCTGGTCCGGCGGAGCTGGTGGGTCTGGCTGGTCGGGGCTTTGGGTGGTCTGCCCGCGCCGGGTTCGGCAGGTGGTGATGGCGGTTCAGCGTGGCTGCTGCTCCGCTGCGCCGATGCTGAATCGGCTGATCCGGTCGATCCCGGCCGAGCGGGCGGATCCGGTGGCGTCGGCTGATCCGGTGGGACGGAACCGGCTGGTCCTGGCCGCCTCGGGCTGCTCCGGCGGATCCGGTGGGACCGGCCGCTGCGATGGGAACGGCCGGTCCCGTGGATCCGGCCGAGCCGGTCGGACCGGCCGTGCTGGCTGAACCGGCTGCATCGGGCGGACGGCTCAGGATGCCCGGACGACCCGGGTGTCTGGGCGCCCCGAGGTGTCGCGGAGATCCGAGGGGACTGGGTGACCGAGGGGTTCGCGGCGACCCAAGCGGCCAGGGCGACCAAAGCGGCCAGGGCGACCCAAGCGGCCAGGGCGACCAAAGCGGCCAGGGTGGCCCAAGGAGCCGGGGTGACCCGGGGAAAGCGCAAGGGCGGGTCGCGTTGGCCGGGTGGGCGGTGTTGGGGAGTTGGGGGGGGCGTGTACGGCGGGACTGCCGGGGGAGGCGGTAGGCAGTGGGGCCGCGGTGTCTCTGGGGCGCCGCGGCCCGGCGCAGGGGCCAGCCGTCCTCGACCACGCAGCGGGCCGGCCGCAGACGTCCGGTCTCGCTCAGAGGTGCATTACGGTGCGGCACGAGGGCCTCTCTGGTCGCCGGTGTAGATGTCGCAATCCACACCAGGCCAGTAGGCCCTCACCCATTTCAAGATCTCTCAGCCGAGACCTGCGTCACCAACCTCCGTGGACAGAACAGCTAGAGCACCTTTGAGAGGAAGGACCTCGTGCGTTCGTGCTGGGGGTCCGTCAGGACCTCGCGGGGGTGGCCGGACTCGACCACCACGCCGTCGTCCATGAACACCAGCGAGTCCCCGACCTCACGGGCGAAGCCCATCTCGTGTGTGACGACGATCATCGTCATGCCGTCCTCGGCGAGGTCCCGCATCACGTCGAGCACCTCGCCGACCAGCTCCGGGTCGAGCGCCGAGGTCGGCTCGTCGAACAGCATCAGCTTGGGCTCCATCGCCAGGGCACGGGCGATGGCGACCCGCTGCTGCTGGCCCCCGGAGAGCTGCGCCGGATAGTGCCCGGTGCGGTCGCCGAGGCCCACCCGGTCGAGCAGCCGCTGCGCGCGCTCCCGGGCGACCGCCTTGGACTCCCGCTTGACCTGGACCGGCGCCTCCATGACGTTCTCCAGCGCCGTCATGTGCGGGAAGAGGTTGAAGCGCTGGAACACCATGCCGATGTCCCGCCGCTGCGCCGCGACCTCCCGCTCCTTCAGCTCGTAGAGCTTGTCGCCGCGCTGCCGGTAGCCGACGAGGTCGCCGTCGACGTACAGCCGGCCCGCGCTGATCTTCTCCAGGTGGTTGATGCACCGCAGGAAGGTGGACTTGCCCGAGCCGGAGGGTCCGATGATGCAGAACACCTCACGCGAGTTCACCTCCAGGTCGATGCCCTTGAGGATGTGCGAGAGCCCGAAGGACTTGTGCACGCCCTCGGCCCTGACCATGGGCCCGCCGACCGAGCCGCGGCCCAAGCCGGTGTCCTTGCTGAGACTGGTCATCGGGCCACCTCCGGACGGCGGAACGAACCGAACTGGCGGAGGTTCTTCCTGAGCCGCTGCATCGGTGTCGGCGGCAGGCTGCGCGAGGAGCCGCGGGCGTACCGGCGTTCCACGTAGTACTGCACGATGCTGAACACCGTGGTCAGGATCAGGTACCAGATCGACGCCACGAAGTACATCTCGACGACCGCGAGCGAGGTACTGGAGATGTCCGTGGCCCGTTTGATCAGCTCGTTGAACTGGACCGCGTACGCGAGCGACGAGGTCTTCAGCATGTTGATGAACTCGTTGCCGGTCGGCGGGACGATGACCCGCATCGCCTGCGGGAGGGTCACCCGGCGCAGCGTCTGGCCCTGGGTCATGCCCAGCGCGTGCGACGCCTCCGTCTGGCCCAGGTCCACCGACTGGATGCCGGCCCGGACGATCTCCGACATGTACGCGGCCTCGTTCAGGCCGAGGCCCAGCAGCGCGGTCAGGAACGGCGTCATGACCTGGTTCATCTCGTTCTTGTAGAACCCCAGGTTGAGGATGGGGAACACCAGCGAGATGTTGTACCAGAGCAGCAGTTGGACGAGGACCGGGGTACCGCGGAAGAACCAGACGTAGAACCAGGCCACCGTGCTGGTCACCGGGTTCGACGACATTCGCATCACGGCGACGACGACGCCCAGGACCAGGCCCAGCGCCATGGCGAGTACGGAGATGTACAGCGTGTGCCAGGCCCCGGACAGGATGGTCCCGTCCGTCAGATACTGCGGGATGATGCTGTAGTTGATCTTCGCGTTGGAGAACGCCGTGCCGATCAGCACCAGGACGGCGACGACCAGCGCGCCGGCCACCCAGCGGCCGTAGTGGCGCACGGGGATGGCCTTGATCTGTTCCGGTGGAACGGATGGCGCGGGAATCTTCTCGGCGGTGTCAGACACGGTGGCTGCCCTTCAGTCGCTCGGGACGCTCAGGAACCGCCGTTGATCTTCGCCTCGGTCACCGCGCCGGCCGTGACGTTCCACTTCTCCATGATCTTGGTGTACTCGCCGTTCTTGATGATGGCGTTCACGGCCGCCTGGAGGGCGTCGCGCAGCTGGGTGTTCTCCTTGCTGACGCCGATGCCGTACGGGCCGGCCTCGATCTGCTCGCCGATCACCTCGAAGTCCTTGCCGCCGCCGGAGGTCTTGGCGTTGTAGGCGGCCACCGGGAAGTCGTTGAGGTCCGCTACCGACGCGCCCTGCTTGAGGCGGAGCAGCGCCTCGGGGTCGGTGTCGAAGGTCTGCAGCGTGATCGCCTTCTTGCCGTCCTTCGTACACTTCTTGGTCTGCGCCTTGGCGATGCCCTCGGACGTGGTGCCCTTCTGCAGGGCCACGACCTTGCCGCACAGGTCGTCCAGCGTCTTGATGCCCTTCGGGTTGCCCTTCTGGACGAGGATCGAGGTGCCGGCCGTGAAGTAGTCCACGAAGTCGACGCCGTTGCCGACCTTCTGGCCGTTGTCCGAGTTGATGCCGTCCTGGCGGTCCTTGGTGTCGTTCATCGCGGACATGATCACGTTGAACCGCTTGGCCTGCATTCCGACGACGAGGTTGTCGAACTTGCCGTTCTGGAACTCGAACTTCACGCCCAGCTGCTTGCCGAGGGCGTCCGCGATGTCCGGGTCGATGCCGACGGCCTTGCCGCCCTCCATGTACTCCACCGGCGGATAGGCGATGTCCGAGCCCACCTTGATGACACCCGCCTCGCGGATGTCCTTGGGGAGCTTGTCGGCGAGCGGTGCCGAGGAGGAGGACGTGTCGGAACCGCTGCCGCCCTTGTCGGTCTGGTCACCGCAGCCGGTGAGCAGCAGGGCGCCGGCGACCGCGATCGCACCGACCGCTGCTGGCCGGGAGTGCGCGGCGGTGGTGCGACGGGTCGAGCGAGCGGTCATGGGGTTCCTCCGGCGGATGGGTAGCGTTGCCGATGGGTCGACGAGAACACACACCTTCGGGTGTCGCGACCTCGTGGGTTACCGCATCTTGCCATTCGGGCTAGGCCAATCAGGCGACCCGCTATGTCAAAATCGGATAACGGGTGACCCCCGAACCGCCCAGGTCGGTACATCCAGCCGGACCGTCTGTGGAAAACCTCGGTATCGACCGGAATATCTTCGGCGCATCTCACCATGCGGTCGATGCTTGCCCGGTGTCCGCCGTCGTGCAAGCGAACGGGGAGCGGCCCGCAGGCCACCGGAGCGTGGCCGCCGAACCGCGCCAGGTGACCTTGCACCAATGGACTCGTCGTCGGCGCCGTCCGTCGGGTAAGAAGGTGCTTTACACCCCTCATCCGGGGCTCAGGGCGCGTGTGCGGCGCGCCCGTCGCGTACGACCCGTACGCAACGGTCAAACCGGGTCGTATGCGGTCCCGCCCACTCTTCACCAGGAGTGGCCCTCACCCTCACACCATGAACACCTAAGGGGTAAACAAGTGGCAGCGGAGATCGTCAATCCTCGCAGCGACAGCAGTGCCGATCAGGACGGCGGGGCCGAGCCCCTCGATTCCTTCGACCCGGCCTTCGCGCTCCACCGCGGCGGCAAGATGGCCGTGCGGGCCACCGTGCCGGTCCGTGACAAGGACGACCTGTCCCTCGCCTACACGCCCGGCGTCGCGCGCGTGTGCACCGCGATCGCGGAGCAGCCGGAACTGGTCAACGACTACACATGGAAGTCGTCCGTGGTGGCCGTCGTCACCGACGGCACGGCCGTCCTCGGACTCGGGGACATCGGCCCCCGGGCCTCCCTTCCGGTGATGGAGGGGAAGGCGATCCTGTTCAAGCAGTTCGGCGGCGTGGACGCGGTGCCGATCGCGCTCGACTGCACGGACGCCGACGAGATCGTGGAGACCGTGGTCCGTCTCGCCCCCTCCTTCGGCGGCGTGAACCTGGAGGACATCTCGGCGCCGCGGTGCTTCGAGATCGAGCGCAAGCTCCAGGAGCGGCTGGACATTCCCGTCTTCCACGACGACCAGCACGGTACGGCGGTCGTGACGCTGGCCGCGCTGCGTAACGCCGCGCGGCTGAGCGGGCGGAGCATCGGTGATCTGCGGGTCGTCATCTCGGGCGCCGGGGCCGCCGGTGTCGCCATCGCCAAGATGCTGGTCGAGGCCGGGATCGGGGACGTCGCGGTGGCCGACCGCAAGGGCGTCGTGTCGGCCGACCGGGAGGATCTGACGCCGGTCAAGCGGGAGCTGGCCGGGTTCACCAACAAGGCGGGCCTCACGGGCTCGCTGGAGGATGCGCTGGCCGGCGCGGACGTCTTCATCGGCGTCTCCGGCGGTACGGTCCCGGAGGCGGCGGTGGCCTCGATGGCCGAGGGCGCGTTCGTGTTCGCCATGGCCAACCCGGACCCCGAGGTGCACCCGGACGTCGCCCACAAGTACGCGGCGGTCGTCGCGACCGGCCGGTCGGACTTCCCGAACCAGATCAACAACGTGCTGGCGTTCCCCGGCATCTTCGCGGGCGCGCTGCAGGTGCGGGCCTCCCGGATCACCGAGGGGATGAAGCTGGCGGCGGCGGAGGCGCTGGCGGCGGTGGTCGGCGACGATCTCGCCGCCGACTACGTCATCCCCTCGCCGTTCGACGAGCGGGTCGCTCCCGCGGTGACGGCGGCGGTGGCCGCGGCGGCCCGAGCGGAGGGCGTCGCCCGCCGGTAGCCCCTGCGGTACGCCTCCGCCGGTAAGCCTCGTGGCTCCCGCACCGGCAGCCCCCGCCGGTGGGCCCCCGCCGGTGGGCCCCCGCCGGTGGGCCCCGCCGCCGCGGGCCCACCTTGGCGGGGACCCGCCGATGCGCCGGGGCAGCCCCGCTCGGTCCGTGCGGGTGCGTCGTCGCCGACGGGTTCCCGTGGGTGGGCCCGGCGTGCGGGGCGGGGCTTGGTGGGCTCGTGGGTGTGGGGCCCCGTTCGGCGGTCGGTCCCGGTGGTTTGTCACGGTGGATTCGCGCGGCGGTCCGTGTGGATGCGCCCGCGCGATGGGTTCGTGGGGTGTTCCGTGCGGGTGCGTCGGCGCGATGGGTTCGTGCGGGTGGGCTTGTCTCGGCGGGGCCCGGCTTGGTGGGTTCGTGGGCTTTTCCGTGTGGGTGCGTCGGGGGCGGTGGGTCTGCGCGGATGGGCTTGTCTCGGCGGGCACGGCCTGGTCGCCCGTGGGGCGGTCCATGTGGGTGTGCCTGCGTCGGTGGGCTTGGGTGAGGAACCCGGCTCGGTGTCTGTTCCGGTGGGTTGGCGGGGTGGTCCGTAGGGGTGCGTTTGTGGCGGTGGGTTCGTGGCAGTTCGTGTGGGTGGGTCTGGGGCGGTGGGTTTGGGTGAGGGGCCCGGCTCGGTGTCTGTTCCGGTGAGTTGGCGGGGTGGTCCGTAGGGGTGCGTTTGTGGCGGTGGGTTTCGTGGGGTTGTCGTGCGGGTGTGCCTGGGGCTGAGGGGCCGGCTGGGTGGGCCCGCGGGCCGTGGCCTCGTGGCGGTGGGGGCTCGCGTTCCTGGCCTCTTGTCGGTGACCGCGCGGGGGGCGTTCTCGCGTCGGCGAACTTGCACCGCTGACCACGTGCCCGCTGACCACGCGCCTGCTGAACGCGGGCCCGCTGACCACGCACGCTTACCTTGCGGCGGCTGCCGGTACGAGCGCGGCCTTCTGAGCGAGCACACCGTTCGGTGGGCCGTCGAAGCGAGCAGGCCGTTCGGCGGGCCACCGAAGGCAGTACGCCGGTCAGCCGGTCATCGAAGGCGGCATGCCGTTCGGCCGGTCATCGGAGGCAGTACGCCGTTGGGCCGGTCATCGGAGGGAGCAGGCCGTTCGGCGGGCCATTGAACTGTTCCGGGGCGACGTGTCCGCATCGGAGTTCCCGCCTGGGGGTCGGTTGCCAGGGGGAACGGGTCGCCATCCACACCTTCGGAGGACCGCGTGGACCCGTTCGGCGCCCTGGCGCGGGTGAACTGCAAGACGTTCGGCCCGGTGGCCCGGTGGCCCGGTGGCCCGGTGGGCCCGGTGGGCAACAGGGTGTGTGTCACAGGGGAGCCTGGTTCCGTTGGCGGGGCGGGGAACCTATCGTCGAGCCCATGTTCGCTGTCTACGCCGCCCGAATCGACCCCGACCAGCCGCTGTCCGGCCTTGAGTTGGGGGAGCGCCCGGCCCCCGAGGCCCGCCCCGGCTGGAGCACCGTCGACGTCCGGGCCGCCTCCCTCAACCATCACGACCTGTGGTCGCTCCGGGGCGTCGGCCTCCCGGAGGACCGGCTGCCGATGATCCTCGGCTGTGACGCCGCCGGAGTCGACGAGGACGGCAACGAGGTCGTCCTGCACTCCGTCATCGGCCAGACCGGCCACGGCGTCGGCCCCAGGGAACCCCGCTCCATCCTCACCGAGCGCTACCAGGGCACCTTCGCCGAACAGGTCGCCGTGCCCACCTGGAACGTCCTGCCCAAGCCCAAGGAGCTGTCCTTCGAGGAGGCCGCCTGTCTGCCCACGGCCTGGCTGACGGCGTACCGCATGCTCTTCACCAACGCCGGGGTGCGGCCCGGCGACTCGGTGCTCGTGCAGGGCGCGGGCGGTGGTGTCGCCACGGCCGCGATCGCGCTCGGCAAGGCGGCGGGGCTGCGCGTCTTCGCCACCAGCCGGGACGAGGCCAAGCGCAAGCGGGCCGTGGAGCTGGGCGCCGTCGAGGCGGTGGAGACGGGGGCGCGGCTGCCGCAGCGGGTGGACGCCGTCATCGAGACCGTCGGCGCCGCCACCTGGTCCCACTCGGTCAAGTCCCTGCGGCCCGGCGGCACCCTCGTCATCTCCGGTGCCACCAGCGGCGACCGGCCGTCCCATGCCGAGCTGACCCGGATCTTCTTCCTGGAACTCAAGGTCGTCGGCTCGACCATGGGCACCAAGGAGGAACTGGAGGATCTGCTCTCCTTCTGCGCCGCCACCGGCGTACGCCCCGTCATCGACGAGGTGCTGCCGCTGGACCGCGCCCGCGAGGGCTTCGAACGGCTGGAGTCCGGTGGCCAGTTCGGAAAGGTCGTGCTCACCAACGGCTGACCGCGGCGCCGCTGCCACACCGACGGCCGACCCGGCTCCCGGGTCGGCCGTCGGCCTCTGTCAACCGGAGTTGACAGATCTCCTCGTGTCAACGTAGGTTGACATCATGACCGAGGCAACCAATCTCGCCGAGCGCGCGGGCGACCGCGACCCGCGGGTCGGGCTGCGGGCCGTCGTCGCCCTGCGCAGGCTGCTGGAGCAGCTGGAGGCCGTGCAGGTGCGCAACGCCCGCAACCAGGGCTGGTCGTGGCAGGAGATCGCCGCCGAACTCGGCGTCAGCAGACAGGCCGTGCACAAGAAGTACGGGAGGCAGTGATGTTCGAACGGTTCACGAGGCAGGCCCGTGACGTGGTACGCGGCGCGGTGGAGCACGGCGAACGCGAGGGCGCGCGGTCCATCGGCACCGACCATATGCTTCTCGCGCTGCTCGACCGCGAGGGAAGCCGCGCCTCCTTCGCGCTGGCCGCGCTGGGCCTCGCCGATCGCAAGGAGTCCGTGCGCGGCGCGCTCGGCGAGGCGCGGCGGCGGGGCGGTCTCACCCGCGCGGACGAGGACGCGCTCGCCGGGCTGGGGATCGACGTCTTGGGGATCGTCCAACGGGTCGAGGAGACGCATGGCGTCGGGGCGCTGTCCGGCGACCGCGGGGGCAGGGGCTCCTGGCCGGGCCGCCGCCCCTTCACCCGGGGCGCCAAGGATGTCCTCGAACGGGCGTTGCGCACCGCCGCCGGCCGCCGTGACCGGCACATCGGCGACGAGCACATCCTCATCGCCCTGACCGTCTGCCCCGGCGTACCCGCCGAGGTCCTCGCCGATCACGGGGTGACATACGAGTCCGTGGCACGGGTGCTGTACGGCGGCGGAGAGGCGAAGGCGTCCTGACACGGCCTCCCCCGAGCCCGCGCCGGACGCGGGCACCGGGCGCGGTCGCCGGGCGCGGGCCTGGGGCGCGGGTGTCGGGCGCGGGGGAGCGCGGGACGCGGTGCCGCGCGGTCAGGGGCGGGGCCGGCGGAGGATCACCCCGATGTGGGCCGCCGCCGTCGACAGATGGCGGCGGGCGTCCCGCAACTGGTCGACCGTGACGCCGTTGTCGCGGGCCGCGTCCCGGATGTCGTCCCGGAAACGGTCGAGGAGGCGGTCCAGGTCACGGGCCGGATCGCCGCTGCCGTCCTCCTGGGCCCAGGCCGGTACGTAGTCGGCCGGGAAGTCCTCCGCCGTCTGCTCGTACTCCGGAGCCGGCGCGGCCTTGGGGTTCCCCGCCGCCGGTCCCTGGCCGGCCCCCGCCCCCGCCCCGCCGCGGCCGAAGCCGAACTCCTTCCCCAAGTCCTTTCCGAAGTCCTTGCCGAACTCGCCGAACTCCTTGGCGAGTTCGCTCAGACCCTCACGCATGCCCGTGGGCCAGTCGCCCCGCGTGAAGTGGTTCTGCACACGCTCCTGGACCCGCTGCGCGATCCGCTGCATCTCCTCCTGCGCCTGGGCCCGCGCCCGCGCCTGCGCCTCCTGGGCCTGGCGCCGCGCCCGCTGGGCCTCGTCACGGGCTCTGCGGCTCTCGTCCTTGGCCCGCCGGGCCTGCTCCTTCCACTCCTGCTTGACGCGGCGCATCTCCTCCTTGGCGGCACGCCAGGACTCCTTGTCGCCGGCCTCGCCGTACTCCCCGAAGGGGCCCTGCTCGGCGGCGCGGGTGCCGGCACCATGCCGGGCCTCGGAGGCTGCGGCCCGCATCTCGCGCCGCAGGTCGCCCGCAGCGCCGCGCACTTCGGCCCGGATCTCGGCGGCGAGTTCCGCGACCGACTCGCGGATCTCCAGCTCGAGTTCGGCCAGTTCTCCGCTGCGGTCGGCCAGTTCGGCGCGGCCCGCGTCCGTGATGGCGTACACCTTGCGGCCGCCCTCGGTGGTGTGCGTGACCAGGCCCTCGGCCTCCAGCTTGGCCAGGCGGGGGTAGACGGTGCCCGCCGACGGGGCGTACAGCCCCTGGAAGCGTTCTTCGAGGAGGCGGATCACCTCGTAGCCGTGGCGCGGGGCCTCGTCGAGCAGCTTGAGCAGGTAGAGGCGGAGGCGGCCGTGGGCGAAGACGGGAGGCATGTCAGAGCACCTTCTTGTCGGTCGTGCCGTCGGCCGGGGCGCTCGTCGTGTCGGCTGTCCGGCCGGAAGCGGAATTGTCCCCCGACGTGTGCCGGGACGCGGCCGGATCCGGCTCGGTGTCGTCCCAGGACGTGTCCTCGTCCTCCTTCGGCGGGCGGCGCAGCAGGGCGATCGAACCGGAGACCGTGGTGGCCCGGAGCTTGCCGTTGCCCGCGCCGAGCCGGCCAGTGATCTTGTGGGCGCCCCACTGGCCGTGCACCCGCAGTCCGTCGAAGGCGTTGGAGATCCTGCCGCTCGCCGTGTTCGCCTCCACCTCGGCGTCCGCGGGATGCGGCAGCCGGATGGCGATCTCGCCGGAGACGCTGGTCAGCCGGACGTCGGTGGGACCGTCCGGATCCAGGTCGATGATCATGGATCCGCTCACGGAGTCGGCCCGCACGGAGGGACCGGAGCCCTCGACGACGGTCAGGTCGCCCGAGACGGAGTTGAAGCGGAGGTCGCCGGTGACGGCCTGGGCCTCCAGGCTGCCGGAGACCGTGTCCGCACGGACCGGTCCGGAGAGGGCGACGAGGGTCGTGTCACCGGTGACGCCCTTGATCACCGCGGGGCCGCTGACCCCCGAGACCACGGCGCCTGCGCCGACCACGCCCACCTCGACGCGGGTGTCCGCGGGGACCGCGAGCGAGACGACCGCGGTGCGCCGCCAGCCCTTGCGGTCCAGCCACTTGAGGAAGCCCTTCCAGGGCAGGTCCTCGTACGCCACGGTGAGGGTGCCGCCCTCCTGTGTGACCACCAGGGGCGGTCCCTCGATCTGGGAGATCTGGAGCCGGGCGGAACCCTCGTCCGTGCCCACGACGTTGACTGTTCCATTGACGATGCGCACGTGCAGATCACGCACGGGGTCGTCGAAGGTGAGCTTCCTGGGCTCTGCGACGGACCACTCGGACATGGTGCTGACCTCCTCGACGGGGACGCGACGCGCCATATCGCGTCATCCGTGAAACACGATATATCGCGGCCATGGAAAGTCAAGACACCCGTTGGTGGACGACCCGAACCCACCCCAGGCCCGCGACCCCGACCTCGACCCCAGGCTCGCGACCCTCGGCCCCGGTCCGCGACCCCGACCCTCGGCCCCGACCCCGACCTTCGGCCCCGGCTCCCGGCTCTCGGCCCCCGACCCCCGGCCCCGGCTCCCGGCTCTCGGCCCCGACCCCCCCGGCCTTCGGCCCCCGGCCCCAACTCCCGCCCCCGCCCCCGACTCCCGGCGGCCCGCGGGGGCGCGACTCGTGGCGCACGGGTCGCGCGCACCGGCGTACGACACAACCCGCCCGCGCCACCGGGCGTGGCCATCCAGGAGCCCGCGGCGGGCCGGGGTCCGGGGAGGGTGGGGCCTTGGTGAGCAGGGGTTGCATAGGCTGTCCGCAGAGGCCGAGTGCATACGTAACCGCAGGAGAGACGCCCCCATGTACTTCACCGACCGCGGCATCGAGGAACTGGAGAAGCGGCGCGGCGAGGAAGAGGTCACCTTCGAGTGGCTTGCCGAGCAGTTGCGCACCTTCGTGGACCTCAACCCGGACTTCGAGGTCCCCGTCGAACGGCTGGCGACCTGGCTGGCCCGGCTCGACGACGAGGACGACGAATAGAGCGGTGGAGCGGTGGGCCAGGGGGACGGCGGCCCTGACCGCCAGTCCCCATGCGGTCTTTCGTCACGCCCGGGGGATCGCTGCCCCTCCCACTCGTCTTCATCGGGAGTTAGCCTTCTCCTTCCATTGAGCGAACGGGGGCGGCATGGGCGGAGGGGTCGAACGTATACGGCTCGACGACGGAACCGTCGTCTGGGCCAGGATCGGCGCGGCCGACGACACCGCGCGGGACGACGGGTACCGGGACACCGGGTTCGGGGGCCGGATCGTCGACATGGCAGGGGGACTGGCCGGCACGGTCGGGGGCGTCGTGCGCTCCCTGCGCGCCGGTCTGGACACGACGGCGCCGGTCGAGGTGTCCGTGAGCTTCGGAATCGAACTGACGGCGCAGTCCGGCAAGATCGTGAGCGCCATCGCCGAAGGCGGCGGCACATCCTCCCTGACCGTGTCCCTGACCTGGACCGAACCGGCGGGCGGCGGGCGGCGGACCGACCCGGCGGCGGACCGGCGCGCCGGCGCGGCGCCCGACGCCACGGCCCCCGACGCGGAATGAGCGCCTTCGACGAGATGGTGCGCCCCTCGCTCGCACGCATCGGCGCACCGGGCGACGGGTATGCAACCGACCGTGACGGGTACTGGGGATCAGGCTTCTTCATAGCCCCGGGCTGGCTGTTGACCTGCGCGCATGTCGTGGGGAAGGGGGGTGCTGCGGTGTGGCGAGGTGAGAGGGCCGTGGGCGTGACCTGGGAGGGCCGCGACACCGCGGGCATCCGGCGGGAGCGGACCGCGACCGGCACCGTGGTCCTCGCCGACCCGCGCCCCGAGAACCCCGACGCGGCGGGCGACCGCTGGCGGCTGCCGGACATCGCGCTCGTCCGGGTACCGGACGCCGAGGACGCGCGGTGCCTGTGGCTGAGCGACCGGGAGCCCAGCACCCCCGCCCCGATCGGCCTGCACGGCTGGTCCCGCAGGACCGGCGAGCTGGGCGTGCGGCACGGCGTCGGTGAGGCGGCCGGCTCGGACGGCCGGGCGCTGCTGATCAACGGCAGCCTGCCGTTCGAGGGACTGTCCGGCGGGCCCGTGATCGACCGGCGCTACGGCGCCGTCATCGGCATGATCAAGGGCCGCGGCCGGGACGAGGGCGCCGCCGTGCCGATCACCGCGCTGCGCGAACTGCTCGACGTACGCGGCGGCGATCTGGTGCACGAGGTGCTGCGCGCCCACGACCTGCACCATCTCGCGCTGCTCGACGACCCGGCGGAGTACGCGCACTGGACCGCGGCGCAGTCCGGTCTGCCCGGCTACGAAGGCTCCGGGATCACCCCCGAACTTCGGGCCCGGCTCTATGGCCACCTGGCGCACCTCCCGCCGCCCGCCGGGCCCGGCGAGGTCGTCCACCTGGTCGAGGAGGTCAGGGCCCGGGTGCTGAACAGCCGGCACCGCTCGCTGATCGTGCACGAGCCGCGCAGCTGGCGCGAGGGCGCCGGACTGCTGCACGGACTGCGCGCACCGGGGCAGGCCGCCGGCGGAGCCCCGGTCGACCTCGACGCCGTCCTGCTGTACGCGGCCCGGGTGGCCCGGCACACCGTCCGGGAACGTCCGGGCGAGGCGGACCCGGAACGGCTGCGCGCCTTCGCCGACTGGATCACCGAACAGGCCGACCGGCACGAGTACTGGGCGGTCGGCGAGGCCATCCACGGCATCCTCGACGGCCTCTTCGACCCGGCCGCCGCGCATCCCGCGGAGCCGTCCACGGCGCGCACCGACGTCCTCGTCAAGGTCGGCGAACCGATGTACGGCGACCTCTACCCCTGGAGCGTCCAGCTGATCTACGACGGCCAGGACGTCACGCCCGTGGCCGGCGACGACCGCGGCGTACGCGCCGACGAACTGTCCGCCACCCTGCGCGAACCGCTGGCCCGCGCGCTCAGCCACGGCGACCACGGCGAACACCTGGCCGCGGTCGAGGTGTTCCTGCCGCGCCGCTTGTTCGACCTGCCCGTGGACGACTGGGGCCTCGCACCCGACGGTGCCGCGGGCGAGCCCGAAGAAGATCCCGCCGATCCCGACGAGCGTGCCATGCCGCTCGGGCTGCGCCGGACCGTCGTCATCCGCGACGCCCGGCGCAACGCCAGAAAGCCCTCGCCGGAGTGGCTCAAACGGTGGCGGGGCACGGCCCGCGGCCCGCTCTCCCACCAGCCGCTGCGCGGCGAGGCACCGGCCGGCGGACACGCGCCCGGCGGCCGTACCGAGGGCGAGTACGCCGTCTACGGCCGGCTGTCGGCGCTGGGCAACGGCTGTGTGCCGGTCTACTGCGGCCCGGTCGGCAGCGGCGAGGGCCAGGTGGCCATGAAGTACGCGCTCATGGCCGGCCACTCCGTGGTGCTGTGGCGCCGGGACCGGCACGACCACGAGGAGTGCCGCGCCTTCCACCGGCAGGCCGCCGACCTGCTCGGGCTCGCCAAGGGGGCGGACGGGCTGCACGGCCCGGTCCGTGACCTGCGCATCCGGCTCGCCGACCCCGACACCGTGCGCGCCCAGGAGCTGCGCGGCAAGCTCGCCGTGCTGTTCGACCCGCCCGACCGCACTCCGTACGGAACGGAGGCCATGCGACCGCCACCCCTGGCCGCCCCCGGCGGCTGACCGCTCACCGGACACCCCGTCAACCCACCTGCATCACAAGGGCGTTCCCGGACCGGGAAGCGACACCGGGCGCCCGCGAAGCTCGGCAGGCACGGCCGTCTGGCGGTAACGTCGTACATCGAACGGCCGGGCCCGCAGCCTGATCACCGGAGCCGGGAGGAGCCCATGGTGAACGACTGGCGGATCTACCGCGGAGTGGGTCAGCCGCACGACGGAGTACGGCGGTTGCCCGCACCGCCGCCCTGGCGTGACTTCGCGGCCGCCCAGGACGGGGCGGAGTCCGGCCCGGAGGACTCCAGCAGCGCCCGCCGGCTCGGTGTGCGCCGGCGCCTGGTCGAGAACTACGCTCCTCGGCCCGCCGAGGTCGACGCCGTCAACGCCGCTCTCTATCTGCGCCGCCCGCTGCTCGTCACCGGCAACCCGGGCACCGGCAAGTCCACCCTCGCCTACGCGGTCGCCCATGAACTCGGCCTCGGCAAGGTGCTGCGCTGGCCGATCGTCAGCCGCACCACGCTCCACGACGGCCTGTACCGGTACGACGCGATCGGCCGGCTCCAGGACGTCCAGCTGGAACGCGCCCAGGGCGCCGAGGGGGCCGCGGCGGCGGCCTCCGGCATCGGCTCCTACATCCGCCTCGGCCCGCTGGGCACCGCCCTGCTCCCCGCCGAGCAGCCCCGGGTCCTGCTCATCGACGAACTGGACAAGAGCGACCTCGACCTGCCCAACGACCTCCTGAACACCCTGGAGGAGGGCGAGTTCGCGATCCCCGAACTGGAGCGGCTCGCGGACCGCGAACCCGTCGTCGAGGTGCTCACCCACGACGGCGAACGGGTCCGCGTGCACGGCGGCCGCGTCGCCTGCACCGCCTTCCCGGTGATCGTCCTGACCTCCAACGGCGAGCGCGACTTCCCGGCGCCGCTGCTGCGCCGCTGCATCCAGCTCGAACTGGAGCCGCCCGGCGAGGAACAGCTCACCGCCATGGTGGAGGCGCACCTCGGCGAGGAGAGCGTGACCGCGGGCCGCGATCTGATCGCCCGGTTCCTGGACCGTGAACCGGGCGAGGTGGTCGCCGCGGACCAGCTCCTCAACGCCCTCTTCCTCACCCAGCACGCGCCGCGCGCGGAACGCCTCACCCGGGAGCGGATCGCGGACATGCTCATGCAGCCGCTCGACCGTACGAGGTGATGGCCGGATGCGCGGCATGCGTCTGGACGAGCTGATCGGCAGGCTGCGCCGCGGCGGCCTCGACCTCACCGCCGAGGACGTCGCCGACGCCGTCTGGCTGGCCCAGCGGCTCGGCGCGGCCCCGCCCCGTGACGCGCCCCGGGCGCCGGGCCCGGCCGCGTTCACCCCGGACCGGGATCCGCCCGGTCCCGGCCCCGGCCAGGAGCCCGTGAAACGGCCGGTCACGCCCGGGGCTCCGGCGCGGGCCACCGGGGAGGCGCCGCCCTCCGCCCCCGTACCCCTGCACACCGCAGGCGCCGCCCCGCACGGTCACGCCGACGGCGCCCACTCCGTCTTCCCGGTCCGCGCGCCCGCCGCCGGCGCCCTGCCCGGACTGCTCGGCCTGGAAAAGGCGCTGCGCGCGCTCGGCCGCTACCGGTTCGCCACCGACACCCCGCGGGACGAGGAGGTCGACGAGGAGGCCACCGCGGACCGCGCCGCCGCGAGCGGCGTACTGCTGCCCGTGACCCGGCCCGGCCGCCGCCACCGCTGCGACGTCCAGCTGCTCATGGACACCGGTCCCGCCATGGCCGTATGGGGACAGCTCGTCGAGGAACTGCGCCAGGCCTGCCAGCAGTCCGGCGCCTTCGCCTCCGTCCGCGTCCACCACCTGTACGGCGACGAGTCGGGCACGCCCCTGGTCGGCACCACCGCGGGACCCGGCGCGCACACCCGGCTGCGCAGGGCCGACGAGCTGCACGACCCCACCGGCCGCCGGCTCACCCTGGTGATCAGCGACTGTGTGGGACCGCTGTGGCAGAACGGCACCGCGCAGCGGCTGCTGCACGCCTGGCCGCGCACCGCGCCGCTGGCGGTCGTGCAGCCGCTGCCGCCCCGTCTGTGGGGCCGCACCGCGTTCCCCGCGGAACCGGGCCGCCTGGTCCGCCCCGGTGAACTGGGCGGCCGGATCGGCTTCGAGCCCGACGAGGAGCCCTGGGAGGCGCCGGCCGCCGACGCCCGGCCGGTGCCGGTGCTCCAGCCGACGCCGGAGGCGTTCGCTGCCTGGGCTCGTCTGCTGTCCGGCACGGGGCCGACCAGCGAACGCGCCTGGGCCGCGCTGACCACGGCCGCCGTCCCGGCCGCGCCCGGCGCCGGGGCCCCGCGCAGCGACGACGAGATCCTGCGCGCCTTCCGGGCCGCCGCCTCACCCGGCGCGCTGCGCCTCGCCGTCTACCTGGCGGCGGCCCCGCTCACCCTGCCCGTGATGCAACTGGTCCAGCGCGCCATGCTCCCGGACACCGGCCCCATGGAACTCGCCGAGGTGCTGCTCGGCGGCCTGCTCAGGCAACTGCCCGGCACCGAGGAACAGCCCTGCTTCGCCTTCCCCGGCAGGCTCCAGGAACTGCTGCTCGCCTCCCTCGACCAGGACACCGCCGGACTCGTACTCAAGCACTGCTCCGCCTATGTGGAGCGGCACTTCGGCAAGGGCACCCGTAACTTCGCGGCGCTCGCCGCCGCCCGGCTCGCCGACCGCGACCCGACCGCGGGCACCGCCCGCTTCGCCGACGACGGCGGTACGCAGGACGCCCAGGGCAGCGTCGAGGCGGAACTGTTCGCCCGCATCCCCGCCCGGGTGCTGCGCTTCTACCTGCCCGACCTGGTGACCCCCGAGCCGCTGGCCGAGGCGGAACGGCTGCTGCGCCAGTGGCAGCAGCTCGCTGACCCGGAGACGCTGCGCCGCGCGCGGGAACAGGCCGAGGCCGCGATGGGCCCGTCCGGCGGCCCGGCCGAGCAGGATCCGGCCGACGCCGTACGGGCCCGGCTGGTCCTCGGCCGGATCCTGCGGGCCGAGGCCGGCACGGCGGCGGTGCGCGCGGCCGGCCGCCGGGCCGAGCTGCTGCGGGACGCCGTCGACGATCTCGTGGCGGCCCACGCGGCGGCACCGGCGGACAGCGCCGAGCAGGCGGAGGCGGCCCTCGAACTGGCCACGTGCCGACGGGAGCTGTGGCGGCTGACGGGACAGTCGGAGCAGTTGTCGGCGGCAGCGGCGGTGCTGGATCCGGAGCATGCGCCCTGGCCCGGCGTCGCGGCCGGGGCGCGGGCCTGGGCCGAGTCGGTGCGGCAGGGCGGGACGCGTGAGCCGCCCGGCGGGGCGCCCGCGTCGGTCACCGCCCATCGGGCCCGGCTGCTGCTGCGCGGGCGCCTGCTGCTGGACCTGGGCCGCCCCGGGGCCGCCGTACCGGAACTGCGCGAGGCGTGCGCGCTGCTGGAGACCGAGCGGGCCACCGCGGCGGTGCGCAGCCCGGCGCTGCTCGACCTGGCCCGGGCGCTCGGGGCCGCGGGGGCCGAGGACGCCGAGACCCGTGCCGCCCTGGTGGCGGCCGAGCGGGCCGCAGGCGAGGACCCGGACCTGAGGCTGCCCGCTCTCGCCGCGCGGGCCGCGTTCCACGACGCGGCGGGCGAGGCCCCCGAGGCCGACGAGGCGTACGAGACGGCCGTCATGCTGGCACCGCCCTACGGCGCGCAGCGCTGCGAACTCCTCACCGCCTGGGGCGAGTCGCTGCTGCGGCGCGCGTCGGCGCGGGACGGCGCGCGGGTCGTGGACCGGGCCGAGAACGTGCTGCGCGAGGCGCTGAAGGCGCTGCCCGCGCGGTCGGCCCAGCGCGGCCGGCTCCAGGGCCTGGTGGGCAGCGCTCTCGCCCAGCGGTTCCGTCATCTCGGCTTTCTGCCCGATCTGTTCGAGAGCCGGCACCTGCTGGGGCAGGCGGTACGGGCGGCGGCCGACGCGGCCGTGCGGGCCGAGGTGTGGCTGCAACTCGGCCGGGTCCGGCTGGAAGGCTGGTACCGGGCCGGGGTGCCGGTCCTGGTGGACGCCCTCCAGGCGTACGAGAACGCGGAACGCGAGGCGCTGGCCGCGCACGGGGCCGACCCCGGCTCGGTGACGGCGGCGCGGGCACGGCACGGTTCGGGATCCGTGCTGGCCCTGATGGACCGGCCCCGCGCGGCCCGTGCCGCCTACCGGGCGGCCCGGGACCAGTGGCAGCGGCTGGTGGGGTCGCTGCGGGAGGTGGACTGGGCGGACGTGGAACTGACGCGGCGGCTGGAGGAGGAACAGGCGCGGTCCGGGGCCGAGCGCACGCCGGAGGAACAGTGGCACGCGGTGGCGCCGCCGTGGTGGCCATGGATGGCTGAATGGACGAACTTGACGGAACGCGACCGAAGTTGATCGGAGTCGGGTTTCTGCCCCCGGCCTGTCGGGAAGAAGTGGGCAGCCAGTGCGGCTGTGCGGGGCGGGCGTAGGCAGGGAGGAGCCGAGGGTGGGGGAGCAGAGGAACAGGGCGGCCGGTCCCGGCGACGAGGTCGCACGGACCGCGCTCCTGCCGGACCTCACCGACGTCGACCTGCGGACATTGCGCGCCATGGACGATCCGGAGCTGAGTTACGCGGTGGCGCGGGTGCTCCGCAGCCCGCACGAGTTGACCGAGGCCTGGTACTCCACCGGGGACGACCCCCTGTTGGCCGGCGACGGCCCAGAGCGCATGTTTCCGGTCGGATCCGTCGAGCGTGTCCCCGGCGAGGAAAGCCGGAAATGACCGTGGCGTCCGCCTCGTCCGAGGTCGCCAGGCTGCTCGCGAGCACCCGCCCCCTGCCCACGGGCGACGCGGCACTGCGTGCCGGACTCCACGCGCGTCGACTGCTGTTCCTGAAGTCCCTCCTGGTACGGCTGGAACGGCTCGGCGGCGCCCTCGGCCCGGCGGCCCGGCGGCGCTTCGAGCGTGACTGGGCCCTGCTGGAGAGCGCCGAGCGTGCCGACCCGTCAGCGGTGCGTGATGTGCTCGACTACCCGATGACGGGCGCCTGGCTGGCCGAGGCGCTCGCCGCACCCGACGGGCCCGCCCTGGAACGGCATCTGGCGCACCTCGGCGGGGTGGCCCTCGCCGCCGCGATCCGGGCCGGCTGCCCGGTCGGCGGCACCCGGACCCTGCCGACCGGCGTGCTGGCCCTGCCCGGCCTGGGCACGCTGCGCCGCACCACCCCGGAGGTACGTCTGACGGGCCGGGCCGGGACCGTGCGGATGGCCGACCCGACGGGCCGTCAGGGCCCGGTCCTGCTGCGCACCGCGACCCGGCCGGACGACCGCACCACCCGCGTTCTCGGCGGGGGGCCCGGCTGGTCCGCCCTGCGCACGCTGCCGGGCAGCGCGATCGTCCTGGACGACCTGGACCCCTACCGGGTCCCGCCGCACGGAATAGGCCCCGGCGCCCTGCCCGCGGCCGAGCGCCCGCAGTCCGCCCGGCGGCTGTGGGCACAACGCTGGAGCGAGGCGCACACGCTGCTGTCGGCGACCGATCCCGGCCGGGCCGCGGAGATCGGGGCGGTGCTGCGCGCCGTGGTCCCCCTCGCCCCCGAGCGACGGGCCGGCGGCGCCCCGCGCAGCGCCACCGCCCGGGCCGCGCCCGGCGCCGTGCTGGCCCAGCTTCCCGGGGACGGCGGGGAACTCGCGGAATCCCTCGTGCACGAGACCCAGCACACCAAACTGGCCGCCCTGCACGACCTCTCACCACTGTGTGTGCCCGGTGCCGGCACCCTGCACCGCGTCGGCTGGCGGCCCGACCCCCGCCCGGTCATGGGAGTGCTGCAGGGCGTCTACGCGCATCTCGCGCTCGTCGATCTGTGGTGGCGGGCCCGCCGCACCCCGTCCGTTCCGTCCGGCTGGCGGCGCCGCGCCGGACTGCGGCTGGAAATCTATCGTGAGCACGTCGGAGAAGCCTTGTCCGCGCTCGGCGAATCCGATGAACTTACCCTGGTGGGAAGGGAGTTCGTAAGGGGGATGGGCCGACACCACGCCGGTCTCGGCAGGGCGGCCAGAAGCCTGCGATAACACTCCGTGGGCATAGGATTGCGGCACGCTATGCAGGTGGACGCGCGGCAGCGCGGCGGACGCTGGAACAGGGAGCGACGATGGCGGTACAGCGGCGTTCGGGCGGGGACGGTACGCCGTCGCCCGAGCACTTCCTGGTGGTCTTTCCGGGCTACCACCGCTCTTGGGCGACATGGATCGCACAGTGCCTGGAGGGCCACGGCCACCGGGCCACCCTGCAGCGCTGGGACCCGCCGCGCGAGGTCCCGCTCGAGGACTCCCTCGGCGACCTGCTGCTGTCCAGCGGGCGCATCCTCCTCGTCCTCAACGACTGGTTCTTCGAACTCGGACCACGGCCCGCGGGGGAGTGGAACGACGCCCTGCGCGGGTTCGTCGCCGCGCACGCCGGCCGCTTCGCCGCGGTCAACCTCACCAACCGCCCGCTGCTGCCGGCCACCGCCGTCCTGGAACCCGCGAGCCTGTGGGGGCTGAGCGAGGAGAGCGCCGAGGAACGGCTGCTCCGCCGGCTCGGCCTGGAGCGCAGCCGGGTGCCACGGACCGTGACCAACCGGGTCCGCTACCCCGACACGCGCTGCGAGATCTGGGGCGAGATCCCCCGCCGCAACCCCCGCTTCACCGGCCGCGACGACCTGCTCACCGACATCCACCAGCGGCTGGCGGATGCCGAGCGCGGCGCCGCCGCCTGCACCCTGCTCGGCATGTCCGGCATCGGGAAGACCCAGCTCGCCGTCGAGTACGCGCACCGGTTCAGCACCGACTACGACGTCGTGTGGTGGGTCAACTCCGACGACCGCAACATCCAGCGTGACCGGCTCGGCGAACTCGCCGTGGAAATGGGCCTGTCCATCGGCAGCGAACCCGGCGAACGCATCCGCGCCGTCCGGGACGCCCTGCGCCGCGGTGAGCCGTACACCAACTGGCTGGTGATCCTGGACGGCTGGGACGACATCGACGGGATCAACACCCTGCTCCCGCAGGGCCCCGGGCACGTCCTGATCACCTCCCGCAACCGCGGCTGGAGCGAGCACACCGACATCCTGGAGATCCCCGCCTTCCTGCGCGCGGAGTCCACCGCCTATCTGATGCGACGCGCCCCGCACATCACCGCGGCCCAGGCCGACGAGGTCGCCGCCGAGTTCGGTGACGTACCGCTGCCCCTCGTACAGGCCGCCTCCTGGCTCGGCGAGTCCGGCATGGAGGTACCCGAGTACCTGCGCATGGTGCGGGAACGCCAGCTCTCCACGGTGGACGAACCCGCCACCGGCGAGGGCTTCCCGCAGTCGTCCATGACCTCCTGGTCGATACTGCTCAACCGGCTGCGCCGCGCCCAGCCGCAGGCCATCGACGTGCTCAGCCTGTGTACGTCGTTCGCCCCCGGCCGTATCCCGCTGGGCCTGATCCGCGCCTACCCCCAGGCGGACCTCCCGGAGGACCTGCGCTGGATGACCACCGATCTGGCCGCCTGGACCCGGGCCCTCGACACCCTCGTCAACTACTCGGTGCTGACCCGCGAGACCCGCGGCCCGGCGGGCGTCGAGATGGGCCCGCACCAGGAGTCCGTGCACATGCACCGGCTCGTCCACGACATCGTCTCCAAGCTGGTCAGCGAGCAGGGCCGCACGGACCACCAGCGGGTCGTGCGCACCCTGCTCGCGGAGGCCGACCCCGGCAACCCCATGGACAGCCGGAACTGGCCGCGCTACGCTGAACTGCTGCCGCACCTGGAACCCTCGGGCGCGCTCTCCAGCACCCGGCCCCGGGTCCGGGAGACCGTCCTGAACTGTCTGCGCTACTGCTTCCGCAGCGGGGAGTACCGGAGCGGACTCGACCTCGCCCGGCGGATCCGGGAGCACTGGTCGAGCACGTCCGAGCCGCTGGACCAGTCGATGCTCGACCTGACCACCCAGGAGAGCAACATCCTGCGGGCCAGCGGCAGCTTCCGCGAGGCGCACGAGCTGGACCGCGGCATCCTGGACAAGCTGCAGTCCGCGCCGGTGCGCAACGAACTGGCCGAGCTGACCACCAAGGGCACCATGTCGAGCAGCCTGCGGCAGCTGGGCCGCTACCAGGAGGCGTACCAGCTCCAGCAGGAAGTCCTCGACGGCAACTTCCGGCTCCTCGGGCCGGACGAGACGCTCACCCTGATCGCCCGGCACAACCTGGGCGTCGTGCTGCGCCTGCTCGGCCGGTACGCCGATGCGTACGAGATGGACGTCGAGACCCTCGGCCGACGCGAGAACATGCTGCGCGCCCGGCATATCAACACCCTCAGCTCGGGCAACGCCGTCACCCACGACCTTCGTCTGCTCGGCCGTTACCGGGACGCGCTGGCCCGCCAGGAACCCGTGCTGCGCCTGCATGTACAGGTGCTGGGGCCGCAGCATCCGCAGACGCTGGAGGCCCGCGCCCAGCTGATCATGTGCTGGCGCCGCGAGGGCGGACAGGCGCGGGACACCGGACCCGCCATGGTCAGTCTGCTCGAACAGCTGAGCCAGGTGCACGGCCGAGAGCACTACCGCACGCTGTCGTTCCTCACGAACTACGGCAACTATCTGCGGGAACACGGCGACCTGGGCCAGGCGCGCGAGCTGATCGCCGAGGCCGAGGCGGGCTACCGTGCGCTGCTCGGACCCGCCCACCCCATTGCCACCGGAATGCTGTCCAACACCGGTCTGGTGATGCAGGCCGCGGGCGAACGCGCCGAAGCGATGGCCATGTTCGAATCCGCGCTCGCCGGGCTGACCGCCACTCTGACCGCCGACCATCCCTGGGTCCTGGGCTGCGCGCTCAACGCGGCGAGCGCGCGCAACTTCAACGGCCGTATCGCCGACGCCGTCGAGCTGAGCCGGGACACCCTGCGCCGCTCCCGCCGGGTGCTGGGCGACGAGCATCCGCTCACCCTCTCCTGCCAGGTGGCCCTCGCCGCCGACCTGCGGGCGGCACGGGAGCAGGAGGAGGCCGGAAAGCTGGAGGAGGACGGCCTGCTGTCCCTGACCCGCACGCTGGGAGCCCAGCACCCCCACACCATCTCGGCCCGCCAACGATCCCGCCCCTACTGGGACTTCGAAGCCTACCTAAGCTAACCCGAAGCCCCCGCCAGGGGCACGGGGAACTGCGCAAGCAACCCCAACAAACCCGCACCCGCCCCGCAGGGGGGCGCGGGGAACTGCGCGAGTACCCACCACCGGACCCGCACTCGCGCATGCTCGGTACGCACTCCCACGAGCAGGCGAAGGCCCGGACGCGGAGTAAGGACTCGATGCGGGGCCCTTTCCTATCGGCTGAGGCGCCCCGCAGGGGGGCGCGGGGAACTGCGCGAGCAACCACAACGGACCCGCACCCGCGTACGCTCCGTACTCGCCCCCACGGGCAGGCGAAGGGCCCGACGCCGAGTAAGAACTCAGCGCCGGGCCCACCTACATCGGCTGAACCGCCGGAGGCCTACGCCTCGAAGACCTCACGCACCAACTGCTCCTGCTCGGCCTGGTGCCGCTTGGCCGAGCCGACCGCCGGGGACGAGCCGTGCGGCCGGGAGATACGCCGCAGCCGCTCGCCGTGCGGCACATCCGCACCGACCGCCAGGTCCAGGTGGTCGATCAGGTTGAGGGCGATGAACGGCCAGGCACCCTGGTTCGCCGGCTCCTCCTGGGCCCACAGATACTTCTCGGCGTTCGGGTACTTGGCGATCTCGGCCTGCAACTCGGCACCCGGCAGCGGGTACAGCCGCTCGATCCGGATGATCGCCGTGTCGGTCACACCGCGCTTCTTCCGCTCGGCGTCGAGGTCGTAGTAGACCTTGCCGGCGCAGAAGACGACCTTCTTCACGGCCGCCGCGTCGACCGAGTCGTCGCCGATGACCGGGCGGAACTGGCCGCTCGTGAACTCCGCCGCCTTCGACGACGCCGCCTTCAGGCGCAGCATCGACTTCGGGGTGAAGACGACCAGCGGCTTGTGGTGCGGGTTGTGCACCTGCCACCGCAGCAGATGGAAGTAGTTCGACGGCAGGGTCGGCATCGCGACCGTCATGTTGTTCTGCGCGCACAGCTGCAGGAACCGCTCGGGGCGGGCCGAGGAGTGGTCCGGGCCCTGACCCTCGTAGCCGTGCGGGAGGAGCAGCACCACACCGCTCGTCTGACCCCACTTCTGCTCCGCCGACGAGATGAACTCGTCCACCACCGTCTGCGCGCCGTTGACGAAGTCGCCGAACTGGGCCTCCCACATCACCAGCGCATCCGGCCGGGCCAGCGAGTAGCCGTACTCGAAGCCCATCGCCGCGTACTCGGAGAGCAGGGAGTTGTAGACGTTGAGGCGGGCCTGGTCCTCGGCCAGATACAGCAGCGGGGTGTAGTCCTCGCCCGTCTCGCGGTCGATCAGGACCGCGTGGCGCTGGCCGAAGGTGCCGCGCTGCGAGTCCTGGCCGGCCAGCCGGACCGGGGTGCCCTCAAGCAGCAGCGAGCCGATGGCGAGCGTCTCGCCCATGCCCCAGTCGATCGTGTCGTCCTCGACCATGGCCGCCCGGCGCTGCAGCTGCGGCAGCAGCCGCGGGTGCACGGTGACCCGGTCGGGCACATTGACCTGGGACTCGGCGATGCGCTTCACGACCTCGGAGGAGACGGCCGTGGGGATCGCCACCGGGAAGCCGTCCTGCGGCTCCTGGACGTCCGCGGCGGCCGGCTGCGAGGTGGCCTCGCGGACCTCCGTGAAGACCTTCTCCAGCTGGCCCTGGTAGTCCTGCAGCGCCTGCTCGGCCTCTTCCAGGGTGATGTCGCCGCGCCCGATCAGGGACTCGGTGTAGAGCTTGCGCACCGAGCGCTTCTTGTCGATCAGGTCGTACATCAGCGGCTGGGTGAAGGCCGGGTTGTCGGACTCGTTGTGACCGCGGCGGCGGTAGCAGATGAGGTCGATCACCACGTCCTTGTTGAACGCCTGGCGGAACTCGAAGGCCAGGCGTGCGACGCGCACGACCGCTTCCGGGTCGTCGCCGTTCACATGGAAGATCGGTGCCTCGATCATGCGGGCCACGTCCGTCGCGTACATGGAGGAACGCGAGGACTCGGGGGCGGCGGTGAAGCCGACCTGGTTGTTGATGACGATGTGGACCGTGCCGCCGGTGCGGTAGCCGCGCAGCTGCGACATGTTCAGGGTCTCGGCCACCACGCCCTGGCCGGCGAAGGCCGCGTCGCCGTGGATCGCCACCGGCAGCACGGTGAAGTCCGTGCCGCCCTTGTTGATGATGTCCTGCTTGGCGCGGGCGACACCCTCCAGGACCGGGTCGACGGCCTCCAGGTGGGAGGGGTTGGCGACCAGCGAGACCTTGATCTGCTCGCCGTCCAGGCCGGTGAAGGTGCCCTCGGCGCCCAGGTGGTACTTGACGTCGCCGGAGCCGTGCATCGACTTCGGGTCGAGGTTGCCCTCGAACTCGCGGAAGATCTGGGCGTACGACTTGCCGACGATGTTGGCGAGGACGTTCAGCCGGCCGCGGTGGGCCATGCCGATGGCGACCTCGTCCAGACGGGACTCGGCCGCCGAGTCGAGGACCGCGTCCAGCAGCGGGATGACGGACTCGCCGCCCTCCAGGGAGAACCGCTTCTGCCCGACGTACTTGGTCTGCAGGAAGGTTTCGAATGCCTCCGCGGCGTTCAGCCGGCGCAGGATCCTCAACTGCTCCTCGCGCTCCGGCTTGGAGTGCGGGCGCTCGACGCGGTCCTGGATCCACTTGCGCTGCTTGGGGTCCTGGATGTGCATGAACTCGATGCCGGTGGTGCGGCAGTACGAGTCGCGCAGCACACCGAGGATGTCGCGCAGCTTCATCATCGACTTGCCGGCGAAGCCGCCGACGGCGAACTCGCGCTCCAGGTCCCACAGCGTCAGGCCGTGCTCGACGATGTCCAGGTCCGGGTGCTTGCGCTGGCGGTACTCCAGCGGGTCGGTGTCGGCCATGACGTGGCCGCGGACCCGGTAGGAGTGGATCAGCTCGAAGACGCGGGCGGCCTTGGTGACGTCGTCGTCGTGCGAGGCGTCGATGTCCTTGAGCCAGCGGACCGGCTCGTAGGGGATGCGCAGCGCCTCGAAGATCTCGTCGTAGAAGCGGTTCTCACCGAGCAGCAGATTGGCGACCTGGCGCAGGAACTCGCCGGAGGCGGCGCCCTGGATCACCCGGTGGTCGTAGGTCGACGTGAGCGTCATGACCTTCGAGATGCCGAGCTTGTTCAGGGTGTCCTGGCTGGTGCCCTGGAACTCCGCCGGGTAGTCCATCGAGCCGACGCCCATGATGACCGACTGACCGGGCATAAGACGCGGCACGGAGTGGACGGTGCCGAGGCCGCCCGGGTTGGTGAGGGAGACGGTGACGCCGGTGAAGTCGTCCATCGTCAGCTTGTTGTCGCGGGCGCGGCGGACGATGTCCTCGTAGGCCTGCCAGAACTCGAAGAAGTTCAGCGTCTCGGCCTTCTTGATCGCCGCGACGACCAGCTGGCGGTCGCCGTTGGGCTTGACCAGGTCGATGGCGAGGCCGAGGTTGACATGGGCCGGCTTGACGAGGGTCGGCTTGCCGTCCTTCTCGCCGAACGACCAGTTCATCGACGGCATCGCCTTGATGGCCTGGACCATCGCGAAGCCGATGAGGTGCGTGAAGGAGATCTTTCCGCCGCGCGCCCGCTTCAGGTGGTTGTTGATGACGATGCGGTTGTCGAACAGCAGCTTCACCGGGACCGCGCGGACCGAGGTGGCGGTCGGCAGCTCCAGCGAGGCGTTCATGTTCTTGGCGACCGCCGCGGAGGGGCCGCGCAGCGTCACATACTCGGGGCCCTGAGGGGCCTCGGTGGCCGGTGCGGCCGGTGCGGCGGGCTTGGCCGGCGCGGGGGCGGCAGCGGCGGGCCGGGGGGCGGC